>NZ_DASRGO010000190.1:0-53084 GCF_035650995.1 Methyloceanibacter sp. | reverse complement strand
GCGCGAAGTTCCTCAAGTTCTTCGTGCCCGAGGGCGTGCCCTTCGTCATGCTGCCGCTGCTCGTGGTGATCGAGGTGATCTCCTACCTCACCCGCCCGTTGTCGCTGTCAGTGCGTTTGTTCGCCAACATGATGGCCGGCCACACCATGCTGAAAGTGTTCGGCGCCTTCGTCGTGGCGCTCGGCCTGCTCGGCGGATGGGCCCCGCTTGCTTTCATGGTCGCCTTCACTGGGCTCGAGATTCTGGTCGCATTCCTCCAGGCCTATGTGTTCGCCATCCTCACCTGCATCTATCTCAACGATGCGCTGCACATGCATCACTAGTCATCATCACCAGCCAATCTCGTCACAAGGGAGAGTGAAATGGATCCATCAGCAGCAAAATTGATCGGTGCGGGTCTCGCCTCGATCGCCCTCGTCGGCGCCGGCGTCGGCATCGGCACGATCTTCGGCAATTATCTCCAGGGCGCGTTGCGCAACCCCTCGGCGGCGCAGAGCCAGTTCGCCAACCTCCTGCTCGGCTTCGCTCTCGCCGAAGCCACGGGCCTGTTCGGCCTCGTGGTGGCGCTGATCATCCTGTTCGTGTTCTAGAACCGTCCGGGACGCGCGCCGAGAAGGCCGCGACGCCGCCATGCCGCAACTCAATCCGCTCGACTGGGCGCCGCAGATCATCTGGCTCGTCATCACCTTCGGCGTCCTTTATCTCCTGATGGTGAAGGTGGCGCTGCCGCGTATCGGCGGCGTGATCGACGCGCGGGCCGCCCATATCGCCAAGGACCTGGCCGAAGCCGACCGGCTGAGGCGCCAGACCGAAGAGGCGATCGCGGCCTACGAGCAGGCGCTCGCGGAGGCCAAGCAGAAGGCGCACGCGATCATCGAGGAGGGCCGTGGCAAGCTGAAGGAGGAGCTCGCGGCCGAGCGCGAGAAGCTCGAGCGGGACCTTGCCAAGAAGGGCGAAGAGGCCGAGGCGCGCATCGCTGCGGCCAAGGCGGCGGCGATGAAGGACGTGAACGTTGTGGCCGCCGACGTCGCCGCCGACATCGTGCGCCGGTTGATCGGAGTCGCGCCGGCCAAGGCCGAGGTCGAGAAGGCGGTCGACACGGCGCGGAAGGGCTGAGCCATGGACTTCATCTTCGAGCCGGAATTCTGGGTCGCCGTTTCGTTCTTCATCTTCCTCGGCGGGGTGATCTATCTCGGCGTGCACAAGAAGGTCGCTACCGCGCTCGACGCGCGCGCCGCGGCGATTGCCAAGGAGCTCGACGAGGCCAAACACCTGCGCGAAGAAGCCGAGAAGGTGCTCGCCGATTACAAGCGCAAGCAGGGCGGCGCGGTTAAGGAGGCCGAAGCCATCATCAGCCTCGCCAAGAAGGAGGCCGAGGAGATGGCCGCCGAGACGCGAGCCTCGATGGCCGAGCAATTCGAGCGGCGCATGAAGCTCGCCGAGGACAAGATCGCGCGCGCCGAGGCCGATGCTCTGCGCGAGGTGAGAGTGGCTGCGGCCGAGGCCGCGGTGAGCGCGGCGCAGGCGGTGATCAAGGCGAAGCTCACCCCCGAGCTTGCCGACGGCCTCGTCACGCAAGGCGTCGCGGCGCTTAGGACCAAGCTGAACTAGCCTTCCGCTTCAGGTTCATTGCAGCAGCCATTTCCAGAATGACGACGACTGCTCGGTCTTCTGCGCTGGCGCGGCTTCGGCGCGCTTGCGCGGCCGGGCGTGGCCCCCTCCGCCGACATAGCCGCTATAGATCCAGCCCGTGTCGGCGCTCGCTGGATTCTTGACCTTGACCCAGCCGCGCTTGCGGTCGAGCACCGGCACTCTGGTGCCCTTGGCGATCACGCCGACCACGCGCGACGACGACGAGGGCTGCTCGCGGAGATTGACGTAGGCCGAGGGCGTGACCCATTGCGACGGTTCTTTGCCGGTATCGACGGACTCTGATGCAGCAGACGCCGTATCGCCGCTTTCCGTGACGGCAGCTTCGGCTTGCGCATCTTGTGCCGGCGCGACCTCTCCGCCTGCGCGCGAGCCGTCGTCTTCGTTCGGCTCGTCCGCCGCTTCGGCCCGTGTCTCGGCGTAATCGGCCGAAATTTGCTCGGTGTGAACCACGGACACTTTCGGCACCGGCGACACCTTCAGCGCCGTCTCGGTGTCGGCAATGCTCTTGTCGTCCGGCGCAAGCAGGCTGATTCTCAAGTGGAACTCGCCTTCCGCATTCGCGGGCACGGCGAGGTGCAGGTCGCCGATCTGGTCAGGCTTCAGATTCCATTCGGTATCGCCGTAGGGCCGTCCGTCCGAGAGCGTGCTCCCCGGCGGCAGCCCCTTGAGGGCGATGATGCTGCGAGCGGGAACGCCGTCGGTGCCGTCGAGAGCGAGCGGCAGGGCAATCGTCTCGCCCGCAATCGCTTCGAGCGTCGCCGGCACGGTGAGCACGGCCGCGGGGGCCGACACTTGCACAGCCGCCGGCGGTGACGGGGATTCTTGCTTCGACCACGGCGGGTCGATCAGGCCGAGCCAAAGCACGATCGCGAGCGTGACGTTCGGGACAAGCGCGACGAGAATGAGCCCGATGAAGAGGATGCGTAGCCAGGCTGCTTGCGAGAGCCGAAAGGCGGTCGGAGCAGGCCGGGCTTCCGGCGCTTGGGCCTCGAATCGGGTTACGCGCGTCGCGGCGGCCTGCTCCGCGCGGCGGACCGCTTCTTTCCTCGCCTCGGGCGAGCGCGGCGCTCGCTGCACCTGAGGCTGAATGGGTCCGATGCGCGCGCCACTCGGCTTGTCTCCGCTCTGGCGATGATCTCCGGTCTTGTCGCTCTGGGCGACGACGTTGAGCTGCGCCATGAAAGTCCAGGGCCGGTCGACGGCCCTCCCCCTTTGGCGAATGAGTCTCCCTTTCGCGTCTTCGGGCGTTGGGAGGCTTCGCATCACCTGAGCAGTTCACTGACGCGACTGAAACGCGAGGAAGAGCGGCAATCGCCACGGCGAAAGAAGAGACTGTCGCGAGACAGCAGACCCATTCTCGTCAAGCCGCATTCCCTCTTTGGCGTTTCCAACCGCGAGACCTCGCCAAGGTTCCCCGGTCGCGCCGATTTAAATCATCGCGCCCAAACCGCGAGCGGCCGCTTGGGCCCGGACGGCAAAGTGGTTAACAGCCCGGCAGACCGATTTTGGGGCGCCAAGGTGGAAACTGCGGGGCTCGATCATGGCGGGCCGCGGCGGTCGGCGATTGAGCCCGGATGAGGCGGAGCGAGACTAGCCCGCGCCGGGCTGCGTGCGGTCGAAGGCGATGAACACCTTATAGTCCTCGGGCCGCGTGCCGACCTGGATGGGGAAGGCGATTTCGCGCACCATCGAGAAATATCCCGCAGGATCGTTCGGCGGCACGGTCGCCGAGACGGTCATCTTGTCGGTCACCAGCGTCTTCTGGTCGGTGCCGGCGACGCGAATGCTGACCGGCATATTGACCGTCCCGGGAGCGCCCTTGGGCCCGAGCAGAATGCGGCCGGCGAAGCCGTAACGCACCACCACTCGGTCCGCATAGACTTGGCACTCGCGCGCCATCTTGGTGATCTCGCCGCGGTGAATCACGGCAAGGGTGTCGCCGACATGGCCGGGCTGGTAGATAGTCAGGAGCCGGTCGCGCGGCCACGCCACCACTTGCGGACAATGCGCGCTCATTCCGCCCGGCAGATCGGCGCCGGAATCCGCCTTGGCGGTTTCAAGCAGCCGGTCCTCGGTGACGGCAGAAGCCGAAGTGTCGGGACTACCGGCACTGAAGGGATTGGAAATCTTGGAAACGGCGCAGCCCGACAGGCAAAAGGGTGCGGCAAGGAGCCCGGCCAGCGGCCAGGTACGCAGCCACCAAACAGCGTTGAAACGCCTCAACTCACCCCGTCCTTGGCTTGACATGCCAGGCATCCCCGCCTGATATGCCCGGGCTCGGCTTATTGTCTCGGTTTTGCGAGCTGCCGGTCTCCAGCAATGGGCGCCAACCTATCCGTACTCGGTAAGCGCCACAAGGTCCGACTTGACGCGCTTTTGCCACCCTTAACCCTTTCCCTGGCACAAAAATGACGAGCATGCCGAAATCGAACGGATGCATAGGCGATCGCCCCGAGCTGACCATCTATCTGGCGGCTCCCAGGGGCTTTTGCGCCGGCGTCGACCGCGCGATCCAGATTGTCGAACTCGCGCTCGAGCGCTACGGCGCACCGGTCTATGTGCGCCATGCCATCGTCCATAACCGCACCGTGGTCGAGGATCTCAAGGCCAAGGGCGCGATCTTCGTCGAGGAGATCGACGAGATTCCGGAGACCGACGCGCCGATCATCTTTTCGGCCCACGGCGTGCCGAAAGCCGTGCCTGAGGCGGCCTCGCGGCGGCGTCTGTTTGTGCTCGACGCGACCTGCCCGCTGGTGGCCAAGGTCCATGTCGAGGCCGCACGGCACTTCGCCAATGGCCGCGAACTTCTCCTCGTCGGACACGCCGGCCATCCCGAGGTCGTCGGCACGATGGGTCAATTGCCCAAGGGGGCGGTACATCTGATCGAGAGTATCGAGGACGCTCGCACTTTTGCGCCGTGTGACCCCAATCGCCTCGCGGTGCTGACCCAGACCACGCTCTCGGTCGACGATACGCGCGAGATCATCGCCGTGCTGAAGGAGCGCTTCCCCAAGCTGATCACGCCGCGCAAGGGCGATATCTGCTACGCCACCACCAATCGCCAGGACGCAGTCAAGCGCATCGCCCCCTGTTGCGACCGCATGATCGTGGTGGGTTCGCCGACGAGCTCGAACTCGCTCCGTCTGGTCGAGGTGGCGCAGCGCGCCGGCTGCCCGCAAGCGGTCTTGATCGAGCGCGCGGCGGAGATCGAATGGAACGCCTTCAAAGACATCAGGTCCATCGGACTCACCGCCGGAGCCTCGGCCCCCCAGGTCCTGGTCGAGGAGATCATCGACGCGTTCAGGGCGCGTTTCGCCACGCGGATCGAAACGGTGACCACGGCCGAGGAGGACGTCGCTTTCAAACTTCCGCGCGAGCTCCGGGAGGCGCCGGCGCTCTAGATGGCCGTCTATACCGACGTCTCCGACGAGGAGCTCGAGGAATTCATCGCCAGCTATGATGTCGGCGCGCTGACCTCGTTCAAGGGCATCGCCGAAGGCGTCGAGAACTCGAACTACCTCGTCAACACCGAGAGCGGACGTTACATCCTGACGCTCTACGAGAAGCGGGTGCGGCGTGAGGACCTGCCGTATTTCCTCGGGCTCATGCAGCATCTCGTGGCGCGTGGCATCTCCTGCCCGCTTCCGGTGAAGGACCGCTCAGGCCGGACGCTGAGAGAGCTCGCCGGACGCCCCGCCGCGCTCATCACCTTCCTCGATGGATTGTGGGTAAGGCGCCCGAACATGGAGCATTGCCACGCGCTCGGCGATGCGCTCGCTCACTTGCATCTCGCCGGCGCCGACTTCCCCATGTTTCGCGCCAACGACCTATCGCTTCCCGGCTGGGGCGCGCTCGGCAAGGACATCGGCGCGGGCGCCGACGAGGTAGTCCCGGGACTGGCCGCCGAGATCACCAAGGAGCTTGCCTTTCTCGAGCAGAACTGGCCCTCCGACCTGCCCGACGGCGTCATCCACGCCGACCTCTTTCCCGACAACGTCTTCTTCCTCGGCGACAAGGTGTCGGGGCTGATTGATTTCTACTTCGCCTGCAACGATGCGCTCGCCTACGACGTCGCGGTTTGCCTCAACGCCTGGTGCTTCGAGTCAGACGGCGGCTTCAATGTCACCAAGGCACGCGCTTTGCTTCAGGCCTACGAAGGCGTGCGGCCCTTGAGCGAGGCCGAGCTCAAAAGCCTGCCGCTGCTCGCGCGCGGTGCGGCGCTGCGCTTCCTCCTGACCCGCACCTATGACTGGTTGAACACCGACGAGAACGCGCTAGTTCGGTTCAAGGACCCCAACGAATATTTGCGCAAGTTGAGGTTCCATCAGCGCGTCAAATCCTACCGCGACTATGGGCTTGGGAAGCACTGAGCATGGCGAAGCCCAAGGTGATCATCCATACCGACGGCGCCTGCTCGGGCAATCCAGGACCGGGCGGCTGGGGGGTGATCCTTCAGTCTGGCGAGCACCGCAAGGAGCTTTGCGGCGGCGCGCCCCTGACCACCAACAACCGCATGGAGCTTACCGCCGCCATCAAGGCGCTTGAGGCGCTCAAGGGACCTTCGGAGGTCGAGCTCTACACCGACTCCAATTATCTCCGCGGCGGCATCACAGGCTGGATCAAGAGCTGGAAGAAGAACGGCTGGCGCACGGCGGACAAGAAGCCGGTGAAGAACGCCGAGCTTTGGGAGGAACTCGAAAAGGCGGCGAGCCAGCACGACATTCGCTGGCACTGGGTCAAAGGTCATCACGGCCATGACGAGAACGAGCGCGCCGACGAACTCGCGCGCCAAGGCATGGCGCCGTTCCTTGCCGGGCGCCGCAAGAGAAGCGGCGACGAGGGCTAGAGCTGCTCCAAAAGATGCGAGGCGCTGGTCACCTCGCACGCTGCCGGCGATTCCTCGACGTCGAGAATCTTGACCACGCCGTCGTCGACGAACATGGCGTAGCGCTTCGAGCGCGTGCCGAGGCCGAACCCGCTGCCGTCGAAATCCATGCCGATCTTCTTGGTGAACTCGGCGTTGCCGTCGGACAGGAAGAGAACCTTGTCCTTGCCGTCCGACTTCTTCTCCCAGGCCGCCATCACGAAGGGATCGTTCACGGCGACGCAAGCCACGGTGTCGGCGCCTGCCTTCTTGAATTTCTTGGCGCTCTCGATGAACCCCGGCAGGTGCTTCTGGTGGCAGGTGGGCGTGAAGGCGCCGGGCACGGCGAACAGAACGACCTTCTTGCCGGCGAAGATCTCGTTTGTGGTCAGGGTCTTGATGCCGTCCTGCGTCATGATCCTGAAGGTAGCCTCGGGCAGACGGTCTCCTTTGGCAATGCTCATCGTTCTCCTCCGGGTCTTCGTTCCGTCAGACCGCACCATAGCGGCTCGGTCTTGCCCGGCCAAGTGAGGCCCTATTTCGCCGTCCACTTCGTTTCCGTCGCGCCGAGGTCCGAGACGAGGATCAGGGTCAAGGTCTTGCCTTTGACGGAAGCTGCCTCTGCCGCCGAACCGAAGCTCACCAAGAAGCGCTGCTTGCCGTCGATGGGCGGGGTTTCCGGCTTGGGCATCGGCACGTACGCGTCCCCGCCGTCGATGAAGAGGTCGGTCCCGCGCGCGCCCTCGGGGAATGTCGCATCGATCGCAATCGTGGGTTTGGGCGCGTTGAGGTCCGCGGTCACGCTCTCGACGGCAGGCAAGTGATCTGGGCTTGCTGCCTTCGGCACCTGAGCCAGCGCATTCTCGAGAAGGAGCGCATCGCCCTTGCCGTCGCCGGGAGACACGAGAAGCTCGAGATCGACCTCGTTCGGCACGCAGAGCTCCTTGCACAGGCCGTACTCGAAGGCGAGCTTGAGCGTGACCGGCTCGCCGTCCCGTTCCGGCGTGACCTTGATCGGGAAAACGACCTCCTCCTCGTAGCCGATGGCGGTACCGTTCGCCTCGGCAATGCGGTGCGGCGCCGGATAGAGCAGCTCGGCCTGCTTGAGATTCTTGGAGCCCTTGAAGTCGAAGCTCGGCGGGACCCCGGAGTCACCGGGGTTCCGCCAATACGTCTTCCAGCCGGGCTCCATACGGAGCTGAACGCCGGCCATGAGCGTTGGCTTGCCGTCGACCTCGGGCGTGCCCGAGACGAGGCGTGCCTTGGAATCGGTCGAGGCGACCCAGGCTGACTCGCCTTGGCTTGCGGCGTGCGCTCCGCCCACTGCGGCGAGGCACAATAAGGCGAGCGCCAGTGCGAATGCCCACGCAAGACAGCGAGAAGAAGTGTGAGGCTCGTGCATGGTTTGGAGGATTTCTGGCCGACGAACTCTAGCGGGAGGAGGGAGCTTGCGCGACTCGCAGCGCGTGCAAAGGCGTCACTCTTTTGTGAGGGCAATTGCGGCGAAAATGCCTCTGTTGCCGTTAATTGAGCGTTTCCTCTTCCCAAGCGTCAGAACTGTTGTAGTCTAATCCAATGCCTGCCCGCACCGCATACCGGCCGCATCGCGAAGGCTATCTCGACGGTCAGCTGCTAATCGCCATGCCGACGATGGGAGATCCGCGCTTCACACGCGCGGTCATCTATATGTGCGCGCACTCGGCCGACGGGGCGATGGGCATCATCATCAATCAGCGCGCGCCGAACATCAATTTCACCGAGCTGCTCGAGCAGCTCAACATCGTGCCGCCCGCCGATCGCATCAGGCTTCCCGAGGGTCTCACCGGCATGGCGGTGCATCTCGGCGGCCCGGTCGAGACGGGGCGCGGCTTCGTGCTGCACAGCGCCGACTACTTCAAGGCCGAGAGCACGCTGCCGATCGACGAGAGCGTGTGCCTTACCGCGACCATCGACATTTTACGCGACATCGCCAAGGGCACCGGTCCCGACAAGGCGCTGCTCGCCCTCGGCTATGCGGGCTGGGCACCGGGGCAGCTCGAGAACGAAATCCATGCCAATGGCTGGCTCAACTGTCCGGCCGACCCGGAGCTGATCTTCGATCCCGAGATCGACCGCAAATATGGCCGCGCGCTCGGCAAGATTGGCATCGATCCGTTCCGCCTGGTGAGCGATTCAGGCCACGCTTAGGACGTCGGACGAGGCACCGGCAGTGCCTGGAGCGGCGCCGCGGCGGCCGGCTGGACCTCCATGCCCTTAGGAGCATTGGGCTGCGCCCTCGCCCTCTCGCGCTGTCTGCGCTTGCGATGGGTGGCGAGAGCGGCGAGGAGATCGGCGACCTCCTTGGGGGCCATCGGCTCTCCGTAATAGAAGCCCTGGCCGTATTCGCAGCCGATCGAGCGCAAATAAGCGGCATCGGCCGCCGTCTCGACGCCCTCGGCAACGACTTCCTTGCCGAGCTCGTGGGCCAGCGCGATGACCGAGCGCAAGATGAGCGGTGCCGAACCGTTGAGGCCGCTGTCGCGCACCAGGGAACGATCGACCTTGATCGTGTCGCAGGGGAAGCGGTGCAAATAGCTCAACGAGGAATAGCCCGTGCCGAAATCGTCGAGCGCGAGGCTCGCGCCGAAGCTCTTGAGCCAGGTCAGGATCTCGACGGCGCGCTCCGGGTTCTCCATGACGAGCGACTCGGTGATCTCGAGCTTGAGCGTGCCTTTGGGCACCGTCTCGCGCGCGAGCATCAGCCTGATCTCCTGCACCATGTCCTGACGGAAAAGCTGGCGGCTCGACACGTTGACGCTGACGAAGAGCGGGTCGCGCTCGCGCGGCAGCACCTTGTGCCAGCGCACGGCTTCTTCGAGCGCCTGGCCGAGCACATAGCTGCCGAGTTCGACGATCAGACCGGTTTCCTCGGCGATGGGGATGAAGTCCTCGGGGCCGAGGCGGCCGCGGGTCGGGTGATCCCAGCGCAGCAACGCCTCGAAGCCGGCAAGCTGGTTCGACGCGAGCCGCGTGATCGGCTGATAGAGAACGGCGATCTGCTGACGCTCGATCGCCTTCCGGAGGTCGCTTTCGAGCGGGAGCTTGCTTTCGTCCTCGCCGCGCATGGCGGGATTGAAAATCTCGATGCGGTCGGCGCCTGAGCGCTTGGCTCGCAACATGGCGATCTCGCCCTCGCGCACGAGGTCCTGCGCGGTTGCCTGCGTGCCGTCGTGCACGACGATGCCGATCGAGGCGGTGAGGATGATTTCCTTGTTGCTGATCTTCATCGGCGTCCGGAGCGCGCGGCGCACCCGCTCGGCAAGCGTCGCGACCTGATGCGGGTCGCTGCCCGAGATGAGAAGGATGGCGAACTGGTCGCCGCCGAGGCGCGCGAGCGTGTCTTGCGGATTGAGGTGGCGCGCCAACCTGCGGCTGAGGGTGAGCAGCATCGAATCGCCGATGACGAGGCCGAAGCTCTTGTTGACGTTCTTGAAGCGGTCGATGTCGATGAACAGCACGGTCGGGCGGCCGCCCTGGCCCTCGCGCGCGCGGGTGATGGCGCCGGACACGCGATCCATGAACAGCTCGCGGTTGGGAAGTCCGGTCAAGCTGTCGTGCACGGCATCGTGCATGAGCCGTTCGTGCGCGCGCTTGAGGCTGGTCACGTCGCGCATCAGACCGACGCAGCGCAAGAGCCGGGTGTTCTCGCTCGGCGCCGCATGGGCGCGCAGTTCGTACCAGAGATAGGTGCCGTCGTGGCGGCGCAGGCGGAAATCGAGCACAAGATCGCCGCCCTGCTTCTCCTGCAACGACCACAGCATCAGGCGAAAGCGTTCGCGGTCGGCGGCGTGCATTTGTTGCAGGAACTCGTCGACCGAGACGTTGAGCGCGCCAGGATCGAAGCCGAGGTCCCTCTCGACCTCCTCGGCCACGATGACTTGATCCTTGCCGGCGCTCCACTGGAACACATGGGCGCCCGAGCCATCGACAGCGAGCGATTTCATCTGCACGAGGCTCGGCGGCCCGAGCTGAAGCTGCCCGCCGGCCGAGCGGAAGGCAAACTGGGTGACCGTGAAGCCGAGCAGGACGAGAATAAGCACCAGGCCCGCGACCAGTCCAGAAATGACGATGTCGCCGGAGAGCTTACCGAGCACGATCATGGCGGCGCCGAACAACCACACGATCAGGAGCAGCCAGCTCGGAATGAGGGAAAGCGCGCGGTCCTGGCCGCGCAGGGCGAGAAAGGCGATCAGCCCGGTGCCGACCCCCGCGATCGCAATGGTGGAAATTCGGGCGAGCCCCGCCGCGAGGGCCGGGTCGATCACAGCAAAGGCGACGAGCGCGAATTGCGCCGCGATCCATCCCCAGAAGAGCGTCTTGATCCAGCTGTGCCAAAGACCGATACGGAGGAAGGTGTAGAGGAAGAGGACAAGGCTTGCGGCGAGCCCCGCCTCGGCTGCGGCGCGGTAAAGCGCCGTACGGTCCGGCCCTACGGGGAAGAGTTTGTTCCAGAAGCCGAAATCGACGCAGAAATAGACGAGCGCCACCCAGGCCACGAGTGCGGTGGCGGGAAAGATGGCGCGGTGATTGGCTGCAAAAATTGCGGTCAAGAAAATCGCCAGCAACCCGGTGATGCCGAGGAGCACGCCGTTGAACAGCATGCGGTCTTGCTGCTTGGCCTGATAGGCGTTGGGGTCCCACAAATGCAGACTCGGGACTTGCGCCGAGCTGAGCTCCGCGGCGAAGGTGACCGTCTGTCCCGGTTCGAGATTGAGGCGAAACATGTCGGCGCGATCGCTCTTGAGCGGCTCGGGGCGGAAGCCGAGAGAGGGCGTCACCGCGGCGATGCGGGGGGAATCGAGGTCGGGCCAGAACACGCGTGAATTGGCCAGCGTGTAGCGCGGGGCGACCAGCCAGCGCACGATCGGGTCGGAGGTCGGGTTGGTGAGAGCGAACACGACCCAGCTCGGATTGGTGCCGGGATGGGCGGCCTGCACGGCCATGCGCCCGATATAGCCGTCGGGACCCGGCGCCGTCTCGATCTGGAGTTTGTCGCCGCGGCCTTCGTAGAGCTCACCCTTGGCGGTGATGTCGATGTTCTGCTGGTCGGGCGTGACCTTGATTGCCTCGACGGCTTGAGCGAACGACGAGGGCAGAAGCAAAAGAGCAAGCACCGCCGCGCGCGCGAACGCGCGTTGCCGCTCCCCCGGGCGGCGAAGCCAGGCGGCCGCATGCTCTCGCTTGAAGCCGCTCAACTGACCCACCCTCCCCGTCTCGTGTTTAACGCTGCCCGACGGCGCTAGCGGCGTATGTCGGTGTCGAGCAGCGCGTAAAGCAGGTGATCCTGCCAGACGCCGTTGATCTTGAGATAACGGCGGGCAAGACCCTCCCGCTGGAACCCGGTTTTCTCCAGAAGCTTGATCGAGGCAGCATTGGTCGGCAGGCACGCCGCCTCAAGTCGGTGCAGCTCGAGCGAGTCGAAAACGAAGGGGATGACGGCGCGGACCGCGGTGGTCATGTAGCCCTGACGGGCATATTTGGCGCCGACCCAATAGCCGAGAGTGCAGGATTGCGTCACCCCGCGCCGCACGTTGCACAGCGTAAGCCCGCCTACCAAGGCTCCGCTCGTGGCCGAGAACGCGAACAGCGCATAGCCCACGTCCTCGCGCAAATCGCGCAGATAATGGCGCACCCGGCGGCGGAAGGAGGCGCGCGAGAGTTCGTCGTTAGCCCAGAGCGGCTCCCATGGCGTTAGGAAGTCGCGGCTCGCCGTCCTGAGCTCGGCCCAGGCGGCATAGTCGGACATTTGCGGCGTGCGCAAGACAACCCGATCGCATTCAAGCACCGGACCGAGGTCGCTCGCGGACGCTGCTCGCAACAAAGCCATGGTTCAAAAGACCCCCTTCAAGCGGCCCGGCTCGCGGGAATTGTGAATTTTTCCGCCACCCTGTCGAATCTTGCAACATGAAGAATGGGCCCAACCGTGGCAAGGCTGACCGGAGATGCGAGCAGGGCCGCAACCATGGCTTGCAGGTCAGAGACCTCAACTTGCTCGACCTTCTCGATCAACTCGGCCGTGGTGAGCGGCCGGCCGTGGATCAGAACCTGGCGGGCAAGCTGCTCGGCGCGGGCGCTCGAGCTTTCGAGCCCGGCGAGCAGCCCCATTTTGAGTTGCGCCTTGACGCGAGCGATCTCCTCCGCGCGGAAGCCCTGATCGGCCGCTTTCATCAGCTCCTCGCGAATGACGGCGATCAGCTGATGCGCCCGGTCGGGGCCGCCAGCGGCATGGATGGCGAACATACCGCTGTCGGTGAGCCCGCTCGCGAAGGCGTAGATCGCGTAGCAGAGGCCGCGCCGCTCGCGCACCTCCTGGAAGAGGCGCGATGACATGCCGCCGCCGAGCGCTCCGGCCAGGGTCTGCGCGACGAAGTAGTTCGGATGGCGATAGGCGGGCGCTTCGAAGGCGAGCACGAGATGGGTCTGCTCGAAAGGCCGCTCCGAGCGCTTTATGCCCCCGGCATAAACCGCGCGTTCCGGCTCGGGGCCGCTGTTGGCATCGAAGGTGGCAAGACGCCGCTCGGCCCCGGCGACAAGTTCCGCGTGGTCGACGGCACCAGCCGCCGCGAGGACCATGTTGGGCCCGTGATAGTGGGCGGAAAGGTAGGCCCCGAGATGTGGCGGCCTGAAGCCCTTGACGCTGCGCGCCGTGCCGAGGATCGGGCGGCCGACCGGCTGATCGGGGAAGGCGGCTTCCTGGGCCAAGTCAAACGCTATGTCCTCGGGCGAGTCCATGGCGGCCGCGATCTCCTGGAGGATCACATCGCGCTCGCGCGAAAACTCGGAGGGGTCGAAGCGCGGCGCGACGATGATGTCGCTCAAGATGTCGAGGGCGAGGTCCAAGTCCTTGCGTAGCACGCGCGCATAATAGGCGGTCGAGTCGACACCGGTCGCGGCATTCAGTTCGCCGCCGACCGCCTCGATCTCCTCGGCGATGTCGCGCGCGCTCCGCCGCGCCGTTCCCTTGAAGGCCATGTGCTCCAGGAAGTGCGCGACGCCGTGCTCGGCGAGGCTCTCGCTCCGGCTGCCGGCGCCGATCCAGATGCCGAGCGAAACGGTCTCGACCTCGGCCATGGCCTGACTGATCACGGTCAGACCATTCGCAAGCTGTGAGCGCTCGACAGTCACGCGCCAACTCCGGCGCGGCGCCCGTGCGATTGCCTCGCATTCCCCGCACGCGCGCGCCCTGTAATGAAATCGGCGACCGCCGCATAGTCGTTGGGAAGCGTGGTGCAGCGCTCGTGCTGGCTCAATCTCAGCCGCAGGCGCTCGGGCTGCTCGGGGGCGCGGCCGGTGGCGCGCTCGACGAGCTCGGGGAACTTGGCCGCATGCGCCGTGGCAAGAACCACCATCGGCGTTGTCCCGAGGCCGGTCTCCATGCTCGAGGCGGCGACGCCCACGGCAGTATGCGGATCGGCGATCACGCCGGTCTCCTCAGCGAGCGAGCGGATGGTCATCTCCGTCTCGTGCTCCCCCACGGAATGAGCCGCAAACAGCGCGCGCAAGTCATGAAGCTCGGATTGGCTTAAGCGGAAGGCGCCGGCATTTCTGAGCTCGTCCATCAGCGCCCTCACGCGAACAGGATTGCGGCCGGCAAGCTCGAACAGGAGGCGCTCGAAATTGCTCGCAAGCTGGATGTCCATGCTCGGACTTGACGTGGCAATCACGCCGTGCGGCTCGTAGACCCCCGAGGCAAGCGCCCTAGGAAGACTGTCGTTGAGGTTCGTGGCGATAACGAGGCGCGACACCGCAAGACCCATCATTCTCGCGGCGTAACCTGCGAAAATATCACCGAAATTTCCGGTTGGGACGGAGAAGGCGACCGGGCGGTGCGGCGCGCCGAGGCTCACGCCGGCGGTGAAGTAGTAGGGGATCTGGGCGACGATGCGCGCGAAGTTGATCGAATTGACGCCGGTCAGCGCGAAGGAGTCGCGGAGCTTATGATCGGCGAACAGTCCCTTCACGATGGCTTGGCAGTCGTCGAAGGTTCCTTCGAGCGCGATGTTGTGCACGTTCGGCTCGGCCGCAGACGTCATCTGGCGGCGCTGGACGTCGCTCACTCTGCCCTTGGGATGCAGGATGAAGATGTCGATCGCCTCAAGCCCGCGAAAGGCCTCGATCGCGGCGGCGCCGGTGTCGCCGGAGGTGGCACCGATCACGGTGGCATGGGCGCCTCTCCGCACGAGAGCGCGGTTCATGAGCCTCGCCACCACCTGCATGGCGAGGTCCTTGAAGGCGAGCGTCGGACCGTGAAACAGCTCGAGCAGGAAGCTGTTCGGCCCGATCTGGCGGAGCGGCGCCACAGCCGGGTGGTGAAAGGTGCCATATGCCTCTTCCAAAACCTGCTCGAGGTCGGGAAGGCAGGGATCATCCTTAAGGAAGGGGCTGATGACGCGGTAGGCGGCATCGGCATAGTCGAGGCCGGCGAGCGCCGAGATCTCGCCGGGCGTGAGGCTCGGCCAGGACTCCGGCATCAAGAGCCCGCCGTCGCGCGCCATGGCGGCAAGGAGCGCGCCCTCGAAAGAGAGCGCCGGCGCCTCGCCGCGCGTCGAGATGAACCTCACCTTTGACCTCAAATCCAGGAAATCGGGCGGTTTACGGGCGTGACCCTAGCCTTGTGGGGCCGCCCCCGCAACATGGGCGGGAAGTAGCATGAACGACGCATCACCTGCGATCTTCGGCGGCCACGTTGCCCGGCGCTTCCTGCCGCCCACCCTCGCGCCAAAGACCCGCGGCGCGAATGATATAGATGACGAGCACGGCGCCCGCGAGCAGGAACCACGTGATCGCGTATTGCAGGTGGTTGTTGGGAAGCTCGAGGCGAGTCTGGCCGCCTTCGGGGAAGCCGCCGGGCACATCGCTCTTCTCGGCCTCGAGGAAGAACGGCGCGGGGTGCATGGTGGCGGTCGGGAACATCGAAAAGGTCATGCCGTTCAGATCGCGCCAGAACCAGCGATTGGCCTCAGGCTCGTTGTCGGGCGTGAAGAGGCCTTGCCTGTCCGGGAGCCTGACGAGCCCCGTCACCTCGACCTCACCCTCCAATTGACCGGCCGAACGGGTCGAAGGATCGCGCAGCTTCTCCGGCACGAAGCCTCGGTCGATCAGGACGAGGTCACCCGCATCGGTGCTGAACGGCGCGATGACGTGCCAGCCCGGTTCCCCGTCGTCGGAGAGGGCATAGAGGTAGCGTTCCTTGCCGTTGTCGTAGCGGCCTTTGACGCGCACGCGGTCGTAGCTTGGGTCCTTGCCGGCACGCGCCGCGCCGACCGCCTCCTCGAGCGTGACCGGCGTCCCCTTGGCTCGCATCTCGATCTCGGCGATCAGCCCTTCCTTCCAGGCGAGACGCTGCAATTGCCAGACCCCGAGCCCGATCAGGAGCGCCAAGGCGAAGAGCGTGAACAGAGTGAACCAGACGAAGCCTTTGCGCGGCATGGGAAAGGCCTACTTCGAGGCGAGCCTGCCCTCTTCGGCCTTGTTCCTGAATTGGAGGGCAATGAGGATGCCCTTGAAGGAACGGAGCAGCACGAGCGGCAAGACGATCGCGAGCGAACCCCAAAGAAGGGCGTGCAGCCAATAAGGCGGAGAGTAGAGCACCTCGACAATGAGCGCCGCGCCGCACACGATGAAGCCCGTCACCAGGATGACGAAGACGGCGGGTCCATCGCCCGAATCGGCGAAGTCATAGTCGAGCCCGCACGAATTGCAGCGCGGTGCGAGGCTGAGATAGCCGTCGAACAGCTTGCCGCGCCCGCAGGCGGGACAATGGCCGGCGATCCCCGACCATAGAGTCGCCCCAAAGGATTGCGGTTCGGGCCGCGTCGCAACATTGCCCATGGCGATAGCCTCAAACGAAAAAGGGGCGGCCGTGGTGAGACCGCCCCCCGAGATTGCGCCGGTCGGCTGCGATTAGCCAGCCGGATAGTTGCTCCCTGCACCCCACACATAAATGCAGGTGAACAGGAACAGCCAGACCACATCGACAAAGTGCCAATACCACGCGGCCGCCTCGAAGCCGAAATGCTGCTTCGGGGTGAAGTCACCGCCCATGGCGCGGAACAGCATGACCGTCAGGAAAATCGTGCCGACGATGACATGAAAGCCGTGGAAGCCGGTGGCCATGAAGAAGGTCGAGCCGTAGATGTGATGGGCGAAGGCGAAGCCGGCGTGCGAGTACTCATAGGCTTGGCACAGGGTGAACATGATGCCGAGCCCGATGGTGCACAGCAGGCCCATGACGAGGCCTCGCCGGTTGCCCTCGAGCAGGGAGTGATGCGCCCAGGTCACCGTGGTGCCCGAGGTGAGCAGGATCAGGGTGTTGACGAGGGGCAATCCCCACGGATTGAAGGTGTGAGCGAACCAGCCGAGGCCGGCGACATCGGTATCGGCGCTCGGCACCGGCGGCCATTGCCCGCCGAGCACCTGGGTCCTGGCATAGGTGACCACGCTGTCGGGATAAAGAGCAGCATCGAAATAGGCCCAGAACCAAGCGACGAAGAACATCACCTCAGAGGCGATGAAAAGGATCATGCCGTAGCGCAGGTGAAGCTGCACGACCGGCGTCTCGTAGCCCTCATGCGCCTCCTTGATGACGTCGCGCCACCAGCCGAACATGGTGAAGATGACGAGGACGAGGCCAGGAATGACGTACCAGAGGTGCGGGGTGCCCGCCTTCTTCGACATGAAATAGAGCAGCGCGCCGATCGCGAGCGTAAAGGCGCCGGCGGCACCGACCGCGGGCCACGGGCTCGGGTCGACGAGATGGTAGTCGTGCTGTGGTTTGGCGTGCGCTTCGGCCATGTTTCGCTCCCGTTTCTCAAAAGCTCCTGAAGGCGACCCCACTCGCCTCACTGTCCACTATGATCCCGAATTGCCCGCGGCCGGGGCGGCGGCAACGCCCGCGCCCTTGTCGCTGCGGTAGAAGGTGTAAGACAAGGTGATCTCGCTGATCGACTTGGTATCGATGTCGTCGACGATCTTGGGATCAACGAAGAAAGTCACCGGCATCTCGACGCTTGCATGCGGGGCAAGCGTCTGCTGCTTGAAGCAGAAGCACTCGATCTTGGTGAAGTAGCGGCCGGCAAGCTCTGGCGCCACATTGAAAATGGCCTGCCCGGTGACCGGCTCGGACGAATTGTTGGTGGCCTTGAAGAAGGCCAGAGCCGTCTCGCCGATCTTGACGGTCATGGCGCGCTCATCGGGCGCGAAGCTCCAGGGGAGCGCCCCGTCGACATTGGCGTCGAAGCGAATCTTGATGGTCTGGTCGAGCACCTTGCCGGCGCCATGCTCGGCGCGCTGCGGCAGACCGCCATAGCCGGTCACCTGGCAGAAGAGCCGATAGAGCGGGACGGAGGCGAAGGCGAGGCCGACCATGGCCGCGACCAGCCCGGTGAGGGCAAACGCGGTCAGACGGGAGCGCCCTCCCCGTGCTTTGCTGTCCTGCTCCCGTTCACTCATGGCTTTACGTCTCGCTCAGATTGGCCGATCGGCGACATGACCGCCCAGCCTGACGATGGTGACGATGAAGAACAGCACAACAAGGCCGAACAAGACCCAAGCGATGGCCAGCGATCGCTTGCGTTGACGGCGTTTGCGCTCCTCTTCGACATCTTGCATCACAACGTCCGGACAAGGGGAAGCGCTCCGCCGACCCCGAAGGCCTGCTCGACGAGCATGGCGGCGAACAGCAGGAAGAGATAGAGCACGGAATAGGCGAACAGATCCTTCGCCGCGCGCGCGGCTCTCTCGCCTTCCCGCTCACGGTAGCAAGTATAAGCGAGCACCACGAAGATCGCGCCGAGCACCGAAGCCGCAACCGCATAGAGCGTGCCGCCGAGGCCGATGATCGCCGGCACCATGCTGAGCGGGGCGAGGATGAGGCTATAGACGAGTATCTGAAGCCTGGTCGCGTCCTCCCCGCTCACCACCGGCAGCATGGGAACTCCGGCCCGCTCGTAGTCGCGGGTCCTGAGCAGCGCGAGCGCCCAGAAATGGGGCGGCGTCCACACGAAGATGATGAGAAAGAGGATGACGGGCGCGAGGCTGATCGTACCGGTCGCGGCCGCCCAGCCGATCATCGGCGGAAGCGCGCCGGCCGCCCCACCGATGACGATGTTCTGCGGCGTCGCGCGCTTGAGCCACATCGTATAGACGAACACGTAGAAGCCGATGGTGAGGGCGAGCAGCGCCGCGGAAAGCCAGTTGGCCATCAGCCCGAGACAGACGACCGAGCCCAAGGCGAGCACGGCGCCGAAGGCGCGCGCCTCGGAGGGACTGACGTGACCGCGGGGAATGGGCCGTGCCGCGGTGCGCGCCATGCGCGCGTCGATATCGGCGTCGTACCACATGTTGAGGGCGCCGGCAGCGCCTGCGCCCGCCGCAATGCAGATGAGGGCGGCGATTGCGAGCACGGGATGCATCGAGCCCGGCGCCGCGACGAGACCGACCAGCGCGGTGAAGACCACGAGGAACATCACGCGCGGCTTCATCAGCCCGACATAGTCGGCGACGTCGCCTCCTATCGCGGGATCGAGCTCGGCTGCAATCGCTTCGACCGTCTCGGCCATCATCTACTCACTCAAGGCCCGCGGCGCGGCGGCGAGCCAATCGGCACACGGCAGCGCGGTCGAACCCCGCTGCAGGCTCACACAAAGGTGCCTCATTTGATCCGCGGCAGCGTCTCGTAGGTATGGAACGGCGGGGGCGAAGGCAGCGTCCATTCGAGGGTCGTTGCGCCCGGACCCCAAGGATTGGCGGCAGCGCGCTCCTTGCGGGCGAAGCTGTAGGCGATCCCGATGAAGAACACGATCACGCCGGCGAAGGAGATGTAGGACCCGATCGAGGAGACCATGTTCCAGCCGGCGAAGGCATCCGGATAGTCGGCGTAGCGGCGCGGCATGCCGGCAAGCCCGAGGAAATGCTGCGGGAAAAAGATCAGGTTGGCACCGATGAACATCAGCCAGAAATGCAGCTTCCCGAGCGTCTCGGAGTACATGTAGCCCGTCATCTTCGGCGACCAGTAGTACCAGGCGGCGAAGATCGAGAACACCGCCCCGAGCGACATCGTGTAGTGGAAGTGCGCCACCACGTAATAGGTGTCGTGGAAGGAACGGTCGACGCCGGCATTGGACAGGACCACGCCGGTCACGCCGCCGATGGTGAACAGGAAGATGAAGCCGAGCGCCCACAGCATTGGCGTGCGGAAGCTGAGCGAGCCGCCCCACATGGTGGCGATCCAGGAAAAGATCTTGATGCCGGTGGGGACGGCGATGACCATGGTGGCGAACACGAAATAGGCCTGCGTGTTCACGCTGATGCCGGCCGCGTACATGTGATGGGCCCACACCACGAAGCCGATCACGCCGATGGCGACCATGGCGTAGGCCATGCCGAGATAACCGAAGATCGGCTTACGCGAGAAGGTGGACACGATCTGGCTCACGATGCCGAAGCCGGGGATGATCAGGATGTACACCTCGGGATGGCCGAAGAACCAGAACAGGTGCTGCCACAAGAGCGGGTCGCCGCCCTTCGAGGAGTCGAAGAAGGCGGTGCCGAAATTGCGGTCGGTGAGCAGCATGGTGATGGCGCCCGCCAGCACCGGCAGCGACAGCAGCAAGAGGAAGGCGGTAACGAGCACCGACCACACGAACAGCGGCATCTTGTGCAGCGTCATGCCCGGCGCGCGCATGTTGAAGATGGTGGTGATGAAGTTGATGGCGCCGAGGATCGAGGAGGCGCCGGCAAGATGCAGCGACAGGATGGCGAAATCCATGGCGATGCCGGGAATGCCCTTGGTGGTGAGCGGGGCATAGATCGTCCAGCCGCCGCCCACGCCGTTCGAGCCGGGAGCGCCCGGCATGAACAGCGAGAGGACGAGCAGGCAGATCGAGGCGAACAGGAGCCAGAACGAGATGTTGTTCATGCGCGGGAAGGCCATGTCGGGGGCGCCGATCATGAGCGGCACCATCCAGTTGCCGAACCCGCCCATGGTCGCCGGCATCACCATGAAGAACACCATGAGCAGCCCATGGCCGGTGACGAGGACGTTGAACACCTCGGGGTTCGAGAAGATCTGCATGCCGGGCTCCATGAGCTCGGCGCGCATCAGAATGGAAAACACCCCGCCGACAACGCCGCCGAACATGGCGAGCACGAGATACATCGTGCCGATGTCCTTGTGGTTGGTGGAGAAGAGCCAACGCCGCAATCCGTGCGGATGCTCGTCGTGGTGGGCTTCCTCTACATGGGCGGCTTTTGCCATGGCAGTTTTCCTTGTCTTCCTAGCGTTCCTTGATGGTCTGTCGACCACGCGACGATCGGGTGAAAGGCTCGGCTCCTAGTCCTTCGCCGCCGCGATCTTGTTCTTGGTGTCGAGTTCCGCGCTCGGGGCCTTGTTCTTGGCGACCCAGTCGTTGAACTCCTGCTCCGAAACGACGTGCACGGCGATCGGCATGAAGGCGTGGTTACGTCCGCACAGCTCGGAGCACTGGCCATAATACATGCCCTCGCGCTCGGCCCTGAACCAAGTGAGCTGGAGGCGGCCCGGCACGGCGTCGAGCTTGACGCCGAAGGAGGGCACGGCCCAGTCGTGGATCACGTCGTTGGACTTGAGCCCGACGACGACGTTCTTGCCGACCGGCACCACCACCTCGTGGTCGACGGTGAGAAGGCGCGGCTGTCCCGGCTTGAGATCGGCATCCTGCACGATGATCGAGTCGAATTTGATGCCCTGGTCGGGATATTCGTAGCTCCAGTACCACTGGTTGCCGGTCGCGGTGATGGTGAGATCGGCCTTGGGGAAGTCGTACTGGGCGAACAACAGCCGGAACGAGGGGATGGCGATGGCGACGAGGATCAGAATCGGCACCACCGTCCACAGAATTTCCAGCGGCGTGTTGTGGGTGGTGCGGGTCGGCTCTGGATTACGCTTCTCGTTGAAGCGGACCATCACATAGACGAGAAGCACAAGAACGAAGAGCGCGATCAGGGTGATAATGATGGTCACGTAGGTGTGGAACGACTCGATCTGTTCCATGATCGGCGTGTTGGCCCTCTGGAAGCCCATCTGCCAGGGAGCGGGCTGACCGTCGCCGGTCTCCGCGAAGGCCGGCCACGCAAACGCAAGGCCGAACGCAACCATCAGAATTCGCTTGAGAATCGCCATTCTTGCACTCCTAAAGCCTGCTCCCTTTGCCCACCCTCTCCCCGCATAGAGACAGATGGATTGCAATCCGCGACGGATAGGGCGAGACCAGCGTCGCCCACGCCGCTTGGCCGAAGGCAAGGGGCGGCGCGAAGGTTCGTCTCGATATCAGGCGTCGCCCCCACCGTGAATTCTTGGCGCCAAGCCCCGCGCGGGGGCTTGGAGGCTGTTTTCCGATGTTCAAATCATAAAGGCCACAAATTGGCAACACTCATGATTCATGAGATTCCGCGTGCTACTGCGGCATATGCACGCTTATCGTTTGGCCGTGGGGGCCGTCAAAAGTTCCCGGAGTCAAACGTCGAAATTTGGCCCCAATACTCGGCGAAGGCCGTCTTCCATGTCGCTTGCTTCCCTAACATCCCGCTTTTTCTTCCCGCCTTCTCTCCCTACACCGCCCGCAGGCGCGACTGCCCGCGCCGAAAGGTTTCTCTAGGGCCCATGGCGACAATGCGCCAGATGCGATTCTTTTCACACCGGCCGCTTGGCCGGGTCCTGGCCGCGGTCGCCGTCGTGCTTGGACTTGTTGGCCATGTCGACGCGCAAGGCGCAGCTCCCGAGGCTTCGTCCGTCGCCACGGGGCCAGGAAGCGTGGTGCGCGAGACGCACGGCGCCTGGCAGGTCTCCTGCCGCACGCCGCCGGGCGCCAAGGAGGAGAAATGCGCGCTGGTGCAGAGCGTCACCGCCGAGGACCGGCCGAATGTCGGGCTCACGGTCGTGTTCTACAAAGCGGTCGGTGAGGACAAGAAGCTGCTGCGCGTGGTGGTGCCGCTCGGCGTGTTGTTGCCTACGGGGCTCGGACTCAAGATCGACGGCCAGGACGTGGGCAACGCTCCGTTCCTGAAATGCGGCAAGCGCGGCTGCGTGGCGGAGGTCGTGCTGCAGGACGAGGTGATCAACAAGATGAAGACCGGCACCACTGCCATGTTCATCATCTTCGATACGCCCGAAGCCGGCATCGGCATCCCGGTCAGCCTGCAAGGCTTCGGTGACGCGCTCGCAAATCTGAAATAGGGGCGGCTTCGCAAAAAAAATCGGCGGCAGAAAAGGAGAATCCGCCGCCGATCACATCCGTCTTGGGGGACGGACTAGCGTCCCATCAGTGCAGGGTGGCAGATGGGACGGTGACTTACCCCCGATATGGTTAGCGCGGCACACCCCTTCAAGGGCCTGCGGCGGGCCACCCCGCCAGCCTGCCCAACCCCTCACAGCGGCAGCTTCTCGAGCGCCAGGTCGGGCTCGCCGCACAGCGCAAGCATCTTCGCGCGCACCGCATCGCGAAGCCGCACGGCGGCGCTGAAATCGTTGCCGTCGGCCCGCATCGCCTTGCCGACATGGACGCTGATCCGGCTCGCTCGCGGAAACCATTGTCCGCCGCGCAATGCCGAGCGCGTTCCGCCGATCACGACCGGCACCACGGGGAGGCCGGCCTCGGCGGCAACCTGGAACGACCCAAGACGGAATCCGAGAAGGCCCGGCATCCGGGTGAGCGTTCCTTCCGGAAAGAAGACGATGCGTTCGCCCGAGCGCGCCGCTTCGAGCACCTTGCGGGCATCTTCGACGCCGCCCTCGACGTCGGTTCTGCGCACGAACAGGGTGCCGATGCGGCGCAGGAAGGGACCCGCGATCCGCTGGCCCGCAAGCTCCTCCTTGGCGACGAAGGACAACGGCCCCGGGATCGCCGCCAAAAGCACGAGTGGGTCGAGGTAGCTTGCGTGATTAGCGGCGAGCAGGACGTCCCGCTCGGGGATCGGGGCTTCGGACACGACCGTGGGCGACTGTCGGGTGAGCCACAAGAAGCCGCGCGCCATGCGGTTGATGAGCGTGTGGCGCCAAGTCCGGCGCGGCAGGAGAAGAACCCCACACCAGGTGATGCCGGCGCCCGCGACCAACAGCGTCCACCAATAAGCTGCATAGAGCAGGTCCAAAATCCTGCGGCGGAGGCGGCGGGCGCGGTGGCCAAGCCCCGACAAAGATAGTCTCGCAAGCTGCCACCAAAGCGCATAGCCCTTCTTCGCAAGCGAGCCGCTTTCATAGAGCGCGCGCGCCGCCGAGCGCCTGAGCTTGCCGCTCGAGGTCTTGGGCACCGTGTTGGGAGGCGCCAGCACAACCTCGTCGGGCGCCATATCGAGATGGGTTCTGGCGACCTCGATGATCTTGTTCCTAAGGGCGTCGAGGTCGCCCGGCGCGGTGAGGCGCGTTTCGGCGAGCAACACGAGCCGCTCGGTGCCTTGGCCTCCGAGCGCGCTCGGAAACGCGGCCACGCATCCTTTGCGCACGCCCTCCACGTCGCCGACCAGCGCCTCGAGCTCCTGCGGGTAGATGTTGCGCCCGGCCTTGATGATGATGTCCTTGATGCGGCCGGTGATGTAAACGTCGCCGCCGGCGATATAAGCCCTGTCGCCGCTCTCGAGCCATTCGCCCTCGAACAGCGCCTTGGTCTTCTCCTCGTTGCGGAAGTAGCCTTTCGTCGCCGATGGCCCTTTGAACTGGAGGCGCCCCTCGGTGCGCTCGGGGACCTCGACGCCGGCCTCATCGACGATGCGGATTTCGTGCCTCGGGATCGGGCGGCCGCAGGCCACGAATGCGAGCGCGGTCGGATCGTCGGGCTCAGCCGGCTCGGCCCTTCCGTCGCGGGAGAGCGCGGTGCGCTTCACCCGATCGACGATCGGTCCGCGCCCCACGGGAGGACAGGTCAGCCCGACGGAGTTCTCGGCCATGCCATAGACCGGAGCCATGGCCTTGGGAGAAAATCCGTATCTGGCGAAGCGATCGGTGAAGCGGGCGATGGTGCCGGGGCTCACCGGCTCGGCTCCGTTCATCAGCATCCTGAGCGAGCCGAGATCGAGACCCGCGATGTCCTCATCGTGCACGCTCTTGCAGCAGAGTTCGTAGGCGAAATTCGGCGCCGCCGATAGCGTGGCCCGGTGGCGGCCGATCGCGCGCAGCCAGCGTCCCGGATCGGAGAGGAAGGCGAGCGGCGGCATGATGACCGTCGGCACGCCGTAATGCAGCGCGCCGAGCCAGGCGCCGATCAGTCCCATGTCGTGATAGAGCGGCAGCCAGCTCACGAAGACGTCAGAGGAGCTTGCATCGAGTGCCTCGCCAACGGCGCGAATGTTGGCGAGGAGGTTTCCGTGGGTGAGAACGACGCCTTTGGGGTCGCCGGTGCTGCCCGAAGTGTACTGGATCAGCGCCATCGTATCGGGGCCCGCAGGCAGCGGCTGCTCGATTTCTCCCGTGTGCTTGAGATCGTTCACCGTTTCCACGTGACGCAAATCTTCGACGAGCCCGAGCATCAGCTGGCCGACGGCGCGGAATTCCGCTCCAATGATAAGAAGGCTGGCGGCGGCGTTGGTGAGGATCTTGGCTTGTCGCCGGAGGTGCTCCTCGACCTGCGCCTGCCGGAACGGGGGGTAGATGGGGACTGGCACGCCGCCCGCGTAAAGCGCGCCGATGAAGGCGGCGAAGAACGCGGCCTCGGTCGGCAGCATGATGGCCACGCGGTCGCCAGGCTCGAGCCCCCGCGCGATCAGCCCGGCGGCGACGGCGCGGGCTTCCCGGTGGAGCGCGGCATAGGTGATGGTCCGTTCGTCATCCTCGCTCTGCCACAGCAGGATGTGCGGGCGGTCGCCGTGGGCGCGCAGATGATGCGCCAGCACGGCGATCAGGGTCGGCTCGGAGAACGGCACGGCGATCTCGGGAAGCTCGACGCGCTGGGGCGGTAGAGCCTCCAATGCTGCGGCACTCTCGGGCGCCGCGGCGAGAACCGCTTCGAGAAGGTCGCGCGGCGTTCTCGCATCGGCGAGCAGCCGGTCGGGCAGGCGAATCTTGAAGGCCCGGTCGAGCCTGAGCACAAGCTCGGTCCGGCCGAGACTGTCGAGGCCGAGGTCGCGGTCGAGATCGCTGTCGAGGGTGACGGCCACCTTGCGCTGCATCTCCGGATGCAGCTCCAATACGAGGTCCCGCACGAGGCGGATCAATCTTGCGGCGAGTTCGGGGCTGGCTTCCTTCTGGTCGTTCGCGGACAGGCGCTGCCGTGAGTCGATCATCGCGAGACTCCGTGGCGTTCGCGGCTCATGACGGAACGGCCGCCCAGAAGGAAAGAGTAGTTTCCCCTGCCCGCCAGCCGCAATCAACCCGCGATGATCTCGATTCTAGAACGCCTCGGTCTCGAAGATCTTGTCGATGTCGCCCTGCCACGGACCCTCGTACTCGGCGAGCAGCCGGTCGGCGGGTGACCGCCCCTCCCCCAGCGTCTCGAGAAGCGGCACGAGCCATTTCCGCTCGTCCTCGCCGTTCCGGTCGAGCCGGGCTCTGCCTTGCAATCCGCCGAGCGCGATCGTCAGTACTTCGCGGGCCACATCGGCCAGCCTCCGCTTGCGGAACGGCGCGGAAAGACCAAGCCGCGGCACGGAATCGCGCAGCGCCTGGATTTCCGCGAGAGTCCAATCAGCGGTGAGGGCCAACGCCTGATCGAGTGCCGCGCTGTCGTAGAGGAGCCCGACCCAGAGCGCCGGCAGCGCGCAAAGCCGGCGGAAGTCGCCGGCGTCAGCCCCGCGCATCTCGAGGAAGCGCTTCAGGCGCACGTCGGGGAAAAGCGTGGTGAGATGATCGGCCCAATCGTCGATGGTCGGCAGCACGCCGGGAAGAGCGGCGAGCCTGCCTTCGAGGAAATCGCGAAACGAGGCGCCGGCCACATCGATATAGCTCTCGTCGCGGTAGACGAAATACATCGGCACATCGAGTGCGTAGTCGACGTAGCGCTCGAAGCTCATGCCGGGCTCGAAGGCGAAGGGGAGCAGGCCGGTGCGATCGGGGTCGGTATCGCGCCAGATCTCGGCGCGATAGGACTGGTAGCCGTTCGGCTTGCCATCGGTGAAGGGCGAGTTGGCAAAGAGCGCGGTCGCGACCGGCTGGAGAGCGAGCCCGACGCGCATCTTTCTCACCATGTCGGCTTCGCTCGCGAAATCCATGTTCACCTGTACGGTGGCGGTGCGGAACATCATGTCGAGGCCGAGCTTTCCTCGCGTCGGCATGTAGCGCTTCATGATGCGGTAGCGCTCCTTCGGCATGACCGGCGTCTCGGCGAGCGTCCATTGCGGCGAGAAGCCGAGGCCGAGCGTGCCGAGGCCGAGCTCCTTGCCCACCTCCCTCACCTCGGCGAGATGCTGGCGCGTCTCCTCGTGTGTCTGGTGCACGGTCTCCAGAGGCGCGCCAGAAAGCTCGAGCTGACCACCGGGCTCGAGGCTGATCGCCCCGCCTTTGGGACAATCCTTGCGGCGGAGCGCGATGATGTTGCCCTTCTCCAGGACCTCGTCCCAGCCGAACCGGTCGCGCAGAGATTGCAGCAGGACGCGGATGCCGCGATCGCTGTCATAAGGGACCGGCGAGTGGTCCGATGTGTGGAACACGAATTTCTCGTGCTCGGTGCCGATCCGCCATTCGCCCCGAGGCTTGCAGCCGGCCTCGAGATAAGCCACGAGCGCATCGCGCGACTCGATGATCGGGCTTTCAGGCCCACTCACCCGTGTCGACATCAGAAGTGCTCCGGCTCGAGGTTTGAGGGTTGTTGGGGATGCTTGCGAAAGGAGCAGCGAGACTCAGAACGCAAGAGGGGCCTTTATCGCGCCCGCCGCGCGGACCTTACAAGCGTTTCTTCCTTAGCGCCAATCGCCGAGCGCCGCGTTCACAAGGGCGAGAGCGGCGACGGCGGCGGTGTCGGCGCGCATCACCCTTGGCCCCAGCGAAATGGGGTGAACGAAAGGTTTTGCAAGAAGGAGAGCGCGTTCCTCGGGATCGAAACCGCCCTCCGGCCCGATCAGGACGGCAACGGGACCCGGCTCGAGCGCGGCGAGGGTCTCGAGCGGAGAGGCCGATGGCGCAGCCTCGTCGGCGAAGATCAGGGGCCGGCCGGCGTCCCATGTGGCGAGCACCTTTATCAGCGGCTCAGGCTCCGCGATCTCGGGCACGCGCAAAATGCCGCACTGCTCTGCCGCCTCGACCGTGTTGGCGAAGAGCCGGTCCACCTTGAGGCGCTCGGCCACGGTGCGGCGGGTTAGGACGGGGCGAAGCATGCTCGCGCCGAGCTCGGTGGCCTTCTGCGCCATGTAGTCGAGCCGCGCCCGCTTAAGCGGCGCAAACAGATAATGAAGATCGGGCCCCGCTTCTTGCGGGCGCGTCTGGTGCGAAACCTGGGCGCGCGCCTTTTTCTTGCCGATGGCGGCGAGCGAAGCGCACCATTCCCCGTCCTTGCCGTTGAACAGCAGAATCTCATCGCCCTCCCGCAGCCGGAGGACATTGCCGAGATAGTGCGCTTGACCCGAATCGAGCTCGACCTCGCCGCCGGGCGCGAGCTTTGACTTGACGAATAGCCGCTGGAGCTTAGAGGGCATAGAAAAGAGTTCGTCGAAGAGCAGCAAACGACACATGCCACGTCCAACCTCGCAAGGCAAAGAGGGCGCGATCCCCGCAAACCCACCCGGCAATCCGGTCGAGAGGTTCGTGCCGGAGGCGATCCTTCCCTATCTCAGGCTTGCCCGCTTCGACCGGCCGATCGGCATCTATCTCCTCGCCTTCCCCTGCCTGTGGTCGGCGTCGCTCGCGGCGCGGAGCATCGGCGATCCCTATCCCGATCCTTGGCTGCTCGTTCTCTTCCTCATCGGGGCGATCGTCATGAGAGGCGCCGGCTGCACCTATAACGACATCGTCGATCGCGACATCGACGCGCGCGTCGCGCGGACGAGGACGCGTCCGCTGCCGAGCGGCAAGGTCACGCCCAGGGCGGCCTTTCTGTTCATGGTGGCCCTTTCGCTGATCGGCCTTGCCGTGCTCGTCTCATTCAACCGCTTCACCATCTTGATCGGGCTCGGGGTGCTTCCGATCGTCGCGCTCTATCCCTTCGTCAAGCGCTTCAGCCATTGGCCGCAGACCGTGCTCGGGCTTGCCTTCAACTGGGGCGCGCTGATGGGCTGGGCCGCCGCACTCGATCGCCTCGACTTGGCCCCACTCGTCCTCTATGCGGGCGCCGTCTGCTGGACCATCGGCTACGACACGATCTACGCGCATCAGGATCGCGAGGACGATGGACTGCTCGGAGTGAAATCCACGGCCCTCCGCTTCGGGCGCGCCACCAAGTTATGGCTCACGGTTCTCTACGCAATCGCCTGGCTCGCCATTACCGCGGCCGGACTTCTGGCCGGCGCCGGATTCGCCTTCCTCCTCGGCATGGCGGCCGCCGCAGGCCAACTCGCCTGGCAGGTGGTCACGCTCGACATCGACGATGCGGAGAATTGCCTCGCCCGCTTCCGCTCGAACCGCGACTTCGCTGCCATCGTGCTCGGCTCGATTCTCCTCGATATGGGTCTTGCGGCAATCTTCTGAGGAGAGCAGATAGACAGAGGGCCTCGGGGCGCGAACGCCCCGAGGCCCGGATGACGCCTTACTGTTATCTTCCTCGCGTAGAGGACGACGCCTTGCTGTTAGCTTCCCCCTGTGGCCGCCTTTGGCAGCCCTTTATTGCCACGATCGTGCCACAGAAGATTTCCGATAGGCTTAATGGACGTTGTTAACGAGCGGTATGCGGTAATTAGCTTGCCGCATGGTTGAGAGAATCTTCCCGAGTGCAGATGACAGCAATTGAACCAAGACAAAGGCCGCAAGAGCCCGCCACGCTCGAGGAAGATTACGAGCTTCTTAAACAGGCGGTGCGCGATGCGGGCGCGCTCGCGCTCAGCTATTTCCGCCAGCAGATCACCGTCAACCGCAAGCCCGACGGCTCTGAGGTGAGTGAAGCCGACCTCGCCGTCGATACCGCTCTCAAGCTCGACCTCGCCGCCAAGCGTCCCGATTACGGCTGGCTGTCGGAGGAGAGCCTCGACGACGGCGAGCGGCTGAAGCACGCCCGCGTGTGGATGGTCGATCCCATCGACGGCACCAACGCTTTCCTGCGCCACGTGTCCGAATGGACGGTGTCGGCCGCTCTCGTCGAGGACGGCGTGCCGGTGCTCGGCGCCGTGTTCAATCCTGCGACCCGGCAGTTCTTCTCGGCGATGCGCGGCAAGGGCGCTTTCCTCAACGACAAGCCGATCAAGGTAAGCGACAAGAGCTCGCTCGACGGGGCCCTGCTGATCGCAAGCGGCGGCCTTTTCAAGAAGAAGATCTGGAAGGAACCTTGGCCCGAGGTGCAGACGCGGTGGGTGAACTCGGTCGCCTACCGGCTCGCGCTGGTGGCCTGCGGAGAGGCGGACGCCACCATCTCGCTCTCGGCCAAGAGCGAGTGGGACTTGGCCGCGGCGGCCGTCATTCTGACCGAGGCCGGCGGCATCATCACCGATCACAAGGGGAAGTCGCATCCCTATAATTCGCCCTCGCCGCGCCTGCCGAGCCTGGTCGCAAGCGGGCCGAAGCTCCATCCGCTCATCATCGAGCGCACAAACCGCGTAGACCTATAGCCCTCGATCCGGCAAAGTCGCGGGCGGTTTTCCGAAGTCGCGAGGTTTCGATGAGATCGGCAGGAGTGGGCATGGCGGGGACTAGAGCCGGCAAGAGGCAGTTGCTTCATCTTGTGTTCGGGGGCGAGCTGACATCGCTCGACAAGATCGAGTTCAGCGACCTCAAGAAGCTCGACATCGTCGGCATCTATCCCAACTATGCCGAGGCCTACGACGCCTGGAAGGATGCCGCCCACCGCACGGTGGACGACGCGCATATGCGCTATTTCATCGTGCACCTGCACCGGTTGCTCGACCCGGGCGAAGCGGATGGCGCGGCTTGATGGCAAGGGCTTGAGACGGGCGAGGTTTTTCGCCTTAGGCACGGGGGCACAGCGTGCTAGAAGAGCGGCAGGGTCCATCGGCGAAACCGCCGGAAAATCGGGGAAGCGCTTGAAAGATCAGTTGTTCAGGGACGTCAGCGGCATCACGCGGGGCGCTGACGAGCTTCAGGTCGAATACTCGACCGGAGAAATCGTGGTGCGCATCTGGCGCGAGCATCTGCGCCCGCGCATCGGCCTTCTCCTGATCGCCGGCATCGCCATGGTCCTCACCGCCGCCACGACCGGCGCCATTCCCTTCCTCATCCAGCGCACGGCCGACGACGTGTTCGTCGCCAAGAATCAGGAGATGGTCTACCTGATCACCGCAGCCATCGTGGCGGTGACCATCGTCAAGGCGATCGCCGAATATGTCGGCGATGTCACCGTGAACTATCTCGGCAACCGTTTCATCGCCGATCTCCGTATCCAGATGTTCGGCAAGCTTGCCCGCGCCGATCTGAGCTTCATCCAGACGGTGCATTCGGGACGCCTGCTGTCGAGCTTCCTCAACGACGCAACGCTGATCCGCGCCACGGCGAGCCGCTCGCTGGTGACCCTCGGCGAGAACTATCTCAAGGTCATCATCCTCGTCGCCACAATGTTCTACATGGATGCGCGCTTCGCGGTGCTCGTGCTGTTCTTCATGCCGCTCGCCTGGTTCATGCTGTCGCGCCAGCGCCGCACGATGCGGAAATCGACCTCAAAATCGCTGCAGGAGACAGGGGACCTCTCCGCGCTCATTACCCAGACCTTGCGCGGCATGCGCGTGGTGCGGGCCTATCGCCAGGAAGAGCGCGAGCAGGAGCGCGCCGTGATCACCATCAACCGCGCGCTCGAATTCACCATGCGCGGCACGCGCGCACGCGCGCTGTCGAGCCCCTCGATCGAGCTTCTGACCGGGCTCGGCTTCGCGCTCGCGATCTTCTTCGCCGGCACCAAGGGCGTGCGCGGCGATCTCACGCTCGGCCATTTCATGGGCTTCATGACGGCGGCGCTTCTGATCTATACGCCGCTCAAGAGCGCGGCCACGCTGCAAACGCAGTTGCAGGAAGGCATGGCGGCGGCGAGCCGCGTGTTCGGAGTGATCGACCTCAAGGTGCATCTCGGCGAAGCACCGGACGCCAAGCCGCTGAAGCTGGAAAGGGGCGAGATCGAATTCGCCAACGTCTCGTTCGCCTACGAGCCGCAAAATCCCGTGCTCAAGGGGGTGAGCCTGAAAGTGCCGCCGGGCCGTACGGTCGCCCTCGTCGGTCCGTCGGGCTCGGGCAAGAGCACGCTCGTCAATCTCGCGCTCCGCTTCTTCGACCCTGAGCGCGGCAAGGTGACGATCGACGGGCAGGACATCAAATTCACGACCATCGATTCGCTCCGCGACAACATCGCTCTCGTGACGCAGGACCCGGTTCTGTTCGACGACACGATCCGCGCCAATATCGCCTACGGGTCGAAGCCGATCGTGGAGGAGCAGGTGATCGCCGCCGCCAAAGCCGCGGCCGCGCACGATTTCATCATGGCGCTGCCCAACGGCTACGACACACGCGTCGGCGAGGCCGGCGGGCTCCTCTCGGGGGGCGAGCGCCAGCGCATCGCCTTTGCGCGGGCGATCTACAAGGATGCGCCGATCCTCCTGCTCGACGAGCCGACCAGCTCGCTCGATTCGGAGGCCGAGGCCAAAGTGCAATTGGCGCTCGAGGAGCTGATGCGCGGCCGCACCGTGCTGATGATCGCCCACCGGCTTTCGACGGTGAAGAAGGCTGATCTCATCTGCGTGTTGGATCAGGGCCGCATCGTCGAGACCGGGCGGCATGACGAGCTCGTCGCCAAAGGCGGCCTCTATACCAGGCTGCACCGGACCCAGTTCGGCATCGCCGGAGGATTCGCTGCTGCCGCGCCTGAGTCCCAGAGTGCAAGCGCAATCGCCGTGGCCGGCGAGTAGCAACGCGTAAAGCTTGATGTTGAAACGGCTGCTAGCATCGAAGCCCGCCGCGGCCATAGGCAGCGCGCTGCTCGCCGCCTACATCCGCCTCGTCTATGCGACGAGCACGATCAAGCGCGATCCGCCCGACCCCGACGCCAAGCTGTTCGACCAGCATCCGCAGATACTCGCCATGTGGCACGGCCAGTTTCTTCTGCTGCCGAAGCTGAAGCCGAAGCGCCCGGCCGACGTACGGGCCATGGTGTCCCGCCACGCCGACGCCGAGATCATCGGGGCCGTGCTCGAGCGCTTCGGCATGAGCCTGATCAGGGGAGCGGGCGCCGGCAAGCGGAAGCGGAACCGCGGCGGCGCCACGGCGATGCGCGAATCCTTACGTGCGCTCGCCTCTGGCGCGACGGTGGCGATGACCGCGGACGTGCCCCCGGGCCCTGCGCGCAAGGCGGGCACGGGCATCGCCACGCTCGCCGCGATGTCGGGACGCCCGGTGGTGCCTTTCGCCATTGCCACGCGGAGGTTCATCGCACTTCCCACCTGGAGCGCGTTCACCATCAACCTACCCTTCTCTACGCTTGCCATCGTGATCGGCGACCCGGTCAAGGTGAAGAGCGAGGATCCTGAGGCGATCGATGCCGGGCGTCAGGCGGTCGAAGAGGCCCTCAACGAGGTGACGGCGCGCGCCTACCGGCTCGCGCACGCCCGCGACCCCCTGAACCGGGAGGACGCGGCGAAGCCCGGGTTCACGCTCAAGGCTTATCGCGCCTTCACCAGGCTTGCCGTTCCACTTGCCCCGCTCATCCTCGATTGGCGCACACGGCGCGGCAAGGAAGAGATCGAGCGCAGGCCCGAACGATATGGCCTTGCGACAGCGCCGCGGCCGGCGGGCTTTCTCGCTTGGTTCCACGCGGCGAGCGTGGGCGAGGCCAACTCAGCCCTGCCGGTGATCGAAAGCATCGCCGCCGAGCACCCCGAGGTCAGAATCCTGCTCACGACCGGAACCGTAACCTCGGCGCGGCTTGCCCGCGCAAGGCTGCCAAAGGGGGCGCGCCACCAATATGTGCCGCTCGACAACCAGGGCTTCGTGCAGCGATTCCTCGAGCACTGGCGCCCGGACCTCGCCGTGCTGGTCGAATCGGAGATCTGGCCCAACCTCGTGCTGGAAACCAAAGCGCGCGGTATTCCCCTCCTCCTCATCAACGGACGCATGTCGACCTCCTCATTCCGGCGCTGGCGCCGTCGCCCGGGCATGAGCCGGCCGATCTTCTCGGCCTTCGATCTCGTGCTTGCCCAGAACGATACCCTCGCCGAGCGCTTCGCCCAGCTCGGCGCTTCCCGTGCGCTCGACGCGGGCAACCTCAAGGCCGATGCTCCCCCTCCGCCGACCGACCTTCCGGGCAGGAGGCGGCTTGCCGCTGCGCTTTCCGGCCGCACGGTGTTCCTCGCCGCGAGTACGCATCATGGCGAGGAGGACATGGTTGCGGCCGCGCATCTCAAGATGAAAGCCAAGGAGGAAAGCCTGCTCACCATTATCGTGCCGCGTCATCCCGAGCGGGGGCCGCAGATCGCCGAGACGCTCGAGGCCGCCAACTTCAAGGTTGCGCTCCGATCGGAAGGCAAGCTGCCCGAAGCCTCGACCGACATCTATGTCGCCGACACGATCGGCGAGCTTGGCCTATTCTATGCGCTCGCCCCAGTCGCCTTGGTCGGCGGCTCACTCGTGCCGCGCGGAGGCCAGAACCCGGTCGAGCCGATCAAGCTCGGAGCAGCGGTGCTCACCGGGCCGAACTGGCGGAATTTCCGCGACTCCTATACCGAGCTCCTGCGCGCCGGCGGCTGCAAGGAAGTGGCGGGCGCCGATAGTCTTGCCGAGGAAGCGCTTGCTCTCCTTGCCGACGCCGACGCGCGGCGGCTGATGGCCTCGCGCGCGGCTTCCGTGATCGCCACCATGAGCGGGGCGCTGCCGCGCACGCTTGCCGCGCTTGAACCCTATCTCCCGCCCAAGACGACGCTGCAACATGCCTCTTGAGGCACCCTCATTCTGGTACCGGCAACGGGGCGCGCTGTCGGCGGCGCTTGCGCCTCTCGGCTCGCTCTACGGCAAACTAGCCGAAGCCAAGTTCGCCCGCTCAACGCCCTATCGCTCGCGCCTTCCGGTAATCTGCATCGGCAATTTTACCGCAGGCGGCGGCGGCAAGACGCCGACCGCGATCGCCGTCGCCTCTTGCCTCGCAAACCTGGGCGCCAAGCCTTGCTTTCTCACCCGCGGCTATGGCGGCAGGAGCAAGGGCCCCCTGCTCGTCGCTTCGGGCGCAAACGCGGCAGAGGTGGGCGATGAGGCGCTCCTCCTTGCCGAGGTGGCGCCGACCATGATCTCAGCCGACCGCGCCCGAGGCGCCGAGGCGATCGAGGCAACCGGCGCGACTGCCATCGTCATGGATGACGGCTTTCAGAATCCGGGGCTCGCCAAGGATCTGTCCCTGATCGTCGTCGATGCGAGCCTCGGCATCGGCAACGGGCTCGTCATGCCGGCGGGGCCTTTGCGCGCCCCGCTCTCGCCCCAGATCGACCGTGCCGACGCACTTATCGTCGTCGGCACGGGCGGCAACGCCGTTTCGCTCGAACAGAATTTCGCGAGCCGCGGCAAGCCCGTGCTCAGGGCGCGCGTCGTGGCGCGCCAGGACAAGCGCTGGCTCGGCGTTCTCCCCGTCATCGCCTTCGCCGGGATCGCAGCGCCCGAGAAGTTCTACGCCACGCTATCGTCGAACGGCGCCCGCGTCCTCGCCAAGCGCTCCTTCGGCGACCATCACCGCTACACGCGCCGCGAGGCCAAGGCTCTGCTCAAGGAGGCGGAGGAAAAGAAGGCGATGCTGGTCACCACCGAGAAGGACTTCGTGCGCATCCCCGACGAGGAGGGCACGCCGCTCGGGGAGCTCAAGTTCCGTTGCCGTCCCTTCCCGGTCGCCATCGAGTTCGAGGACGAGGCGGCGCTGAAAGCGCTGCTCGCCGGCGCTCTCGCCTCGCGGGGTGGGATGGGCAGATCGCCGCACGGCTGAGGCTTACTTCACGACAGCAGGCCGGGGGTGAGTCTCGCGGTAGCGTTTCAGCGAGGTGGGGGCGTCGACATAGGCCTCCTGCAACTCGACGCTCCAATAGCGGAGCTCGTCGAGCGGAATGGAGCGTCCTGTCACGGCGCAGCGCACGAACTCGCCCGGCGAGAGCACCTGGACCTCGCCGTCGAGATATCTGAGCTTGGCCTCGCCCTTGAAGCCGAGGTTGCGTTCGAAGCGGTTCATCAAAGCGAAGCGGCTCGATTCGTGTTGTTGGTTATTGTCACAATATAGTCAGCAAATGCGGCGCGCCAGTGTTCTCGACAAAGCGCCCCTTCGATGCGGGTTCGCGAGCGACTATCAGCGACAGAGTTAAAGCAGAGTTCCCTGCTTGTCGCTATGGCCGCTACGCGGCTTCTTGCGCGCGGCCTCTTTGCGCGGACTGGCATCGGCATGAGCGCCCACATGACCGTCGGCGAACTCGATGTCGAGCGCAGCTCCGGGCTTCACCTCGGACGCGCGCCGTACCATGGAGCCTTCGGCATCGCGTACGAGAGCAAAGCCGCGCGCGAGGACGTTGTGATAGCCCAGCGTCTCGAGCAGCTTCGCGTCTCCGTCGAGCTTTCGTCCCGCGCGGTCGAGCATGGCGCGGATCGCCATCCGCTTGGCGCGGTCGGCGCGGATCAGCCGGTCGCGCGCGGCAGAAGCGGCGCGCGCCACGATGTGCGGTCTCAACCGCGTCGCGGCGCGCTCGAGTTGCGTGCGATGGACGCGGGCATTGGCGAGAAGCGCACGCTTGAGCCGCCCGCTTGCGTTGTCGAAGCGCTGGCGGGGAAGATCGAGGATGTTCCCTTTGCGCGGCAGGCCGCGCGTGGCGGCGAGGAAGCGTCCGCGCCTGGCTTCGAGCGCGCGGCGCAAGGTGCTCGCGGCGCGCAAGCCATAGCCGGTTACCGTGATCAGAAGCTCGGTGCGCACCGGAACGGCGCGCTCGGCGGCAGCGGTCGGAGTCGGGGCGCGCCAGTCGGCAACGTAGTCGATGATGGTCCAGTCGGTCTCGTGCCCGACAGCCGAAATAAGCGGGATCACAGAACTGGCCGCGGCGCGAGCCACGATCTCCTCGTTGAAGCCCCACAAATCCTCGAGGCTTCCGCCGCCGCGCGCCACGATGATGAGATCGGGCCGCGGTATGACAGCGCCAGGCGAAAGCCCGTTGAAGCCGGTGATGGCGGCGGCGACTTCGACGGCGCAGGTCTCGCCTTGCACGCGCACCGGCCACACCAGAACGTGGCACGGGCAGCGATCCTTAAGCCGATGCAGGATGTCGCGTATCACGGCGCCCGTCGGCGACGTCACCACGCCGATGATGCGCGGCAGGAAGGGCAGATTCTTCTTGCGCGATTCGTGGAACAAACCCTCGGCGGCGAGCATCTTCTTGCGCTGCTCGAGCAGAGCCATGAGGGCGCCGATGCCGGCCGGCTCGAGATCGTCGATGACGATCTGGTACTTGGAGCGGTCCGGATAGGTGGTGACGCGACCCTTGACTACGACCTCAAGGCCGGCTTCGGGCTTGAACTTGAGACGCCGGAAGGTGGTGCTCCAGATCACAGCCTCGATACATGCGTTCTCGTCCTTGAGCGTGAAATAGCAATGGCCGGAGGAGTGGGGACCCTTGTAGCCGGAGATCTCGCCGCGCAGCCTGATCAGGCCATAGGCATCCTCGATCGTTCGCCTCAGAGCGAAGGCGAGCTCAGAGACGGTATATTCGACGAGATTAGTCTGCGTTGCGGCTTGCGTCCGGTCGGCCATTGGTGTCCTCGTGAGGTCATGCAATACAGGGCGAATATGCGGGCGACAAGCGGAGCCAGGGCGCCATGAACGTGTTGCTGATCGGAGGCGGCGGCCGGGAGCATGCGCTCGCCTGGAAGCTCAGGCAAAGCCCGTTGCTTGAAAGGCTCTATTGCGCCCCCGGCAATGCTGGCATCGCCGAGGCCGCCGAATGCGTCGCGCTCAATGCCGACAATCACGGCGAAGTCGCCCTTTTCTGCAAGGACAAGGACATCGGCCTCGTGGTGATCGGACCCGAGGCGCCGCTCGTCGGAGGGCTTACCGACGATCTCGAAGCCGCCGGCATCAAAGTATTCGGCCCGTCGCGCGCCGCGGCCGCGCTCGAAGGCTCCAAGGGCTTCACCAAGGATTTGTGCGCCGCCTACGGCATCCCGACCGCGGTCTATCACCGCTTCGCCGAGGCCGGCCCCGCCAAGGCTTACGCGCGCGGCCAAGCCTTGCCCATCGTGATCAAGGCCGACGGGCTCGCCGCCGGCAAGGGCGTCACCATCGCCACGACGCTAGAGGAGGCTGAGGCGGCGATCGATGCCTGCTTCTCAGGCGCCTTCGGTGCAGCCGGCGCGCGCGTCGTGATCGAAGAGTTCCTCGACGGCGAGGAGGCGAGCTTCTTCGCCCTCGTCGATGGCGTCACCGCGCTCCCGCTTGCAACCGCGCAGGACCACAAGCGCGCCTTCGACGGCGACAAGGGCCCGAACACGGGCGGCATGGGGGCCTACTCTCCCGCGCCGGTGATGACGCCAGAGCTCTGCGCGCGGGTGATGGATGAGATCGTGTGGCCCACGGTTGCCGCCATGGCCGAGCGCGAAACGCCGTTCAAGGGCGTGCTCTATGCCGGCCTGATGATCAAGGACGGGGCGCCCAAGCTCATCGAATACAACGTGCGCTTCGGCGATCCGGAGGCGCAGGTGCTGATGATGCGGCTCAAGTCGGACCTGCTCCCCGCCCTCGTCGCGGTGGCAGACGGCAAGCTCGGCCGCCTCGCGCTCGATTGGTATGACGACGCCGCACTCTGCATCGTAATGGCGGCGCAGGGTTATCCCGGCGCCTACGCGAAGGGCACCGAGATCAAGGGGCTGGACAAAGCCTCCGCCGATCCCGCCGTGCAGGTCTTCCACGCCGGCACCAAGCGCGACGGCGCGCACGTCTTGGCAGACGGCGGGCGCGTGCTCGGCGTCACCGCCCGCGGCAAAGATATCCGCGAGGCGCAAAGCCGCGCCTACGCCGCCGCGAACAAGATCGACTGGCCGGGCGGCTTCTTCCGCCGCGACATCGGCTGGCGCGCCGTGGCGCGGGGATAGACTGCTGCTCTCTTTCATAGAAGGGCGCTACTGGTGCCGCTGTGCCCTTCCCCTCTAATATGACGGCGGGAGGGGACATGTCGGCAAAGCATCCGGTCGTTGCCATCACCGGCTCGTCGGGCGCTGGCACGAGCACGGTCACGACCACGTTCCAGCAGATCTTCCGGCGCGAGGGCGTGAACGCCGCGATCGTCTATGGCGACGCGTTCCACCGCTACGACCGCGAAGAGATGCACGAAAAGATGGCCGAGGCCCACGCCAAGGGCATCGCGAATTTCAGCCATTTCGGCCCCGAGGCCAATCTCTTCGAGGAGCTCGAGACCCTGTTCCGCGTCTACAGCGAGAGCGGCGCCGGCAGAGTGCGCAAATATCTGCACGACGAGGAGGAGGCCGTTCTTTATCGGCAGACGGTCGGCACCTTCACGCCATGGGAAGACCTCCCGGCCGGGACCGATCTTCTGTTCTACGAGGGACTGCACGGCGCGGTCGTGACCGAGACGGTCGATGTCGCGAGGCACGCCGATCTCCTGATCGGCGTCGTGCCGGTCATCAATCTCGAATGGATCCAGAAGCTCCACCGCGACAGATCGGTGCGAGGCTACAGCCAGGAGGCGATCGTCGACACGATCCTCCGCCGCATGCCCGACTACATCAATTACATCTGCCCGCAATTCTCGCAGACGCATGTGAACTTCCAGCGCGTGCCGACCGTCGATACGTCAAATCCGTTCATCGCGCGCGACGTGCCGAGCGCGGACGAGAGCATGCTCATCATCCGCTTCCGAAATCCGCGCGGCATCGATTTTCCTTACCTCCTGACGATGCTGCCCTCCTCGTTCATGTCGCGGCCGAACACCATCGTCTGTCCGGGCGCAAAGATGCCGCTTGCCATGCAATTGATCTTCACGCCGATGGTCTGGCAGTTGATGGAGCGCAAGCGGCGCGCGGGCGCATGAGGACCGAGAGAGGCGCATGGCGACGCTGAAGCGGGACGGGGTGTCGCTCTTCTATGAAGAAGCAATGGGCGCGAAGCGGCCGCTCCTGTTCGTGCACGGCTGGTGCTGCGACCACAGCTTCTTCGCGCCTCAATTTGCGCATTTCGCGCAGCAAGGCCATCGCGTGGTCGCTGTCGATCTGCGCGGACACGGGGCAAGCGAGAAGCCGCGGCAAGACTACACGATGCAGCTGTTCGCCGACGACCTCGCGTTCGTCGTCCGCGAGCTCGGATTGGAAGAACCGGTCGTCATCGGCCATAGCATGGGCGGTGTGGTCGCCTTCGCCTTCGCGGCGAGACATGCCGAGCTTCCCTCGGCCATCGTCACGATCGATGCCGGGCTTACGCCGCCGCAGACGGTCGGTTCTGCGCTCGCCAAGTTCATCGACGGTTTGCGCGGACCGGGCTACCGCAAGGTGATCGGCGACTATGCCGACGCGGTGCTGTTCCTGCCCACCGACGACGCCGAACGGCGCGCACGCATCCTTTCCATCATGACGCGGGCGCCGCAGCACGTCATGATCTCCGCGCTGCAGGGCGGCCACGCCTATGATGCCGATGAGGCCAAGGGACGCCTCATCGCGCCCATGCTGTACATCGCCGCCGACGAATGGCCGCCGCGCGCCGATATAGCGCGGCTGCGCGCCCTCGTGCCGCGTTTCTATTTCGGCCAGGTGGTGGGCTCGGGTCATTTCTGCCAGCTTGAGGTGCCCGAGCAGGTCAACGCCATGATCGACCGCTTCCTCGTGCTCACGGAGAGTGTCTGAGATCTCGATGGCGCACGGGGACACATTCATGGCGGAATTGCATGATCGATAAGGTCGACCCCGCGCGCCATTGCTTTGTGAGCTTGTCACAGCGCCGTGGGAGTGAAAGAGTCAGAATCGGAAGCTGAAAACCAAACGGCGCGGGGACAGGCGATGATCACGAAACTGGCGGGACGGCTCGCGGCGGCGGGCGCAATCGTGCTTGGCCTTGCGATGTTCTACGCGACCGAACCAGTCGGCGCTGAGCCGATCTTCAAGCGCGGGCGGCCGCCGATCTATCCCTATTTCTATTCGCCGCCTCGACGCCCTGGGGGCTACGGCTTCTATTTCGGCTTCGTGCCCTACGCCAAGGGGGACTACGAGACCCAGGCGCTGCAACGGCAGTTTCCGGAGACGAATTACCCGCCGAGCATGCGTTATTGGACGCCGAAGGACGGCTCGCCTATTCCCTAGACCGTTTCGTTATTCTTGCGAGTTTCCGCGATTTTGCGCTCTTTTTGGCGCGGCCGCGGCGACGCTATTGCCTTCGATCCGCTGCTATGCGAACCCTAACCGGGGGTTCCAAAACAGGCGGACGCTCGGCATGTTGGGGTGGCGGCGTTTCGTATGGGTCGGAGTGGGCGGATCGGCGGCGATTCTCGTCCTGCTCGCCCTCTTCATCCTGGCGATGAACCCGTACGGCAACCTGCCCCGCATCCTTTTCGCCGAGCACGCCATCACCGACATCAACCAGCGCTTCCAGTTTCCCGCGCTGATCCGTTCAGGCGCGTACGATTCGGCCGTCATCGGCGCTTCCGACTCGCGCCTGCTTCGCCCGGCCGAACTCGAGCGCGTGTTCGGCGGACGCTTCGTCAACCTAGCCATCAATGCCGGGCAGGCTTACGAGCAGTACCGGCTCGCCGATCTCTTCATGCGCGAGGTCGCCCATCCGCGCACCCTCCTGATCGGATTGGACCATGTCTGGTGCGACGACGACGCCGACACGGTGCGAACCACGTTCCGCGGCTTTCCCGATTGGATGTACGACGACAATTCGTGGAATGACTTCGGCTACATGCTGAATGCCAGCGCCATCGAGATCAGCGGGCGGCGCTTGGGTGTGGCGCTCGGCATCAACGAGGCCCGCTTTCCGGCAGGCTACGAAGTGTTCACGCCGCCCGAGACTGCCTACGATCCGGTGAAAGTCAGGCATAAACTATGGAAGGACGAGGAGCCGCACGCGATCGTGGCCGCCGTGCCCGCCTACGTGCCGACGAGCACGGAGCGATCGCGCTGGCGGTTTCCCGCGCTCGCCTGGCTCGATGAGATCACGCGGCGGTTCGAGGGCCGCGTGGTGCTCGCGTTCATGCCGGTGCATGTCGCGAGCCAGCCATTGCCCGGATCCGTGGAAGCGGCGAGGCTCGACGAGTGCAAGGCGCGCATCGTTGCCGTCGCCAAGGGCAAGTCAGCGCCTGTGATCGACTTCGACATTGCGTCCGAGATTACAACCGACGACGCCAACTACTGGGACCCGCTCCATTACCGGGTCGGGATCGCCGAGCGCATCGTCGCCGACATCGAGCGGGCGCTTGCCACCCGTCAGGACGACCCGGCCGGAGACTGGCGCTATTTGGACGGCCCGCGGGCGGTTGCGGTCTCGAGCGATTGATTGCCGCCCAGACGCGTAAATCGACATGCTCTTTCACAGTCAGGCGTTCGTCCTCCTCTTCATGCCGGTCGCCGTCGGCATATTCTATGCGCTGGCGCAGCGGGAGAGCCTGCGCAACTGGTGGCTGATCGCCGCCTCGCTCGTGTTCTACGGCTGGTGGGACGTCCGCTTCGTCCCGCTGCTCGTCTCACAGATTCTCGTCACCTGGCTCCTGGTCGAGCTTTCCATCACGCTCAGCACACGCTGGCCGCTCGTGCTCGCCATCGTGGCCAATCTTTCCGTGCTAGGCCTGTTCAAATATCTCGACTTCGGCGCGACCATCCTTGCCCAGGTGACGGGCCTCGAATTCGCCAAGGCCTCGCTCGTGCTGCCGATCGGCATCAGCTTCTACACCTTCGAGCTCGTTTCCTATCTCGCCGACCGGTTACGAAGCGATGCGCCGCGCTACCGACTGCGCGACTTCGCTCTCTTCGTCGTGCTCTTTCCGCATCTCATCGCCGGGCCGATCATGCGGCACAACGAGATCATTCCGCAGTTCGCCTGCGACCCTCTGCGCACCGGCGTGTACGAGCGGATCGGGCGCGGCTTGATCCTATTCTTCATCGGCTTCGTGGAGAAATTCTTCATCGCCGATCGGCTTGCCGGCATCGTCGATCCTGTGTTCAAGCGGGCCACCACCGAGGTGCCGACGCTTGCCGATTCCCTGACCGGCGCGCTCGGCTTCTCCTTGCAGATCCTGTTCGACTTCGTCGCCTATTCGAACATGGCGATGGGCATCGGGCTTACGCTCGGGCTGATGCTGCCTCTCAATTTCAATACGCCTTACCGCGCATTGAACCTGCGCGATTTCTGGCGGCGCTGGCACATCACACTGTCGCGCTGGCTGCGCGACTACGTCTACATCCCGCTCGGGGGAAGCCGGGAGGGCGTGGCGACCTATATCTGGGCGACGCTCGTCACCATGGGCCTATGCGGGCTCTGGCACGGGGCGGGATGGACCTTCGTGCTGTGGGGCGTTGCCCACGGCATCGGCCTCCTCGTTTGCCGCTTCTGGCAGAGCTACGGCGTTCCCCTCCCCTCGCTCGTCTCATGGGCCGTCACCATGGCCTTCGTAGTCCTGCTGTTCGTGCTGTTCCGGGCGGCGGATCTTGCAGCAGCGGAGCGTATGCTCGTCGGCCTTGCCGGCGAGGGCGGACTTGGAACCTGGTCGTGGTCGGCGGTGGTGCCGATCGCGATCGCAGGCTCGCTCGCGATGATCAAGGTGCCGAGCGCGGAGCTTGCCATGTGGATCCGCCCGACCTGGCCGGTGGCGATCGGCTTCGTCGCCGTCGCCGTGCTCTGCATTCTCGAGGTCGGCGAGGGCCAGCCCCTGAGCTTCATCTATTTCCAGTTCTAGCGACGATGGCTGGCGGCCAGAACCCACGACTTTTTGCCCAAATTTTAATAAAGTGCGGATCAATACCCCGAGAGATTGATAGGTCGATTGAAGCAATACTCTATTTCTTCGCGCAAATACTTTTGCTATCCATGAATTATTAGCAGGCTACCGAGTAAGGCAGACCTCCTTTGAGGAGGCTGTCATGCGAACAATGCTGTTGGCAATGTGTGTTCTTGCGCTGTCGACCGAGTTGAGCCTCGCCCGCCAGAGCGCCGGCGCGCAGTGGGAGCAGGCGCTGCTCACGGCCAAGCGGAACGGCACCCTGCCGGGCCCAAGGCCAGGCCAAGTGTGCCTGTGGTCGAAGCCGCTTGGCGCCTGCCTCTGGTACACCCCTTCCAAGTGGAACTTGATGCTGACCGACTAGATTTCGCTCGTCTAGCGGCGCGCGGCGAAGAAAGTCTTGAGCAGGGCGGACGCGCGCGCTTCGCCCAAGCCGCCGATCACCTCAGGCGCGTGGTGGCAGGTCGGCTGCGCGAAGAAGCGCGGCCCGTGCTCGACGGCGCCTCCTTTCGCATCGGAAGCGCCGAAATAGAGCCGGCGGATGCGGGCGAAGGAGATGGCTGCGGCGCACATGGCGCAGGGCTCGAGCGTGACGTAGAGGTCGCAATCGGTCAGCCGCTCGCTGCCAAACCGTGCGCATGCGGCGCGAATGGCGAGCAGCTCGGCATGGGCGGTCGGGTCGCGGAGTTCTATAGTGCGGTTGCCGGCGCTGGCCAGCACTTCGCCCGAGGCGCCGATGACGACGGCGCCGATCGGCACCTCGCCCCGCGCCGCGGCGGTTTCGGCCTCTTTCAAGGCGAGGTCCATGGGATGCGCGGCCTTGCCTGTTCGGGCGGCATCTGCAAGCTTCTCGTCCATGGGCGGCAAGGTGGGCGTGAAGCGAGTGTCGGGTCAAGGGCCGCATAAGCCCAGGCCTGAGCGGCCGCAGAAGCCCAAATCTGACCATTCGGAACCGAATCCGGTTGTCGCCAGGTCGGCCGAGCCGATGCGCATCGCCAAGGCGATCGCGCATGCCGGGCTCTGCTCGCGCCGCGATGCCGAGCGGATGATCGAGGCTGGCCGCGTCGCGGTGAACGGCAAGGTGCTCAGTTCGCCCGCCTTTGTCGTAAGCGGTAAGGACAAGATCACGGTCGACGGCAAGCCGTTGCCCGAAGCGCAAGCGCCGCGTCTCTTCCGCTATCACAAGCCGCGCGGGCTGGTGACAAGCCACAAGGACCCGCAAGGTCGCAAGACCGTGTTCGAGGCCCTGCCCGAGGGCATGCCCCGCGTCGTCTCGGTCGGGCGGCTCGACATCAACACCGAAGGACTGTTGCTGCTCACGACCGACGGCGAGCTGGCGCGGCACCTCGAACTTCCGAGCACGGGCTGGCTCAGGCGTTACCGCGTGCGCGCCCACGGCCGCGTGAGCGAAGAGGCTCTCGACAAGCTTCGCGAGGGGGTGAGCATCGACGGCATCCACTACGGGCCGGTCGAGGCGCGCATCGACCGCGAGCAGGGCGCAAATCTCTGGCTCATGCTCGGGCTCCGCGAAGGCAAGAACCGCGAGGTCAAGCGAATCGCCGAGCATCTCGGCCTCACCGTGAACCGGCTCATCCGCGTTTCGTTCGGGCCGTTCGTGCTCGGCGACCTCGCAGAAGGGGCGGTCGCGGAGGTCAGGCCGAAGATCCTTGCCGATCAGCTCGGGCGGAAGCTTGCCGTCGATCTTGGCCTTGCTCAGGCCATCAAGGAACGCCGCAAGGCGCGCCGCGGCTAGGCCGATGCGGATCGTCGCCGGGAAGTTCAAGGGCGCCGCGCTTCAGGCTCCGAAAGGGCTCGCCACGCGCCCGACTTCCGACCGCGTGCGACAGGCGCTGTTCAACGTGATCGAGCACGGGCCGGCGCAGTTCGAATTCGAGGGCGCGCGGGTGCTCGATCTCTTCGCCGGGACCGGCGCGCTCGCGCTTGAGGCGCTGTCGCGCGGGGCACGCTACGCCATCCTGATCGAGGATGACGCCGCGGCTCGGGCCGCCATCCGCCGCAATATCGAGGCGCTGTCCCTGACCGGGGTGACCAAGATCTGGCGGCGGGACGCAACCAGGCTCGGCGAGGCGGGCACGCTCCAGCCCTTCAACCTCATCTTCTGCGACCCCCCTTATGGTAAAGGCCTGGGGGAACGAGCGCTCGCGTCCGCCGTTGCAGGAGGTTGGGTGGGCAAGGACGCAATCGCGGTCCTCGAGGAGCGCGCCGGAACCAAGATCGCCTGGCCCGCGCCGTTCGAGGAAATCGACCGGCGCCGCTACGGCGACACCATCGTCGCTCTCGCCCGGTCCGGGGATAACACGCAAGCGTGATGGCGCAACGTACCCTCTCTCGATCGGTTGTGCTTTAATGCTGGAAATTGCGGCCTCGCGGGGGAGTGCCATGACCATCAGAGCCATGCTCCTGGGGCCACTGCTCATGGCGGCGGCCGTGACCCCGTTGTCGGCGGATACCTCGTTCGTGTCGGGCGTCTGGAAGGGGGAGGCCAACTACGATTCGGACGGAAACTTCCGCGACTGCACCATGACGGCGCAGTCTGACGACGGCATCCTGCTCGGTTTCGTCATCAGCAAGGATTACGATTGGGGTCTCGTGCTCGCCGACGAACGGCGCCAGTTCGAGGTCGGAGAAACGCACGGCGTCATCCTCCTCGTCGATGCGCGCGATCCGATTCCCGCTCTCGCCAAAGTGGTCGATCCCCACGGCATCCTCATCCCGCTCGACAATTCAAGTCCCGTGATCGAGGCAATGCGCGAGGGGCGCGTGCTGACCATCCAGACCGACGGCATGCAAGTCAGCTTCAAGCTCACCGGCACGCGCGACGCGATCGCCGAACTTGCGGCCTGCGTGACGGAGAACAAGTCGACCGAAAAGGTCGAGCTTCCCTCGGCTCCGAGAGTCTGAGCGACCTAGAGCAAGACTTCGCCCAATCGCCTCGTCATGCCCGGCCTTCAGCCGGGCATCCAGGGACAACAGGCTCTGGCGAGCGGCCCGTGGCTTGAGCGGATTTGGTTCGCTCTAGCGGCGGGAGAACAGTTTCTCGATGTCGGCGAGCTTGAGCTCGACATAGGTCGGGCGGCCGTGATTGCACTGGCCGGTGAAGGGCGTCCTCTCCATGTCGCGCAGGAGCGCGTTCATCTCTTCGGGGCTGAGCCTCCGCCCGGCTCGCACGCTTCCGTGGCAAGCCATGGTCGAAAGCACGCGATCGAGGCGACCGGCGATGAGCCGGCTCCCTTGCTCGCCTTCCGTCTCGGCAAGTTCGTCGGCGAGATCCTTGAGCAAGGACTTGACGGCGAAGGTGCCGAGGAGCGACGGCACTTCGCGCACCGCCACGGCGCTCGCGCCGAACGGCTCGACGACGAGACCCAGGCGCTCAAGCTCGCCCGATGCGGCGCAGAGATTGGCGGCGGCCTCGGCGTCGAGCTCGACCACTTCGGGAATGAGCAGCATCTGACGGGAGATGCCGCCGTTGGCGAAGGCGCGCTTCAAGCGCTCGTAGACAAGCCGCTCGTGCGCCGCGTGCTGATCGACGATGACGAGGGCATCCTCGGTCTCGGCGATGATGAACGTGTCGCGCAGCTGCGCGCGTGCAGCCCCAAGCGGGTGCGCCGTGTCTTGCTCATGGTCAGCCTGCATGCCGCGCGTGTCGCCGCTCGGCTCGGCGAGCGGTGAGAGCGGAGCTTGCGCGGGCTCGGCGAAACCCACGGCGCGGCGTTCGCGCGTGTAGGCGACGTGGTAACGGCCGGCATTCTGTGCTTCAGGCGCGCGGCCGAGGTCGGGCCGCGTCATGCGCTCGAGCGCCGCCTGAGAGAGGGTGGCCGTGGCGCGGTGACCGGCCTTGGCTAACGCATCGCGGAGCGCCCCGATCAGAAGCGAACGCACGCCGTTCGGATCGCGGAACCTGAGCTCGGTCTTGGCCGGGTGGACGTTCACGTCCACCTCCTCGGGGGGCAGCGTGAGGAACAGAGCGAGCATGGGATAGCGGCCTTGCGGCAGGAGGTCGCCATAGGCCGCGCGCACCGTGCCGGCGAGGAGCTTGTCGCGCACAGGGCGCCCGTTCACCACGAGGTAAAGCTGCGCGGCGTTGGGGCGATGCAACGTCGGAAGTCCGGCGAAACCTTCGAGGTTCACCTCCCCGCGCGCACCCTCAACGGCGAGCGCGTCGGCGACGAAATCCTCGCCGAGAATGCGGCCGAGCCGCGTGAGTCCATGATCGATGAGGCCGGGCGGGCATGGCTCGAGTCTGAGCGTGGTGCGCTCGCCATTGGCGAGGCTGAAGGCGATCTCGGGTTTCGCCAGCGCAAGCCGCTTCACCATGTCGGCGATGGCCGCGCTTTCGGCGCGTTCCGACTTCATGAACTTCAGCCGCGCCGGCGTGGCGTAGAAGAGATCGCGCACCTCGACGCGCGTGCCCGCGCCAAGCGCGGCAGGCTTCAGCGGCGCTTTCCGTCCGCCGTCGACGGCGATCTCGTAGGCCTCATGCGCGCCGCGGGCGCGGCTCTGGATGGAGAGCCTGGCCACCGCGCCGATCGACGGCAGCGCCTCGCCGCGAAAGCCGAGCGTGAGGATGCGGGAAAGATCGTCGTCCGCGAGCTTGGAGGTGGCGTGGCGCTCGACCGAAAGCACAAGGTCCGCTTTGTCCATGCCGGAACCGTCGTCGGTGACGCGGATCACGCCGAGACCGCCCCCGGTGGCGACGATGTCGATGCGCGAAGCGCCGGCGTCGATCGCGTTCTCGACCAGCTCCTTGACCACGCTCGCGGGCCGCTCGACGACCTCACCGGCCGCGATGCGGTTGACGAGATTAGGCGGGAGCTCGCGTATCGCCATGACGTGCCTCGGCGCCGGCGAGATACCGGCGGGTCAGCACTTTACCCGATTCTACCGCCGGCTGGTCGAACGGGTCGACACCGAGCAGGTGGGCGGCGAGGATCGTTTCCAGCATGAAATGCATCATGAGCGCGCCGAGCGAGCGCTCGTCCAGGACTTCCAGATCGATGGTCCGCACCGGCCGCCCGGCTCCGATCAGGGCCTCGGGGATGGCGCGCTGCTGCGCGGCGACCAGGTCTCCCGCCGCCTGGCCCGCGAGATATTCCGCGTGGGCGAGCTTGGCGAGGTCCGGAGCGACGCGCGGCCCCCGGCCAACACAATCTTCGCGGATCACAGTGATGAAGTGCTGTGGCGCGCCATCGAGATAAAGCTGCAGCTGGCTGTGCTGATCGACCGGCCCAAGCGCCGCGACCGGGGTGGTCCCCTCCCCGTGTTTGCCCAGGCTTTCGGCCCAGAGCTGCACATACCAGGCGGCAAAACGCGACAGGCGGTCGCTGTACGGCAGCATGACGTTCGCGCGCACGCCGCGCTCCCCGGCAAGACCGATAGCGACGGCAGCGCCGACTGCCGGCGCGAAGTCGCAAGCGCTCCTGGTGTTCAGCAGCGCATCAATGATGCTCTGTGCCCCTTCCCTCAGCGCCACCACGTCGAGGCCACGGGCGAGAGCCGGAAGGAGACCCACGTTGGTGAGTCCCGAAAAGCGGCCGCCGATATTGGGATCGTGGTCGAGCACGGGGATGGAGAAATGCTGGCAGAGCGCGCGCAAGCCGTTGGGCTTCCCTTTCACGGCCGGCTCGGTGACGGCGAGAAACAGCTCTGGGATGCGCGTCTCGAGACCGGCCTTGCGCCCGGCATCGAGAGCGGCGGCGATCTGCACCAAAGTCTCGGGCGTGCCGCCCGATTTCGAGATGACGACGAAGCGTGCCGTCTTGAGGTCAAGGCCGGCGAGCGCAAGATCGAGCGTGCGGGCATCGAGATTGTCGTAGAAGCGCGTGCGCGGGCGCTCTTCGCTGCCGTGCTTGTCGTCCCCGGGGATGCCCCAGCCGCCGAGCTGCGCCAGCGTCTGCCCGCCGAGGCTCGACCCGCCGGTGCCGAAGAAAACGAGCGTGCGGGCGCCGTGCGTCAGCTTCTTCAGGCTCGTGCGCGCGGCTTCGATGTCGTCCCGCCACTTCGGGACGCGCAACAGCGGGAGTGTTCCCTTCGCGTGAGCTTCGCGGAGCGCGACGAGACGCGCCTCAAGCTTGTCGAGGTTTTTGTCAAGCGAGCCTTGCGGAAGCCCGAGGCTGCCGACGGTGGAGTCGAGACAGCCTTCCACGGATTGTTTTAACGGCATCGATCGATAATTCTCCGCGCTCCGCGACGACCACTGGATATCCGCCTAGCGGAAATGACAATGTTCGTCCTTAACCGGGGGTTCCCACAGGCGCGACGGCCACCGGCTTGCCTACGATGGTGGTGATGAGACGGTCGGCCTCGATCAGGCGCTTGGCCACGCGCTTGATGTCGTCGAGCGTGACGGCCTCGACCAACTGGTTGCGCCGGTTCACATAGTCGATGCCGAGATCCTCGATCTGAATGGCGAGGAGCTGGTTCGCGATCGAGGACGACGATTCGAATCTGAGAGCGTAGGCGCCGGTGAGATAGCTCTTGGCGTTGGCGAGCTCTTCTGCGGTCGGGCCCTGCTCGGCGAGGCGTTTCAGCTCGCCCTCGATCACTTCGAGCGACTGGCCGACCGCCTCGTTTTTGGTCGCCACGCTGCCCACGAACACGGCGCCGTGCTGGTAGGGATAGAGGTTGGAATAGACCGAATAGGCCAGACCGCGCTTCTCGCGAACCTCCTCCATGAGCCGCGAGGCGAAGCCGCCGCCGCCGATGATGTAGTTGAGCACGTAAGCGGCGATGAAATCGCTGTCCTTGCGCGGGATGCCGCGATGGCCGAACTGCGCCACCGATTGCGGCACGTCCATCTCGATGATCTCCTGCGTCGGCCCGAGCGGCGGGGCGGCGTCGGCGACCGGAGTGAGGTCGGCCTTGGCGGGAAGCGCCCCGAACATGTGGTCGAGCGCCTTGCCGAGCTGCGCGGGGTTGATGTCTCCGACCACCGAGATCAGGAGCTTGTCGCGGGCGAAAACGCGTCTGACATAGGACTTGAGATCATCGCGCGTAATCGAGGCAACCGATCGCGGCGTGCCCTTGATCGGACGGCCGTAAGGGTGACCCTGGAAAGCGAGCCGGTCCCAGGCGAGCGAGGCGACGGTCTCGGGATCATGCTCGTCGAATTTGAGGCCGGCCAGGATCTGGGCCCGCACGCGAGCGATCGCATCCTCATCAAAGCGCGGTTCGGCGAGCGCGAGCCGCACCAGATCGAACACTTGGTCCTTGTTTTCGGTCAGCGTCTGGAGATTGCCGAGCATCACGTCGCGCGCGGCGTCGAATTCCATGCGCATAGCGAGCTCTTGCTGCTTCTCCTGGAAGGCGAGCGCGTCGAGCTCGCCGGCGCCTTCGTCCATCATCGCCGAGACGAAATAGCTGAGCCCCTCCTTGCCCGGATCGTCCTGGGTCGCGCCGCCGCGAAAGGCGAAGCGGATGGCGATCAGGGGATTGGCGTGGCTTTCGACGAGCCAAGCCTCGATGCCGCCGGGGCTCGTGACGCGCTCGATCTTCATATCGTTAGCCTGGGCTGCCGGGGCGGTGGCGAGAGGAACGAGAAGCGCGCAGAGCCAGACGAGTCCGAACGCCCCCCGCCGGACCATGGTTAGGACTTGCCTTTGACTGGCACATAGGCCGGCGTCTCACCCATGCTGCCCGTATATTCGGGCGCCGGCAGCAGATAGCCGGTGACGGAATTCTTGTCGACGAGATATTTCCGCGCGACCTCCCGCACGTCCTCGACGGTCACGCGCTTCAGGCGCTCGGGCCAATTCTCGACGTCCCGGATCGTCATGCCGGTCGCGAGCCGCCAGCCATAGTGGCGCGCCATGCGCGACTGGCTGTCCTGGGTGTAGACGAATTCGGCGAGATAAGAGGCTCGTGCACGGTCAAGTTCGGCTTGGCTGATTCCGTCTTCGCGCAAATCCTCGATCACGCTTTTGATCGCCTGGTCGAGATCGTCAGCCGAGACGCCCTCGGCGGCGATGGCGTAGAAGCCGAGCCGTCCCGAATCGAGGCCGGAATCGGAATACCAGCCGCCGGCGTTGGCGGCCTTCTTCTTTTCGACCACGAGCTTCTTGTAGATGCGGCTGACCGGACCCGAGGCTGCGGCGCGCATCAGAAGATCGAGCGCCTCGGCCTCGCCGGCGGGCGCCGAGGCGTAGCTCGGCGAGAGATAATATCTCTGTACCGTGGTGCGGCCGGCGCGCGGATCCTCGAGCGTGACCTTCACCGGGGCGAAATGCTCGGGCTCTTTTCGCCGCGCACGGCCGTTCACATTGGGGTTCGGCTTGATCTTGCCGTAGGTCTCCTCGGCGAGCTTCTTCACCTCATCGGGCTCGACATCGCCGGCCACGATGAGGATCGCATTGTTGGGCGCGTAGAAGCGTTTGTAGTAGGTCAGGGCGTCGTTGCGGTCGAGACCCTCGATCTCGTGCTCCCAGCCGATGATCGGGATGCCATAAGGATGGTTCCGGTAAAGCGCCGCCATCATCTGCTCCTGCAGGATGGCGCCCGGATCGTTGTCGACGCGCGAGCGGCGCTCCTCGAGGATGACGTTTCGCTCGGTGACAACGTCGTCCTCGGTCAGTCTGAGATTGGCCATGCGATCGGCCTCCATGGCCATCACCGTCGCGAGCCGGTCCTTGGCGACGCGCTGGAAATAGGCGGTGACGTCGTGATTGGTGAAGGCGTTGTCCTCGCCGCCGTTCCGCGCGACGATCTTGGAGAACTGGCCGCTCGGGATGGTGGCGGTGCCTTTGAACATCAGATGCTCGAGGAAGTGGGCGATGCCGGAGGAGCCGGGCGGCTCGTCGGCGGCGCCGACCTTGTACCAGATCATCTGGGTGACAACGGGGGCGCGATGATCGGGGATCACCACCACGTCGAGGCCGTTTGCCAGCTTGAAGGTCGTGGCGCGCTCCGAAGAGGGCTTTTCGGCCGCGACGGCAACCGCCATCGAGGCGAGGCTCGCGCACGCGAGCAAAAAGGGGAGCCGCGCATCGAACAGCGCGCCAAGCTGGTCAACCATCCACATCAGCATAGAGCGAGGCCTTGCGTGAGACATCGAGCAATACGGAGCAAGGATCGTGCCGCCGGTCCTCTCCGCGTCATGATCCACGAATTTCAGGCGTTGGCCCTGCGTTTTCAAGCCAATTCGGAAAGAATGCTCGCCCGCTCGGGCAGGCGAAGGCGTCAGTAATTCTTGGCATTCTCGCCGGAGGAGACACCCTTGTAGCTGTCGGGTGCGGCCGGGTGGAATGGATCGTCCTGTGGCGCAGGCAGGACGGCATCGGGCACCTGCGGCGCCTTGGGACCGGTCGAAGAAGCGATTGAGGTCTTGCCCTCGTCCTCCGGGCGCTTATCGGTGGGATCCGGCTCGGGCACGTCGTCGACCGGCTGCGCGTCAGTCTTCTTGCTCCACAGCTTGGCGAAAGCCTTGTCGAGAAGCGTCTCTTTGCCGGTGTAGGGATTGTAGGGCGCGTCGTGATCGGTCTCGGCCTCTTGCTGGGCCTTCTGCTTCTTCTTTTCGGCGACGACCTGCTTC
>NZ_DASRGO010000189.1:0-12243 GCF_035650995.1 Methyloceanibacter sp. | reverse complement strand
GGATGTTTTCTAGGGTTTCGATGGCCGCGCTCACTCAAGCCCGGCGCTAAAGGATGGGGATAGGATTGCCTCGGCGGGAAGGCGAACGTGCACCGCCTGCTCCACTCCGGGGGACCCGATCTTTTTGGGGAAAAGGAAGGGCCGCGACAGCGTCCCGAATTGGATGCGACTCAACTATAGCAGACGCCAACGCCGGGCGAAATAGCTTTGCCTCCTTCTAAAATGGGCGAACGACGACAAGAATCACGATCAGAATCATGAGCAGCGTCGGGACCTCGTTGGCAATGCGGTAGAAACGCGCCGAGCGCGTATTGCGATCCAAGGCAAAGTCTTTCGTCCATTTCGCCAGGAAGCCATGGTAGGCGGACAGGAGGATGACGAGGACGAGCTTCAGGTGGAACCAGCCGTCCTTGGACCAGTCGATCAGGCCGGAGAAAGCGAGCCATAGCCCGAGCACCCAGCTTGCAATCATCGCCGGCGTGGTGATGTATCGGAGCAGTCTCCGCTCCATCACCTTGAAGGTCTCGGATTGCTCGGAGCCCTCTTTGCTTTGGGCGTGATAGACGAACAGCCGTGGCAGGTAAAGAAGACCTGCCATCCAGGCAATGATAGCAATGATGTGGAAGGCTTTGATATAGGCGATCAACATCGCATGCCAGGGTTATTCCTTCCTAGTCATGCCCGGCCTCGATCCGGGCATCCAGAGCGACCCACTCGGAGCAAATGATCTCTGGATTGCCGGGTCAAGCGCGGCAATGACGTACTTTCTATTTAACCTATGCCTTCACCAGGCGGATCAGCCGCTCGACATGGGCGATCGGGGTCTCGGGCTGAATGCCATGACCGAGATTGAAAATGAAGGGGCCAGACCCTAGGGCGGCCAGCGTCGCCTCGACGCGGGCGTCGAGCGCGGGGCCGCCCGCGACGAGCAGAAGCGGATCGAGATTGCCCTGCACGGCAAGCAGCGGCTGGAGCTCGCGCCCGATCCACTCGAGCGGGAGGGTCGTGTCGCAGCCGATGGCGTCAACACCCGTCTCCCGCGCATAGCGGACGGCAAGGGGCCCGGAGCCCCGCGGAAAGCCGATCACCGGAATCTCGGGCGCCGACGCATTGACCCGCTCCACAATCCGGCGCGTCGGCTCGATGCACCAACGAGCGAATTCGTCCTCGGGAAGGCTTCCCGCCCAACTGTCGAAAATCTGCAGCACACTCGCTCCGGCACGCACCTGGCCGAGCAGATATTCGGCAGAGGTCTCGACGAGAAGATCGACCAACTGCCCGAAGGTCTCGGGCTCGCGATAGGCCCAAAGCCTCGCCTCGGCTTGGTCCTTACTCCCGCGCCCTTCGACCATGTAGGTCGCAACCGTCCATGGCGCGCCGCAAAAGCCAATCACCGGTACATCGCACGGAAGATTGGCGCAGACCCGCGCCAACGTTTCATAGACCGGCGCCAACCTCGCCTCGGCAATTTCCGGCTCGAGCTTTGCAACAGCCCCTCCGTCCTTCACCGGATCGAGCCTGGGTCCTTCACCCTCAACAAACTCGAGGCTCTGCCCGAGCGCGTAAGGCACGATGAGGATGTCCGAAAACACAATCGCCGCATCGAGATCGAAGCGCCGCAACGGCTGGAGCGTGACCTCGGCGGCAAGCTCGGGCGTAAGGCAGAGATCGAGGAACGACGCAACCTTGCTTCTGATTTCCCGATACTCAGGCAGATAACGCCCGGCTTGGCGCATGAGCCAGATCGGGGGCGGTATGCTTGGATGGCCGGACAGGGCCTTGAGGAGAGCGCTGCCGGGGAGAGAGGTCCGCGCCATCGGCGTTCCTAAAAATCAATAAGGAGAGTCTCTTAAAGGTTTCTACTGTTACTACTTGGGCGTGGATAGCGGACATTCACGGCTGTGCCCAGGCTCTCTACAGAACAGGCAACCGCCTGGGATACGATATTGTCGAGTGAGGAAGGGAGTTGTGGCTAATTGGCGGTGGTCGCTCATCGCGAGGCTTCAAGCGGAGGCCTTCGGCCCCGCGGGAGGATCGTGGGCGAGGGGCCTAATCTCCTGTGGAGAGAGTGGGCGTAGGGTTGGGGATGCGGATGGGTATTGCAGGAGGTGGTGCGCAAAGCGTCATTTTCTCGACATCGGCGAATCTGTGAAGAAGTTGCCCCTATTGTCATGGAGGGAGGGGTAGAGAAGCGCGCCCTGCGGTAGTTGCTCCCTTAACGCAACGAGGTTATCCAGAGGCATTGCCATGGATATCCAGCGCACCTTTCACCTCCACATGATCTCCGACTCGACCGGAGAGACGCTGACCGTCATCGCCAAGGCGGTCAGGGTGCAGTACGCCCAGGTGCGGGCGATCGAGCATCTCCACCCGCTGGTGCGAAGCCGGCGCGAGCTCGAACGCGTACTTAAGGACGTTGAGGCCGCGCCCGGCATCGTGCTTTACACCCTGTTCAATCGGGAGCTCGCCGAGGAGCTCGAGAAATCTTGCAAACGGCTCAATGTACCGTGCGTGTTCGCGCTGAAACCGATCCTCCAGGTGTTCGAATCCTATCTCGGCACGCCGGCGACGCCGACCGTCGGAGGCCAGCACGTGCTCGATGCCGACTATTTCCGCCGCATCGAGGCGCTCAATTTCACCATGCTGCATGACGACGGCCACCTGCCGCAGAATCTGAACGACGCCGACATCATCCTGGTCGGCATCAGCCGAACGTCGAAAACGCCGACCTCGATCTATCTCGCCAATCGTGGCTTCAAGACCGCCAATGTTCCGCTCGTAGCGGGCGTCCCGCTTCCCGCTCAGCTCGAGCAGCCGACACGCGCCTTCGTCGTGGGGCTGGTCGCCTCGGCCGACCGTATTGCGCAAGTCCGCCAGAACCGCATCATCGAGCAGTCGCACGGCCATCTCGAGGACTATGTCGATCGCGACACGATCGCAGCCGAGATCGCCCAGACACGCCAGCTCTGCGCGCGGCACGGCTGGCCGATCATCGACGTGACGCGACGGTCCATCGAGGAGACTGCCGCGGCCATCATCCGGCTCTATCACGACCGCGAAGCGCCGGCGCTCGAAGCATGAGCGGTTTCCTGCAAGCGGGACGCCCGCCTTTGATTCTCGCCTCCACCAGCAAGATCCGGGCGCGGATTCTCGAGGGCGCGGGACTTGCCTTCATCGTCGAGCCGCCGGGGCTTGACGAGAGCGTCATGCGCCAGGCGGTGAGCGGCGAAAAGGTCCTTGGCCCGCACGACGTCGCCGAAGTCCTTGCACGCGCCAAGGCGGAAGCCGTGAGCGAGCTTGCCCGCAAGGCCTATGTCATCGGAGCCGATCAGGTGCTCGCCTTCGGCGATCAGATCCTGACCAAGCCGGACAGCATGGAGGCGGCGCGACGGCAATTGCTCGACCTCAGCGGCAAGACGCATATGCTGCATAGCTCTGTCGCGGTGGCGACGGAGGGCGAAACCATTTGGTCAACGACCGAGACCGCGACGCTGACCATGCGCAAGCTGTCTCCCGAATTCATCGGGCATTATCTCGCCGCGGCGGGCGAGGAGGTGCTCAATTCGGTCGGCGCCTATCAGATCGAGTCGATCGGCATTCAGCTGTTCGAGACGATCGACGGCGATTACTACGTTATCCTTGGCCTTCCGCTCATTCCGCTCCTCGATACGCTTCGGCGCGAGGGCGTCATCGAGGCCTGAAATGAAGCGCGCCTGCGTCATCGGCTGGCCGGTCGAGCATTCGCGCTCGCCCATCATCCATCGGTACTGGCTTTCGCTCTACGGCATCGACGGCGCCTACGAGAAGGAGGCCGTGCCGCCGGAAGCGGCGAGAGACTTCATGCGCTCGCTCAAGCAGCACGGCTACGTGGGGGCGAACGTCACCCTGCCGCACAAGCTCGCCGCGCTCGAAGCAGCCGATGTGAGGGACGCGGCGGCGCGCGCGATTGGCGCCGCCAACACGTTGTGGCTCGACGGCGAGGGCAGGCTCAATGCGAGCAACACCGATGCCTACGGCTTCATGACCAATCTTGCCGAGCAGGCGCCGAAGTGGAACGAGGGGGGGCGCCCGGTCATGGTGCTCGGGGCGGGAGGCGCCGCGCGGGCGATCCTCTATGGACTTTTCCAAGGCGGAGCGTCGAAGGTGCTGCTTGCCAATCGGAGCCGGGCGCGGGCCGAGGAGCTCGCATCCAACTTTCCGTCGCGCGTCGAGGTGGTCGATTGGGACACCCGCAATTTCGCCTTCGAGGGCTGCGGGCTCCTGGTCAATACGACGAGCCTCGGCATGACCGGACAGGAGCGGCTTGCGGTCGATCTCGCCGCGCTCCCGACCGACGCGGTTGTCGCCGATATCGTCTACAGCCCGCTCGAGACGCGGCTCCTCGCCGACGCGCGCGAACGCGGAAATATCGCCGTCGATGGACTCGGCATGCTGCTGCATCAGGCCGCGCCAGGCTTCGAGCGCTGGTTCGGCGTCCGCCCCGAGGTCACGCCCGAGCTCAGGATGCACGTCATCGCCTCCCTGGGGGCCAAGTGATGCTGGTCATCGGCCTGACAGGCGGGATCGGCATGGGTAAATCCGCCGCCGCCGAGCATCTCGCCCGTTCCGGCATTCCCGTGTTCAACGCCGATTCTTGCGTGCACCGGCTCTACGAGGGCGAGGCCGTCCCGCTCATCGAGGCCGCCTTCCCCGGCGTTACGCGCGCGGGCAAGGTCGACCGCACGCGTCTTGCCGCCGAGGTCGCCGGCAGGCCTAAGCGTCTCAAAGAACTCGAGGCCATCGTGCACCCGATGGTGGTGAAGGCCGAGATTGATTTTCTCATCGAGGAGGAGAAGAGGGGCGCCGAGTTCGCCGTGCTCGAGATCCCCCTTCTATTCGAGACGGGCGCCGACAGCCGCGTCGATGTCACGGTCGTGCTGAGCGCGCCGCATGACGTACAACGAGAACGGGTGCTGGCGCGGCCCGGCATGACGGTCGAGAAGCTCGAGCATCTGCTTGCGCGCCAGCTTCCCGATCAGGAGAAGCGCGCGCGCGCCGACTTCGTTGTGGACAGCGGCACGGGCCTTGCGGACATGCACCGGCAGATCGATAAACTTATCGAGTCGCTCCGCGGCCGGCCGGGCCGGGTCATGGAGCGATTGCGTCACTCGTAACCGGAATAGGAGCACGTCATTGGGGCTTGACCCGGCAATCAAGGGCCGCTTGTTCAGCTTCGTTGCCCTGGATGCCCGGCTCGGCCGGGCATGACGAAGGAACAAAGAGACAAGCAATCAATGCGCGAGATCGTGCTCGATACCGAGACGACGGGACTCGATCCCTTCGACGGCCACCGCATCGTCGAGATCGGTTGCGTCGAGCTAATCAACCGCATCCCGACGGGACGGGTGTGGCACTGCCACGTGAACCCGGAGCGCGACGTGCCCTACGCGGCTTTCGAGGTGCACGGCCTCACGACCGAGTTCCTGCGCGACAAACCGCGCTTCGCCGATCTCGCCGACGATATGCTCGCCTTCATCGACAGCGCCATGCTGGTGATGCATAACGCGGCTTTCGACTTCGGCTTTCTCAACGCCGAGCTCGACCGCATCGCGCGGCCGCTGCTTGGCTGGGACCGGGTTGTCGATACGCTCGCGCTCGCGCGGCGGCGGCACCCGGGCGCGCCGTGCAGCCTCGACGCGCTATGCAAGCGATATGGCATCGACCTCTCCGAGCGCGAGAAGCACAGCGCGCTCCTCGACTGCCGGCTGCTGGCACGCGTCTATGCCGAGCTCGTCGGCGGACATCAGGCGCGGCTCGACTTTGCCGTGGCGGGCGGCCAGGGCGCTCTGCTCAGGACGCACGCGCTTCCCGTGCGGGTCCGGCCGCTTCTACCGAGGCTCACGGCGGCCGAGATCGAGGCGCACCGCGCTTTTGTGGCAAGCCTCGGCGCGGGCGCCGTCTGGCTGCGCTATTAGCTTCCTCTCCCGTTGAGGGAAGGCGAGCTAGTTCTTGATGGCCTGGTTGGCTTCGGCGCGGGCAAGGTTCTCGGCGAACAGCCTGCCGAAATCGATCGGGTCGAGCATGAGCGGCGGAAAGCCGCCGTCACGCGTCACGTCGGCAAGCACCCGGCGCATGAAGGGGAAGATCAGCGTCGGGCAGTCGATGAAGAGGACGGGCTGAAGCAGGTTCTGCGGAATGTTGCGCAGGCGGAACAGCCCGCCATAGAGCAGCTCGACGTTATAGATCACGCCGCGGTCGTTGCTGGCGTGGACCTCGACTTGGAGCGTCACCTCGTAATTGTCGTCGCCGCGCGGCTCGGCCCCCACATTGACCCCGACCTTGAGCTGAGGATTCTGCCCGGGCCCTTGCAGGGACTGCGGCGCGGCGGGATTCTCGAAGGAGAGGTCCTTAACGTATTGGGCGAGCACCTGAAGCTGAGCCTGTTGGGCTGCGCGCGCGGCGCCCGGGGTGGCCGGCGCGCTACCCGGGCTCGCGGCGCCCTCGGCCTCCGGCCCATTGCCACTCTCCTTGCCGGGCTGATCCTCGGTCGGGCTCTTCTTAGCCATGACGGTTCCTCGAAATCTTGCGTCAGGGTGGCTAGCACGGGAGGCAAGCGCGCTGCAAATCCAACAGGCCGGGCAAGGAGGGCCGGGGTGACCCGCCGCGGCAAGAGCGAATTAAGCGCGACGGGCGTTTAGGGTTGGCTTGGAGCGGGCTAATGCCGTAAGTTGTGGGGTGTGGCGCTGGCAGGTGTGGGACAATCCTGCTTGTATTCAAGGCTCCCGCTGGCAAATCTCCGGGCGCGCACCATATCCGCCTGGAGGGTTCCGCAACTGGACGCGGGCTAATCCATTGAACGCGGGTGGCAGCAAGGTATGAGTGAAGCTTTCGACATCTATACGCTGTTGTTTCTGGTCCTCGCGGTCGTGATCTTCATCCGGCTGCGCAACGTGCTCGGGCGCAGGACCGGGAACGAGCGGCCGCCGTTCGATCCCTATTCGGCGCCGGAGGCCAAACGGCCCTCGCCCGCCGATGCCAACGAGCCTGTCGTCGCCCTGCCGCGCGGCCGCGGCCGTACCACGCCGATGAGCGAGACCTCCGTCCCCTCAGCGGAGGACATCGAGGCAAGGCTCGGCCGGCATGCTCAGAAGGACAGCCCGCTCGGCCAGTCGCTCACCACGCTAATGCGCGCCGACCCCTCGTTCGATCCAGGACATTTCCTCGATGGCGCCAGGATCGCCTACGAGGCGATCGTGTTGGCCTTCGCGGAAGGCGACCGGGCGACGCTCAAGGAGCTGCTCGCAAACGACGTCTATGACGGTTTCGCGCGCGCCATCACCGACCGCGAAAGCCGCGGCGAAAAGGTGGAGTCGAGCTTGGTGGGCATCGACAAGGCCGACATCATCGAGGCTGAGGTCAAGAACCGCACCGCCTACGTCACGGTGAAATTCGTGAGCGAGTTGATCTCGGTGACGCGCGATACGGAGGGCGAGGTGGTCGAGGGCGACCCGAAGAAGGTGCGCGAGGTCACCGACATCTGGACCTTCTGCCGCGACGTCGCTTCGAAGAACCCGAACTGGAAGCTGGTCGCCACCGAAGCGGCCAATTAGCCCAAGGCATTGCCGCGCGCCGCACTCGCTGCCACCATCGCGCTCCTGCTCGGAGCCTGCGACGTGGACAGCGACAAGATCGACTTGAAGCCGGTGAGCTTCGCCGAGCTTCCCGGCTGGGAAGAGGACGATCATGCCGCGGCCTTCCGCGCGCTGCTCAAGTCCTGCCATGCCGACCCCGAGCTTCCCTATTGCGCGGCGGCCATTCTTCTCGGCGACGGCGTCAGCGAAGCCGCCGCGCGAAGCTTCTTCGAGGACCTCTATACGCCGCACCGCATCGAAGGTGGCGGCACGCAAGGCCTCGTCACCGCCTATTACGAGCCGGAGGTGAGGGGTTCGCGCGAAAAGACAGGCGCGTTCCAGGTCCCGGTCTATGGCAAGCCCGACGATCTCGTCACCATCATCACAGAGACCGAGCGGGCGCGCTTCAACGACCGCATCACCGGCTTCCGCGACACGCCGGAGGGCCGCGTGCCCTATTACACGCGCGCCGAGATCTGGGGAGGCGCGCTAGAGGGGCGCGGGCTCGAGCTCCTTTATCTCGATGACCCGGTCGAGCTTTTCTACATGCAGGTGCAAGGCTCCGGCGTGGTGCGCCTGCCCGATGGAAGCCGGGTGAGGCTCACCTACGCCGGCAAGAACGGCCATCCCTACACCTCGATCGGCAAGCTCCTCGTCGAACGCGGCGCGATCGCGAAAGGCGCCGCCAACATGGAGGCGGTGAAGGCGTGGCTCCACGCCGATCCCAGCCGCGCGCGGGCGCTCATGGAGGAGAATCGCTCCTATGTGTTCTTCAGCGAACTCGAGGCCTCCGCGCCGCTCGGCGCCGAAGGCGTGCCGCTCACGGCAGGCCGCAGCCTCGCCGTCGATGCCGCCTATCACCGCCTCGGCCTCCCGATCTTCGTTGCGGCTCCCGATGTCAAGGGCGAGGACGGCAGACCGTTCCGGCGGCTGATGATCGCCCAGGACGTCGGCTCGGCGATCAGGGGACCGGAGCGGGGCGACATCTTCTTCGGCACGGGCGAGGCGGCCGGCGCGCTCGCGGGCGGGGTGGCGCATGCCGCGCGGTTCTACGTGCTGCTGCCGAAGCGTTAGCCGTCTCCCGTTGCCGTGTGTGAAAATTAAAATGTCGCGTCTTATGATCAACCATGGGCAAGCGCGGTCAGCATCGCGACAGCGATACGGAGCTGTGGGAGCGGGTGGCGCGCAGCGCGCGGCCGCTCAAGAAGACACGCCCCGCTGTCAAGGCCGCGATTCCAAAACCGGCAAAGAGCCTTGAGGTAGAGGAGCCTTTATCCGCCCTCGCGCCAGCGGCCAAGCCGGTACCGAAGCCAGCGCCGATCGCGAAGGGCGAAGCCCTCGATCGCGGAACGGCGCGCAAGCTCGAGCGCGGACATCTCCCGGTCGAGGCGCGGCTCGACCTCCACGGCATGCGGCAGCGTGAGGCGCATGCCGCGCTCAGGCGCTTCCTCAAATCGGCGCAAGGCAAAGGCTACCGCCATGTGCTCGTCATCACCGGCAAAGGCGCCGAGGCCGATCAGCCACGCAGCTTCTACGAGGAGGAGGCGCGCGGGGTGCTGCGCCAAGCCGTGCCGCACTGGTTGGCGGCGCCGGACCTCGCCCATGTCGTGGTGAGCTTCTCGCCGGCGCCGCGCCGCCTCGGCGGCGAGGGCGCGCTCTATGTGCGGCTGCGCAAGGGCCGTTAACCGACCTTGGGGCAGGCGGTTTGCTCTGCCTCAACCCTCGCGCAGGGGCTATACTGCCGTCGTCTCGCACATCGACCGCGAGAGTCCATCGCCAAGGCTACGTTAGGGAGGTGACAATGCAAGTGAAGTTTGCGACCTCTGCAGCCGTCCTGGTTTTAGCGGCAATCGCCTTTAGCCTAACACCCGATCTCGCCCACGCCACCTCCAAGAAGATCCCCGGCGGCGTGGCCACCGGAAAGCTCAAGGGTTCGACGGTCATGGAGCTCACCACGTCCGACTGCCGCAAGGTGGACGGCACGGTGATCCACGTCGGAGACGACCGGTGCGGGTCCTCGCATCAATATTGCAAGCTCTCCAACGGCAACGCCGTGTGCATCGACAAGGCTGACTGAATTTGCCGCACGGTGTCCTGCGCGGTCTTGCCTTGAGATGCCGTCGTTGCGATTTTTTGCTGGTCTTTGTTTAAGGGTTTACCGCGGCAGAAGCGGCTTTGAGCCGCCGAATCGTCATGGTCCCGCGCCGAGCCCGTCCATGCGTGCTCGGCGCAAGGCGCGGTGAACGCGGCCCACCTGAAAGCACCTTCGAGATCGATGTTGCCCGTGCGTTCACTCGCACGAGAGCTAACCGGAGGACAGAGAGATGCCTTGGCGAGCGACATTGATAGTTCTGCTTACGCTGATCAATTCGCAGGCACAGGCGGTCAAAAGCGGAGGCGGTGGAGGTGCCGGCTTTGCCTGCGAGGGCACGACATGCATCTGCAACGGCACGTATACGGACTGCAAGAGCATGGAGGATTCCTGCAAGGACAAGATTACGTGCACCGGTTCCTACTGTTCATGCACAAAGAAGGCCGCCGCCAAAGGCGAACCCTCAACGAAAATTCCAAAGCCTAAAGGCAATATTCAGCGCTACTGACGCCCAAATCGAAGCGATTTGAGCGGGGCGAGATTGGCTACTACCGTGGCGCGGCTTTGATCCCGGGTTTAACTGTTCCGGGCTTGACCACGCTCCCCCGGGCAGCTCCTCCCGCCTTGCATTTCGCAAGCACCTGCTCTTCGCAGTATTTCTCGCACGCGAGATTGGATCCCGGAGGTCCGCAGCCTCTCAGGCACTCGTGGAACATTTCCGTGCAGGCGCCGTCCGAGGTCCCGCTGCCCGTGGCCTTGAGCGCCAGTGCGGCGCGATCCGGGAATGAAACCGCGCAAGTAGCGGCGAGCAAAAGAGCGATCAGACCGATCCGTGGCTTCCTCATCGAAGCCTCCATACCGGGCCAAGGCTGCTTGCGCCTTCGGGAAATACGCAAGCGGACGATCCGGGCAAACGATCATAGCACCGTTGCCGCCAAGACACGAACCTTGCCTTCGCCGCCTCTCAAGGCTGTCTCAGCAGGGGGAGCACGAAATTGGCGCGCTCTTTACGACAACGTTGGGAAGGATCGCGACCTCGTAGCCAAGCGCGGGGCAGAGCGCGAGGAGCCGCGCGTCCGCCGTGGCGGTTTTAATCGCCCTATGTGCGGGTGCGAACGTCAGAAGTGAGCCGATTTTCGCTAGTGCACGGCAACGGGTAGCACGATCTCTCTCAACCTGCGATACTTACTCAAATGCCAAGTGAGGGCCTTGGTGAGCGATCTGCCCGAATTCCTGGTTGGAGGCGAGCGAGCACGCCTGATTCCGGTGGCCCCGTCAGGCCACCGCGAGCGGCAAGCCTGTTCTGTCCTACTTGCAGTACTTAGTGTTGTGTACCCGTTTGCTCGACATGTGTTCTCGCGAATGGGGTACCGTCTCGGACGTCGGTCGTGGATCGAGGCCTACACGGAGATCGTTTTCAAGAAGCAAGATCCAGATGATGCAGACGATCGCCCGGATGGTCTCCTTTTGGCCCGCTCCACTCAATCAGAGTGGAGCGCCATCATTGAAGCAAAGATCGGCGCTTCCAGGATCAAGCCAGATCAGATCGCTCGCTATTACAAGATCGCGAAAGCAAACCGTATCGACGCGATCATCACGATTTCGAACGAACTCACCACCAGACCCGACCACTTGCCATACGACCTTCCCACAGACATCGGTGGCGGTGTGGCCATCTTCCATTGGTCGTGGCCAACTCTTTGCATGATTGCAGCTGGCGTAGTGAAGGAAGCGTCGAGCTTCGACGAGGAGCAGGCCTTCATCCTGAAAGAAGCAATTCGCTATTTCGATCACCAGAACAGTGAGATTCGTGGCTTAACTTCGATGCCATCAAGTTGGAACGGCCTGGTGCAACGCTTGAGAGCCGGCGCCGCGGTCAGGAGGGATGATGCCGACGTCATCGACGCGCTCCGCAGTTGGCACCAGGCTCAAGCCAGCTTTTGTGTGGCCCTAACCCGTGAGGTTGGAGTGCAATTCAACGTGAAGCTACGCCGTCAGTACCAATACGATCAGCAACAACTTTGGGCGGACGATCTCTCGTTCTTTGTTGAAAACAACCAACTATCGTTCGAGTTTGAAGTGCCGGATGCGCCAGGCGAACTGCATGTCACCGTTGATGTTCAAAAGAGGAATGTGATTTGTAGCCTCTTGGTTGCAGCACCGAGTAGCCCAAAGCAGTACGTGGGCAAATTGAACTGGCTCCTCAAGCAACTTCCGCCCGAGAGCGACGCCACAGCGAGCATTCATGTCATTTGGAAACATGGCCGGAGGACATCAGCCGGTCTTTCAGAACTCCGCTCGAATCCAGAGATCGCTCGAATCGAAAAACAGGGAGCGCAGCCCAGGGCCTTCGAGATCGTTGCGGCCACCGACCTTGATCGCAAGTTCGGTCCCCAAAGCTTTCCTCAGGCCGTTCAATCCGCAATTCTCGATTTTTACGAGACGGTTGTGAAACACCTTCGAGCACCGAAGTCGCCGCGCTCGGCTGAAGGAGCAGAGCTGATCGATGAGGATGCCGAAGATGCATGGATGCCAACGGCC
>NZ_DASRGO010000188.1:0-53140 GCF_035650995.1 Methyloceanibacter sp. | reverse complement strand
CACGCCGCAGATCGAGTTCCTGCCCGAACAGACTGCGCGGTTTGTTCAAAAGCCGGTAACGCAAGAAGCATCCGCGAAAGTTCCGTCCGTTGCCGTGCTCGCTTTCGACGATCTCAGTACCGGAAAGAAACTGGGCTGGCTCGGTGATGGGGTGGCCGAAGACATCATTACGGTGCTCTCTCGGTTCCCGGACCTAACAGTGGTCGCGCGCACGTCCTCCTTCGCTTACAAGGGTAAGCCTGTCGACGTGCGACAGCTTGGAAGAGAACTCGGCGTCGACTACGTGCTCGAAGGCAGCGTTCGTAAGGACCGCGACAAACTTCGCATCGTCGCTCAGCTTATCGATACCAAGAACGGCGAGCATGTTTGGGCCGAACGCTTCGATAGGTCTGGCACCGACCCTTGGGAACTGCAGGACGAGGTGACCGGGATGATCGCGAGCGCCCTAACGGGGGAGAAGGGCGCACTGAGGCAAGCGCAATACCGGAGCACTTGGGGAAAGGATCAAACCACTCTCGAAGAGTATGACTACTACCTTCGTGGGCACGAACAGATCATGAAATACACGCCGCAGGGGATCGAGGCCTCGGGCGAGATTTGGCGAGAGGGGCTTACTAAGTTCCCTGGTTCGACCCTGCTCAGGGTCAAGCTCGGCTGGCACCACATGATCCGTGGCTACACCTTTGTCAGTGATTATCCTCCCGCCGATTTCCAAAAAGCAGGAGAACTCGTTCGACAGGTTCTTTCCAACCAACGCCTCGCTCCCCAGGTCGCCCGATTTGCAAATTGGCTCATGAGCTACGTGCTCGTTAAGGAGAGAGACTTTGATGGTGCCCTTGTCGCCGCCGAGAGAACAGTCGCTCTCGCACCTTACGACATGTTCGTGCTCTCGCGCTTGATGATGGTGCTTATTCAGGCTGGGAAAGTGGATGAGGCGCTGCAGTGGGCTGATACAGTCTCGGCATGCGATCCCAGATTGAGTTGGTCCTATAACTACGGCAGAGGCTGGGCGCATCTAGTTTCGGGACACTTCAGCAAAGCCGCACAGGCTCTGGAGCAAACTCAGTTCAACGATGCCCATTTGCTCTTGGCGATCGCCTGCTCGCACCTTGGCCGATCGGCCGATGCCCGCGCCGCGGTGGACAACATGATGCGGATCAATCCGGCGATCACCCTGCAAAAGTGGCGTCTTGGATATTCCTTTCGGGAGCCTGCGATCCTCGAGCGCTGCTCTCTCCACCTCATACGAGCGGGCTTGCGGGAGAGATAGAGGGCGAGGACGGACCGGGATCGGCGACAAAGCAGCGATGTTAGCTTTCGCAGCTGTCGCCGCCCGCGCTCCGCCACGCATCGAGCGTCGGGCGGTAATCGGCGCTGCCCCAGTGGCGCAGGCCGCGCCGGCCGCCGCGTGCCTCGGCGATCAGCCCGTAATGGCGCGCGAGCCGGGTTAGAGCGATCTGGAGCACGACCTTACCCGCACGCTGCGGCCAGCCGTTTGCCGTCTCGGCCTCTTCGAGACCTTTGAGCTCGCAGCAGATATCGACGAGGATGCCGCCAAGCTCGGGGCCGACGGCGTCGAGCGCGCGCATCACGCGCTCCTTGGCGGCGATCACCTCGTCGCGCAAGGAGGCGGCCGACGGCGCGCCGCGGCGCAGGCGCGCGCGTGGTGCTAGCGCCGACCAGTTCGCGGTCACGCGCGGGCTCATCGCGGCGAACCAGTAATCGGCGCTAAGCCGCTCGCCCGCTTCGACCTGCTCGGCGCTGAGCAGCGGCCTGCCGTTGCGATCCTTGCGGCTCTTGAGCCAGCCGAGCGGGCTTTCCGCTTCGTTCAGCAGAAGCTCGCGGCGGGCGCCGCCGATCTCGCGCTCGGCGCGGACGCGGAGTTGATGCTGGGCGCGGAAGGCGTCGTCATGGCCTGCGCCCTGGCGGCGGAAAAAGGCGCGTCCTGTGTGCGACAGAACGAGCCGTCCGCGCTCCCATTCGAGCCAATCTTGCGCGAGGCATGCCGCGATAAGCTCGGCGCTCGGCGCTTGCTGCGGCGCCGCCGCTGCGAGGGTATCGCCCTCGGGCTGGGCGAGGACGTAGGCGCCCGCGCCGTCAGGGGCGAGAGCGGCGCCGCCGGCAAGCTCGGCGAGGAGGGCGAGGATCTCGCGCGCCCGCTCACCGCTGCTCGCCTTGTCTGCCTTCGCGCGCCTCATTGCCGGAGCCCGCAGCGGGAGCCGAACGCATCGATCAGCGAAGCGACCGCGCACTCGAGGTGTTCGATCAGCCGGTCGAGGCCGGGATCGTCGCGGGCATCCTCGATGAGCCGGCAGGCGTGCGCCACCGTGGTGCGGTCGCGCTGAAACAAGGTCCCGACCGCGGTGAGGCTTTGCCCGCACACGACGTGGGCGAGATACATGGCGACCTGGCGGGCGAAGGCGGCGCGGGGCGATGAGCGGGTGGGCGATCTCAAGTCGCCGATCTTCACGGCGAAGACGGCTGCGACCGCTGGGTCGATCGCCTGGCGGAGATCGGCTGGCGGGGCGTCCAGAATGTACCGCGCCGGGGCGTGCGTGGCCCTTCCGCGTTTCGTTGCAGCGTACGCCTGACGCGCCAGGCGCTGCTCGACCGTTCGAAGCTCAGCCATCGGCCTCTCTCCCTTGATAGGAATAAATACCTATCACACTCTAAATGGGAAGAGAGGGCCGGGGATAAGCGGGAGGAGAGCGGGGATAAAACACTGCAACGCGCGGCTATCCGCGCTCAAATCCCCGGTCGCCGGAGCGCGCGCATGATCGAGCCTCGAAGAACGGAGGCTCGAGCGTGAGCGAACAGCGCAGACGGACAGATCACGGGGGGACGGCGGATGCCGCCGAGCGGCGGCGAAGGCGGCTCGAGGCGCGGCGCATCTTCGCCTCCATGGCCGATGCGGGCGCGAGGGTCTACGAGCGCTCGCGCGACCTGCCGAGGCTCGTGGCGCTCTGGCCGCGCGAGCTGAAGGACGAGAGCGCCGAGGGGATCGGACGCGTGCTCGAAAAGCTCAGGCGCGCGCTTCGCGCCGAACGCAGGCGAGCGATGTCAGGCCATTGGAGCTACGACCTCAACCGGCATCTTGCGCTGTTGAGCGCCTACAAGGCCGAAGCCGCACGACTCGAGGCGGCCGCGCGCGATCGCGATCCGGCAAGACTCGCAGCTTGCGCGCGGTCAGGCCGCTAGCGCCGGCGCTGGCCGAGGCCCATGCGCTTGGCGAGGTCGGAGCGCGCCGCGGCGTAGTTCGGGGCGACCATGGGATAGTCGTGCGGAAGGCCCCACTTCTCGCGGTATTCTTCCGGCGAAAGGTCGTAATGCGTCCGCAAATGCCGCTTGAGTGATTTGAACTTCTTGCCGTCCTCGAGGCAGACGATGTATTCGGGGGTAACCGACTTCTTCACCGGGACGGCAGGCTTGAGCTCCTCTCTGGTGGGCAGACCCGAGGAGCCGGAGGCCTTGCTCAGGGCATCGAAGACATTATGGATGACCCCGGGAAGGTCAGTCGCCACGACCGTATTGTTGCTGACATAGGCGGAGACGATCTCGGCGGTAAGTTCTACCAGCTCGTTTTTCTCCAGATTCGCTTCCATGAATGGCTCCTTAATCCTGCTTGATCCCCGGTCCTAGTAAGCTTGCACATAAACCACTCTGTGCATCCATATTTCCGGGCCCACCATACTGTTGAGTCATCAGATTACGCCGATTTTGTGACGTGAGCCCATAATGATTCTCAACTAGAGAATGTATGGGGTGTCGCAGGGGCGAACTGATTTGCTCTCTATAGCACCTTCTCTCAAGGCCGCAACTCACTTCATCTAGCGAAAACTCGGCTCCTACCAAATATGATAAACGAAGCCGGAGCGTTTGCTTACCCAAGCACCTTCGCGCTGCTGCTGAGGTCGATCAGCGGCCGCTTCTGATCTTGGTCTTCCCCGAACGCGCTCAATCTGAGATTGAGCTTGCGCACTTATTCCGGGAATCAAGCCTCCGTGAGCAGTCGAGAGGGTCTTCGGAAGGTCCCCCGGAGCACCTATATTGCGGACACACAATGCAAACGGAGCCAGGGTTGTTCCCCAACATGAGCAAGGCCGAGAACATCGAAGCGGGCGGCAAGGATAAGATGCCGAAATCTGAGGCGGAGTGGCGGGAGAAGCTTTCGCCCGAGCAATACTACGTAACGCGGAAGCACGGCACGGAGCGGGCTTTCAGCCATCCCTACTATCAGGAGAAGCGGGAGGGGATGTATCGCTGCGTCTGCTGCGGCGAGCCCTTGTTCAGCTCAAACACGAAATACGATTCAGGCACAGGGTGGCCGAGCTTCTATGCCCCGGCAAACCAGGAGGCGGTGAGCGAGCACGACGACCGCTCGTTGTTCATGCGCCGCACCGAGGTGCGCTGCGCCAAGTGCGAGGCGCATCTTGGCCACGTCTTTCCCGACGGCCCGCAGCCGACCGGCGCGCGCTATTGCATCAACGGCACGGCTCTGGCATTCGAACCGGCCGGCGAAGGCGCCAAGACCAAGACCAAGGCCTAGAAGAGAAGTCATGTCCGTCGGTCCCACCCGAGCGGTGAAGCCCGGGCGGCGGGGTCCCCTTGCCCGCCGCATCCCTTCCGTGTCGCTGCACCACGGCATCAGGCGGGTTGACGACTACGCTTGGCTGAGGGCCTCGAACTGGCAAGCGGTGATGCGCGATCCCGCGCTGCTCGATCCCGCAATCCGGGCCCATCTCGAAGAGGAAAACGCCCATACCGCGGCGGTGATGGCCGACACCGACGCGCTGCAGGAGCGCCTGTTCACCGAGATGAAGGGGCGCATCAAGGAAGACGACGCCACGGTGCCCGCGCCGGACGGTCGGTTTGCCTATTACACGCGCTACGTGACGGGCGGTCAGCATCCGCTGTTCTGCCGCGTGCCGCGGGCGGGCGGCGAGGAGCAGGTGCTGATCGACGGCAACGCGCTCGCCAAGCCGCACTCCTACTTCCGCATTGCGGGCGTTGCGCACAGCCCGGACCACAGCCTGATCGCCTATGCGGTCGATACCAAGGGCTCCGAGTTCTATGCGGTGAACGTTATCGAGGCGGCGACCGGGAAGCTCATCGATCAGCGCATTACCGACAACAACGGCTCGCTCGAATGGGCCGGCGACGGCAAGAGCCTGCTCTATATCTTCGTCGACGACGAACATCGCCCGCGCAAGCTATTCAGCCACCAGGTCGGAGGCGAGGGCGCGGATGTGCTGATCCACGAGCAGAACGACCCCGGCTTTTTCCTCGGTATCAGCGCCACGCAGGACCGGCGCTACCTCTTGCTCAGCGTGCACGACCACGAGACGGCCGAGATCAGCCTGATCGATGCCGCCGATCCTGCGGCGCCCCCGCGGCTCATTGCAGCGCGCGAGAAGGAGCACGACTATTCGGTCGATCACCACGAGGGGCGTCTCATCATCCTCACCAACTCGGGCGGCGCCGAGGACTACCGCATCGTCGAAGCGCCGGCCGGGGCCCCCGGCCGGGAGAACTGGTGCGAGATCGAGCCGCACCGGCCCGGCCGTCTCATTCTCGACGTGGTGGCCTACAAGGATTTCCTCGTCAGGCTCGAGCGCGAAGACGGGCTGCCGCGCATCGTCGTGCGGCGCTTCGCCGACGGCGAGGAGCACGCAATCGCCTTCGACGAGGAGGCCTATTCGCTCGGGCTCTCGGCCGGCTACGAGTACGACACCAAGACCTTGCGCTTCACCTATTCGTCGATGACGACGCCGGCGCAGGTGTTCGACTACGACATGGAGGCGCGCAGCCGCGTCCTGCGCAAGACGCAGGAGGTCCCGAGCGGGCACGATCCGTCGCTCTATGTCACGCGCCGCGTCATGGCGCCCGCCAAGGACGGCGAGACCGTACCGGTCTCTCTCCTCTATCGCAAGGAGACCAAGCTCGACGGCTCGGCGCCGCTTCTCCTCTACGGCTACGGCGCCTATGGCATGTCGATCCCGGCCGGCTTCTCGACCAATGCGCTCAGCCTCGTCGATCGCGGCTTCGTCTACGGCATTGCCCATGTGCGAGGCGGCAAGGACAAAGGCTATCGCTGGTACAAGGGCGGCAAGCGCGAGAAGAAGGTCAATACGTTCACCGACTTCATTGCCGCCGCGGAGTATCTTGCCGCGCAGGGCTTCACCGCGCGCGGGCGTATCGTGGCGCACGGCGGAAGCGCGGGCGGCATGCTCATGGGCGCGGTCGCCAACATGGCGCCCGATCTCTTTCTCGGCATCGTTGCCGAGGTGCCGTTCGTCGATGTGCTGACCACGATGCTCGACGCGAGCCTGCCGCTCACCCCGCCCGAGTGGCCGGAATGGGGCAATCCGATCGAGAGCGAGGCCGACTACCGCACCATCGCCGCCTATTCGCCCTACGACAACGTGCGCGCCGTGGCCCATCCGCATATCCTCGCGCTCGCCGGTTTGACCGACCCGCGCGTGACCTATTGGGAGCCGGCGAAATGGATGGCCAAGCTGCGCGAGCTCGATGCCGGCGAGTCGCTTCTCCTGTTTCGCACCAACATGGAGGCGGGGCACGCCGGCGCGTCAGGGCGCTTCGAACGGCTAAAAGAGGTGGCGCTCGCCTACGCCTTCGCGCTCAAAATCGCCGGCCTCGCTCACTAGGCGATTAGGCCAAGCTATGTAACATTCTCCTCCATGCTGCTCGATCGCGACAAATCCCAGCTTCTCATCATCGACGTGCAAGACAAGCTCCTCGGCGCGATTGCCGGCAAGGACCGCGTGGTCGATCGCTGCATCAGGCTGGTGCGCGCGGCGCGGGCGCTCGAGGTGCCGATCACCGTGTCCGAGCAATATCCACAAGGGCTTGGTCCGACCGTCGATCCCATCCGCGATGCGCTCGCCAATGCCGCCTTCGTTGCCGACAAGGTCGAGTTCTCCTGCCTGAAGAACGACCTCCTGCGCGAGCGCCTGCATCGGCTCCGCCGCGAGGGAAGGCCGCAAGTGGTGGTGGCCGGCATCGAGACTCATGTCTGCGTGCTGCAGACGGCGATCGATCTCGAGGACCAGGGCTTCGAGGCCTTCATCGTGGCCGATGCCGTGGGCTCGCGCGCGAAGACGAGCCGCAAGCTTGCACTCACGCGGCTTGGCAAAGGCGGCGCGGACGTGGTCGACAGCGAGATGGTCATGTTCGAGTGGCTGGAACGCGCCGGCACGCCCGCCTTCAAGGAGCTCCAGGCGCTGATCAAGTAGCGCTCATGGAGCTGCGAAGCCTTGCGGGACGCGAGGCGGATTGGCCGTCTCGTCACGCCAATTGGTGCGAATAATCAAACAAAACAGCGGCTTCGGTTGAAATGCCGATCAATGATGAACACCATAGACGGGCGCTATTGGACTAGGCGCGGGGCGGCAGGCGATAAGGAAGGCACAAGACGTGCGCTCGGACGCAAATCCATGGGCCGATGGGGAGGGGGCCGATGAATGAACTTCCGGCCTTCGCCACTCTCGACGAGGCTTTTCTCTACTGCCGCGACATGGATGCATCCCTCAACGAAAGACTTGAGGCTTTTAGCGCCGCCACGCGCTATCTGATCCCCGGTTACCAGGAGGCGGTCGATCGCATGGTCAACCGTCTGAAGGCTTTTGACGCGGGCGAAGCCGCTCCGAAGCCCGGCGAGAGGATGCCGCCTTTCGCCATGCCGGACGAGGAGGGACGTCTCGTCACGCTCGACGAGCTCCTTAGCGAAGGGCCGTTGGCAATGACCTTCAATCGCGGTCATTGGTGTCCCTATTGCCGCATCAACACGCGGGCGCTCGCCGAAGTGGAGCACAGGGTCTCCGCCGACGGCGCGCATCTCGCCGCGATCATGCCCGACCGGCAGCGCTTCGCCGCCGCTTTCAAGGCGGAAGGAGAGGTTCACTATCCGGTCCTGACCGACATCGACAACGGTTATGCGCTGTCGCTGAACCTCGCCGTGTGGGTCGGCGAGGAGATGCAGCGCATCCTCGAGTCGGGCGGCCGCAATCTCCCCGAATATCAAGGCAACCAGGCGTGGGTCTTGCCGATCCCCGCGACCTTCGTGATCTCCCGCGCCGGGGTCATCACGGCCCGCTTCATCGATCCGGACTACCGCAACCGCATGACAATCGAAGAATTGCTCGCGGCGCTGAAGGCCGCGTTTTCCACCGGTAATCAAGGCTGAGGGCGTCGGCTGCGGTCGAATGGCGGCTATTCATCGGAACAAGCGGATGGTATGAGAAATTGTCGGGTAAGATTGAAGAATTCGGAATTTCCACCGGATCGGGCCGCCACCTTTCAGGCCCGCCGGGGAGCCAGGGGATGGCAACAACACCGCTCGCAGAACTGCTCGATGAAGCCTACGTCCAATGTCGCGACATGGACGCCTCGCTGGCCGAGCGGCTGCAGGCGTTTGCCGACGCGGTCAGGGGATTCGGCCCGCATTTCCAGGACGCCGTCGATCGCCTGGTGGCGCGGCTGAAGAACTTCGACGTCGGCGAGAAGGCTCCCAAGCCCGGCGAAGCGATGCCGCCTTTCGTGCTTCCGGACGAGAAGGGGCAGCTCGTGAGCCTGGAAGAGCTCCTGAAGAGCGGACCGGTCGCCGTCACGTTTCATCGCGGCCAGTGGTGCCCCTATTGCCGCATCAATACCCGTGCGCTTGCGCAGGCCCACGGCCAGATCGCGGCGGAAGGGGGCCAGATCGCCGCCATCATGCCTGATCGCGAGCATTTCGCCGCCGAGCTCAAGGCCGAAACAGGGGCGCCGTTCCCCATCCTCACCGATTTCGACAACGGCTACGCATTGTCCCTTAATCTCGCTTTCTGGGTCGGGGCCGAGATGCAAGACATGATGTGCCGCGCCGGATGGGATGTGTCCCGCTCGCAAGGGAGCGAAACCTGGCTTTTGCCGGTGCCGGCCACCTTCGTGGTCAATCGCGAGGGCATCGTCACGGCGCGCTTCGTCGATCCCGACTACCGCAAGCGCATGGCCATCGAGGATTTGCTCGCGGCGCTCAGGGACGCGCAGTAACCCCTCCGGGGCCGCTAGGCGCCGTAGCGCGACCAATCATAGGCGCGCAGCATCTTCATCATGGCCGAAGCCACCGCCGTGCGCTGCCGTCCGGCCACGCCATAGAGATAAACGGTGCGCTTGAGATCGATGCCGGTGACGGCGATGCGCATCAGCGTCGCCGGGCTCTGCGTGCTGCGCGGGACGAGCGCCACGCCGAGACCCGCTTCGAGCAATGAGATCAGATCGACGTCGGTGCTGACCTCGTGGAAGCGCGTCACGTCGAAGTCCCGCGCGCGCAACAGGTCAAGCAGCATGGGCGTCGTCTCGCAATAGGTGCGGACCATCAGCCGCTCCGGGCGGAGGTCGTCGAGCGCCACGCTCATCTGACTGACAAAACTATGCATGGCGTTCACGAAAAGCTGGAAGTCCTCGGTGAACAGCGCCCAGCTGTCGAGGCGCTCCCAATCGTCCTCGACCTTGGCGGCGATCGCAAGCTCAACCTCGCCCTTCTTGAGATGCTCGATCGCCTGACTGCCCGAACCGCGCAAGAGCTTCACGTCGAGACCGTCGAAGTGCTTGCCGAGCTCGACCACATGGGGGGTAACGAGGGAGGGATCGATGGCGTTGGAGACCGCAAGCCTAAGCGTCCCGACTTCGCCCTTCTTTATGGCCGAGGCGAGCGAGCGGGCGCTGAGTGCGCTCTCGTAGCATTGCTTGAGCAGGGGCAGCATGCGCTGGCCAAGCTCGGTCAGCTGGGCCTGTGGGCGCTCGCGGCGGAACAGATCGCCGCCGAGCTCGCCCTCGAGCTGACGGATGGCGCGGGTCAGCGAAGGCTGCGCGACGTGGCACTCCTCGGCTGCACGCGTGAAGTTGAACGTGCGCGCGACCGCGAGGAAGTAGCGGACCTGATGCATTTCCATGGGAGATGCGCTCCGCCGCCTACTGCGTTGTTGCCGCTTGCAAAATGGTAGAAGAAGGTCGCCGCGCTGTCGAAGTCCGAGCCAACTGAGCCAAATGGGAAGTGGCCTCGCCGATCACGCCGCGCATGGTCATTTGGCCTGGGACTATTTGGTTCACGCCTCTATGTCTTGAGTTCTACGATTGATTGCGGTTTGGCGTCGAGATCATTTGGCGGCCCCAACTCGCCTTTTCCGCAACTTCGGGTGCTAAGGAGGCGCTGAAAAACGCCCGTCCAGCCCCGGATCTTGGGTGCTTTCGGCGATAGCGCACCCCTATCGACTCCTTAGCCAATGGGCATTTCCCGCGGGCGGGATCGCGCGGGCATGATCACGCTCGAAGAAGGCGTCCCTGCGAGGTAAGGTACCCGCAACCGAGAGGAGAGGTGTCCGGCCATGACAATCGCCATGACTGAGCGGGCTATTGCCGCTGCCAAACCGCTCAAAGACAAGGTTTCCGTCATCACCGGCTCGACCAGCGGCATTGGGCTTGGCATCGCCAGGGCGCTCGCGGCCGCCGGCTCGGCCGTCGTCCTCAACGGCTTCGGTGCGCCAGAGGAGATCAAGGCGACCCAAGCAAGCATCGGGGCCGAGTTCGGCGTTCCGGTCGCCTTCTCGGGCGCCGACATGACGAAGCCCGAGCAAATCGCCGAGATGGTGCAAACGGCCATCGACATGTTCGGGAGCCTCGACGTCCTCGTCAACAATGCGGGCATTCAGCACGTCGCCCCGCTGCAAGAGTTTCCCGTCGCCAAGTGGGACGCGATCATCGCCATCGATCTGAGCTCGGCGTTTCACACCACGCGGCTCGCCCTCCCTTCGATGATCGCCAAGAAGTGGGGCCGCATCATCAATATCGCCTCGGCGCACGGCCTCGTCGGCTCGCCGTTCAAGGCGGCCTATGTCGCGGCCAAGCACGGCATGCTCGGGCTCACCAAGGTCACGGCGCTCGAGACAGCCGAGATGGGCATTACCTGCAACGCAATCTGCCCCGGCTATGTCTACACGCCGCTGGTCGAGGCGCAGATTGACGGCCAAGCCAAGGCGCACGGCATCCCGCGCGAGAAGGTGATCCGCGATGTGCTGCTCGCGCAGCAGCCGAACAAGCGCTTCGCCACGACCGATGAGCTTGGCGCGATCGCCGTCTTCCTCGCCACAGACGCCGCTTCATCCATCACCGGGGCCGCGCTTCCCGTCGATGGCGGTTGGACCGCTCATTAACCCGCAAGGATTTCGCCATGGCGCAGAAGCCGAGAAATCTCACGCCGCTGCAAGCGGTCAACGAAATCCGCAACGCCGACAACGGTCAGGTCGCGCTCGTGCTGCAGGGCGGCGGCGCGCTCGGGGCCTATCAATGCGGCGTTTATCAGGCGCTGCACGAGGCGGGCGTCGAGCCGGATTGGATCATCGGCACCTCAATCGGCGCCATCAACGCGGCCATCATCGCCGGAAATCGCGTCGAGGACCGGCTTCCCACGCTGCAGAAATTCTGGTGGCGCGTGGAGAGCAGCGCTTTCTGGGGCGCGTTCCCAGCCTGGACGGGCGTTGCCGACGCGCTGTCGGCATGGACCACGCTGACGAGCGGCATCCCGGGATTCTTCGAGACCAATTTCCGCGCCTTCCTCGGCGCTCATGTGCCGCTGGGCGCAGATCATGCCGGCTACTACTCGACCGAGCCGCTCCGCCGCACGCTGGAAGAACTCGTCGATTTTTCCCTGATCAACAAGGGCCATCCCAGGCTCACCGTCGGCGCCGCGCATGTGCGCTCGAGCATGATGCGCTATTTCGATTCGAAGGAGATGCAGATCGGGCCGGCGCATATCATGGCGTCCGGCGCGCTACCGCCGGCTTTCCCCGCTGTGCGCATCGACGGCGAGCTCTATTGGGACGGCGGCATTCTCTCCAACACGCCGACCGAGCGCATCTTCGACGATACACCTCGACGCAACTCGCTGATCTTCGCCGTGCATCTGTGGCATCCCACCGGCGATGAGCCGGAGACGATCTGGCAGATCCTCAATCGTCAGAAGGACATCCAATATTCGAGCCGGATCGCGAGCCACATCGTGCGTCAGCGCGAGACGCACAAGCTCAGGCACGTCATCACCAATCTGCTCGAGTTCGTGCCGGAAGAGGAAAAGGACGATCCGCTCTACAAGGAGCTCGCCGGCTATCGCTGCGACACGCGCATGCATGTCGTGCGGCTGTTGAGCCCCAAGCTCGACAACGAGAATCACACCAAGGACATCGACTTCACCCCTGCCGGCATCAGCAGCCGCTGGGAGGCCGGAATTGCCGACACCAGGCGCGCTCTGGAGCGGCAAGCCTGGATCGGCGAATGGGGTTTGCTCGACGGCGTGATCCTGCACGAGCCGGAGCCTGGAGCGGAACCGGCGGCCGAAGTCGAGCCGGGCAAGCCCTGTCCGATCGATCAGGCGCGGCGAAAGCACGCAGCGGAATAAGGCGAGGGGGGCGGCCATGAACGTGTGCACGGGCATCTCGGCGATACACCTCCTCGCCGTGGCCTTCACCTTCCTGCTTGCCGTTCTCTCGCTCGACGCGTTCTGGGTGCGCGTGCCGAGGGAGCTGCACGAGGGCGACATCGCCGGCGCGCTCAGGAAGCAGCATTGGCTGAATGTCTTCGTGGCGACCGGCGCGGCCGGCGCCGCAATTCTCCTGCTCGTCTGGGTGAGTTCGTGCAGCGGCGGCGTGCTCTAGCCGGCCGCGCTCATCACAGCGAGCGCAATCGCAATCAGGCTTGCGCCGACGGTCAAAGCAGGGACGATCCAGCTCAGTCTCGGCAGCACGAACTTCTCGTTAGCCGACACGGTATCGAACGGCCACATCTCTCGTTCCTCTCGCCAGGAGGAGGGCGGCGGCGTATCGGGCCGCTCGCCCGCGATCTGATGAGCAAAAGCTGCAAGGGCCGGGTGAGTTCCGGGGCCCATGGCTTTTTTCACGTGCCGGTGCAAGCGAGCAACAGCCGGGAAGGTCCGGGAGAATCGACGGCGCCAATGGCCGGACCGAGCTTGAGACCGTCGCTCAAGATCGTGTCCGGCCATGACCGTTGATTGTGCCTCGACCGCGAAGCTGGCCAGAGATGTCGAGACCGCCGGTTCGCCCTATTTCAGGGGCGTGGTCGTAGGCGGAAGCTCTTCAGTATAGACCTGCTGGTGGTGGAAGCAGCCGCCCAACGCCAAGGACGCGGCGATGACGGCGAGAGCAACGATGGTGCGCATGACTAATCCCTCTACTTGGTACTGAACTCGATTGGGTACGCGGAACTGTCGTCCATCTCACTCCGATCCACTTAGAATTTGGTTAATGCCCGAGCCAAATTGGAACCGCGGGCAAAGAAAAGAAGCCCGGCCGGGGGATCGGGCTTCTCTTCATCTCGTTGACTTTGCAAAAGCTGGATTGTGCGGAGGGGGGAACTCCGCGATCCCCAAAGGGGGAGGGCGGCCTTGACCTAGGCGTCCGCAAATTCCGTTATCCAAGGCCACCCAGAAAAGAGCGAACAACCAACTCGGCTCTCTCCTGGTAGTGACCTTAGCGAGAGATCGAGCGCGAGACTTTGCGCTGGATCAACAAGCCGGCGGAAAAGCGCGCAAAGATCCCGCCGCCGTCGTGTCGGCCCTCAGCGCGTCGCCGGCGCCATCGGCGTCTTGAGGAACACGGCAAGCAGGGCGGCAACGAGGAGCGCGCCGCCGATGCCGGCAACGCAGGCGCTCCAGCCGAACATGTCGAAGATCGCGCCGAGCACGGCGCTGCCGATCAGGCCGCCGAAGAAGTAGCTTGCGAGATAGAGCCCGCTCGCCGAGCCGCGATCTGATGTCGCGGCGCGACTGACGAAGCCGGTGGCGCAGGCCTGGGCGAAGAAGGTGCCGACGCCCATCAGCACCATGCCCACGAGAACCGCCGGGAGGCTCGGCAGGACGAGGAGGGGCAGCCCGAGAGCGGCGACCAAAAGCGCGCCCCAGAAGGTCGGGCGGGTTCCGAACCGCTTCACGGCGCGGCCGGCGAGCGGCGTGGTGGCGATGGCGGGAAGGAACACGAAATAGACGAAGCCGAGCGTCATCGAGCCAACTCCCAGCGGCGGCTGCACCAGCACGAAATTCACATAGGTGAAAGTGCCGATGAAGGCGAACAGGATGCAAAAGCCGATGGCGAAGCTCGCGCGCAAGGACGGGCTGTTGAGGTGCATGATCCACGCCTCGAAATGCGAGTTCATGCCCCCGCCCATGTCCTTCATCGGCTGAGCCTTCTCGACGGTGAAATAGACGAGGACGGCGCCGAGGAGGTTGAGCGCGGCGAAGAAATAGAAATTGGCCGCGAGCCCGAAATGATCGGCGACGGCGGCGGAGATCAGCCGGCCGATCAGGTTGCTGGCGACGTTGCCGGTGATATAGGCGGCGAATGCGCTTGCCGAATCCCCGGCGCTGTAATGCTCGCCGAGATAGGCGAGGGTGAGGGTGAAAGCGGCAGCCATGCACAGCCCTTGCGCCACGCGCAAGAGCGTGAAGGTGGTGAGATCTGGCGCGTGCGCGAGCAGCGTGGTCGGAATGGCAAGCAGCACGAGGCTGAGCAGGATGCCCCTCCGGCGATCGATCGTCCGGCTGAAATAGCCGACGGCAAGACCGGACACCGCCATGCCCATGGTGCTGGAGTTCACGGCGAATCCCATCGCCGCCGGCGCGACGCCGTAGTGCTTGGTCAGTGAGGGGAGTATGGCCTGCGTGGCGAAGAGATCAACCACGGTCAAGAAGGCGGTAAGCGCGATGACGAGGAAGCGGAGGGCGGCGCCGGCAGAGCGCGGCGGTGTTGCGGCCTGCTGGTCCTCGATCGAGCGGGAAACCTCATTCATGGAGCGCTCCGCGAAAGACGATGTGACGCCCTTGGGGGGAGAGGGCGTCACATCAGGGGGGGAGGCGAATTACATGTTCTTGTCGTTCGGGTCCTTGAGCAGGTCGGCGGAAAGGAGCACGACGGTTTTGTCCCCGGTGTTCTTCCACCAGTGCGAGACCCCGCTTGTCTCCGCGACGACGTCGCCGGCCTTGTGCACGAGCGGCACGGCGCAGTTCGAGGCATATTCGTTGATCTCGCCCTCGACGATGTAGATGATGGCTGGCCGATCTTGGTGGCTATGCCACGGCACGATGCCGCCCGGCTCGATGGTGAGCTTGCGCATGCGGAACTTGCGGTCCTTGATGTTGGCCGGCTCCTTTTCGACGTCGATCATGGCGATCACGGTGTCGGTGACGCCGACCGGCTTGTAATCGACAGGCGCCGTGGCGTTGGGCTTCTGCTGATCGGCGGGGCATTCGCCGGCGAAGGCGGCGGTGGCCGCCAGGCTCGCGCCGAGCGCGAGGGCGGCGATGTTAAGACTGCGGCCTAGGCGGCCTTTGACCTTGCTGTGCGACATTCCGTTTCTCCTTTGGCTAATGCTCGGCCGAAGGAACGGCCGCGGCGATGGCAGCAAGATCGGCCTAAGCCGTCCGCAACGGAAATGCCGGTTGGCTTCTATCTCGATAGCCGAACGCTATCCCGTGAAAATCATGTAACGGCGCGAAGGCCGACAACGGGGAAACGACCGCGTAGGCGCGAAGCTTCGCCGACCATAGCAAGAAGGTATTGGGAAGCGGCTGAGCGCCTCGTTAGCCTGATCGCGTTTCAGGCCGGAGAACGCCCGGCGGAAACTTCGGGCTAACCACTCTTCCTAGGAGAACCCCCATGCGCAAATATCTGATCGCAGGTCTTCTGACGGCAGCCTTCGTCACCCCCGCTCTTGCCGAGGATTTCTACGTCGCCGTCGATCTGGCCAGCGGCCGCTGTGTGATGATGATGGGCGCCACGCCTGACGCCAAGTACTTCAAGACCATGGGCAAGTACGAAAGCATGAAGGCCGCCCACAAGGCGATGGCTTCGGCGCGCGAGTGCCAATAACGAATAGCCCAGCGACGCCTGTGCGTCGCAAGTGCTGAGCCAAGGGCGACCGCTTAGAGCAGCGGACGCCCTTGTCATTTCTTGTTCACGACGACCACCCAGCCGCCTCTGCCTTCGCAATCCCTGGTCTCGCGCATGAACACGAGCCGGGGCTTGCGTTTCTTGCCCTCGAGTTGCCAGCGCGACTCGGTGCGGCAGATCGGCGGACTCTCGCGGTCGACGAAGATCTCGCCGATCTCGTCGGTCTTGGGGTACCAGCGGATGTTGGAGATGGTGTCGGAGACGTCCTTGTTGCGTGGGGACTTGGGGAATTTCAAAAGCCAACCGTCCGCGCCGTCCTCGGCTTCCGAGAAAATCAGCGTCTCGATGAAGTTCTCGTTGTTGCTCGCGCATTTGATGGCGAAGATGTAGCCGCCGGCGAAGGCCTTGCGGTGGGCCGGGGTGTTCTCGTCGGCATCGCAGTCTTGCAACGCGAGCACGGCCTTCGGTGTCGGCGTCGCCGCGTCGAAATAGAAGTCTTCCTCGGCGTCTGCCGTTTCGAGCTCGCCGGAAAAAAGACTAAGGCCGAGCGCCACAAGCAACCAGCTTAGCTGAAAGCCATGGCGCCCCACCATCGCGCCCTCAGTCTGCGTTTTCGCTCATGAGGCTCGCCTTGAACGATTGAATGTAAGCAAGGTCGTAATATTCGGTGAGCCTGACCGGCCAGCCGTCTTCGAGCGTCCAGAACGAGCCCTTGGTCATTTCGAACAGTTTGCCCGAGGCGCGATGGCGATAACGAAACGGAATTTCGGCGGCAGCGCGGTTCCGCTCCGTTATCAGGCCGCTCGTATCAAACGTGAGGAACTCGAAATCGGCCATTACAGCGCGCCAGCGATCGATCACGGCCCTTTTCCCATGGCAAGAGCCGGCCGTCGGGCCGATGCTCGCCGGAACGTTTGTGATGTGGCTAAAGTCGTTGGGAAGGTAGCTTGCAAGCCAGTCGATATCCTGTGCGCGCCAGGCATCGTAAATATCCCCCAAAATCATTGCGGTTGTTTTTGGCATTGCCGTGCCCCCGATTGGTACAACGCTCCTCTTTGTAACACGAAGCTCAAAGGGGAAGGGGAATGGCGGCGCGCACCCTCGCGCCACCGTGCTATCGGCCGGGCGCGACGCCGGCCGCGCCGGCCAAGCTCGCGGTGAAGGCCCGGACGCGGCCGAGATCGTGATATTCGGTGAGCCTGACCGGCCAGCCGTCTTCGAAGGTCCAGAAATTGGCGATCACGGTTTCGAGGACGGCGCCGGTCCGGCGGTGGCGGTAGCGCAGCGGGATCTCCACGCCGGCGCGCTCCTTATGAATCATCAGATCGCTGGCGTCGAAGCTAAGGAAGTCGAACTCGGTCGCGATCAGGCCGAGGCGCTCGAGCGAGGGGCGCTTGCCGAAGGAGGTGCCGCCCAACGGATGGATATCGGCCGGGATGTGGATGATGTGGCAGAAGTCGTCGGGCAGATAACTCGCCAAGAGATCGAGGTCTTGGCGCCGCCATGCGTCGTAAATATCGGTGACGATGGCCTCGGTTTTGGTCATGATCTCCCTCGCCAGAACCGCCGCTTAATCTAACATGCGCGGCCAGAGCACAGGAGCCCCCGCACCCGTCCGTCCACTGACTTTTTGCCGCGACAGCTCTTGGTTGAGAATTTCGCGCACAACCAGAAGGTCATCATGAGCGAACCCGACCTGCGGCCCATGCTCGCCACGCTCACCGACAAGCCGTTCGACGATCCCGACTGGATCTTCGAGACGAAGTGGGACGGATTTCGCGCCATCGCCGTGGCGAAGCCGGGTCATGCGTCGCTCTATTCGCGCAACCTGATCGACATCTCGCGCAAATATCCGACCGTCTGCGAAGCGCTTTCCGCCATCAAGCAACAAGCGGTGCTCGACGGCGAGCTCGTGGCTCTCGACGCCGAGGGGCGGTCGCGCTTCCAGCTCCTGCAAAATGCGGGGCGCGAGGCGGTGCGGCTTCTCTATTGCGTGTTCGACCTGCTCTATCTCGGCGGCAAGGATCTGCGCGGCAAGCCGCTCATCGAGCGCAAGGCGCTGCTCGAAAAGGTTCTGCCCAAGAATCCGCTCTTGCACTACAGCGCCCATGTGGCCGGCGACGGCATCAAGGCCTTCAACAAGGCCAAGCGGGCGGGAGAGGAAGGGGTCATGGCCAAGCTTGCCTCAAGCCTCTACCACTCCGGCATGCGCACGCGCGACTGGCTCAAGGTCAAGGCGAGTCAGGAGCAGGAGGTGGTGATCGTAGGATTCACCGCGCCGCGCAAGAGCCGCAAATATTTCGGTGCCCTCGTGCTTGCGGTGCGCGAGGGCAATCGCTGGGAATATGCCGGGCGAGCTGGCACCGGCTTCGATGCCCAGACGCTGCGCGCGCTGCACGAAAAGCTCGTCCCGCTCGTTACCGACAAGAAGCCGATCGCCGAGAAGGTGCCCGACGAGGCGCATACGACATGGGTAAGACCGAAGCTCGTCGCCGAGGTCAAGTTCACCGAGTGGACGAAAGGCGGGGAGATGCGCCACCCCGTGTTCTTGGGGCTCAGGACCGACAAGAAGCCGGCCGACGTTATCCGCGAGCTGCCGAAGCACATCGAGCGGCGGAAATGAGCGCTTGACGCATGTCAAGGCACGGCGAAGTGCCGAGGTTACGCTCGCCGCTTAGGTTTCCAGGAGGAATCGCCATGGCAACAGGCCTCGATGTCTTCGACAAGACGGTGCAAGAGTCGAACCTCTGGCTCAAGGACATCATGGATCGGCTCAATACCAACGACCGCCATCACGCCTATTCGATCCTGCGCGCGGTGCTGCATGGACTGCGCGACCGTATCGGCCCGGAAAGCGCCGCCCATCTCGGCGCGCAACTGCCGATGCTGCTGCGCGGGGTGTTTTACGAAGGCTGGGACCCGACGGGCAAGCCGACCAAGGAGCGGCACGAATTGGAGTTCTTCGTGCATATCGGGCGCGAGTTGCCGCGCTCCGACACGATCGAGGTGGAGGAGGGCGTGCGGGCGGTGTTCGACGTGTTGTCGAAGCACATCGATCGCGGCGAGGCGGTGAAGATCGCGTCGATGTTTCCGCTCGAGATGCGCAAGCTCTGGCCGGGCTTCGTCCAGAGCGAGGTGCGCGGCAGGCAGCGGGGCGCCGCTTAGCGGCTAGCGGCGTGCGCGGTTTATAAAGGTCTTGAACTGCTCGAGGTCGTAGAACTCGGAGAGCTTCACCGGCCATCCGTCCTCGAGCAGCCATACGTGCTGCTTTCGGGTATCGAGCCATACGCCGGACGCGCGATGCTTGCAGCGCGTGTGGACCTCGACGATAGCCTGCGCGTCGCGCACGATCATTCTGCCCGGCTCCAGATATTGCGTGTCGAAGCCGTCGAAGATCTCGGCCAGTCGCATGAGCGAGGCGCGCTTTCCAAGACGCTCTCCGCCCACCGAGAGGGTTTCCGGCGGAATGTTCAACAAATGCGAAAAGTCGTCCGGCAGGTACGTGCCCATCAAGTCGAGGTCGTGGGCGCGCCAGGCATCGTAGAAGTCGGTCAGCAGGGCCTCGGAAGATTTTGCCATGGCGTTGTGCCAAGTCGGTGAGACCCCATGCTAACTCCAAGCGATGCAAGGACGCGTTAACGGCTTTTATCCTTAAGCCCTGGCCGGCCGCCTAAAGCGGCTGCTCATCGCGGCCGGATGAGGCCCATGAAGGCGCATCCTCGACAGTGCTCTAGCGCCGGGTTGCGGCCTCCATGAAAGATTTAAATTGGTCGAGGTCGTAATGCTCGAACAACTTCACCGGCCAGCCATCCTCCAAGGTCCAAAGGTCTGTCTTGGTCATATCAAGCACCGCGCCGCTCGCACGGTGCCGGCATTGCTTTCGCACCTGCACGGCGGCACTGCGCGCATTGACGCTCAAGTGACTGGTGTCGAGGCACTGCATATCGAACTGATCGAAGATCAGTTCAAACCGTTCGAGCACTGCACTCTTGCCGTGACGCGCCTCGCCAAGCGCGTGCATTTCAAGGGGAACGTTTATGAAATGGGAGAAATCGTCGGGTAGATAGGTCGCGAGCAAATCCAGATTTTGCGCCCGCCAGGCATCATAAATGTCGGTCAAAATTCCTTGCACTGAGTTCGACATTAAACCCCCGTCTTCTTGGTCTTGGCCGCACCATGCGGCTTGATTCCCGTCGGAGGTCTAACGGCCGAGTGAACCATCGGCAGCGCGACAATGCGCCAGGGTTATCGGCTCTTGCCTTTGTAGGCGCGGGTGCCCGGCTTGCCGGCCTTCGAGCGCGGGCGCGATTTCTTCAGGGCGGCGAGCGGCATCTCGCGATTGTGCGGGCCCATCTCGTCGAGCGAGGGCTTATGCGGCCGAGAGACGTCCGTCTCGGCGGCGGCGCGCTCGAGATCAGCCTGCCGCGCCAGAGGATCGTTGGCGATGGCGAGCTCCATCTGCCGTAGGCGCTTGACCTCGTCTCTGAGCCTCGCCGCCTCCTCGAATTCGAGGTCGGCCGCTGCCGCGCGCATGCGCTTCTCCATGTCGGCGATGACGGCCTCGATGTTGTGGCCGACCAGCGCCTGATCCTCCTCGCCGAAGCCCGCGCCGGCATCGACCAGGACGTGGTCGCGCTCGTAGACGCTGGCGAGAATGTCGCCGATATTCTTCTTCACGCTCTCCGGCGTGATGCCGTTCGCCGCATTCCACGCCACCTGCTTCTCGCGGCGGCGGTTGGTCTCGGCCATGGCCCGCTCCATCGAGCCGGTCATGCCGTCGGCATAGAGGATCACGCGGCCGTCGACGTTGCGCGCGGCGCGGCCGATGGTCTGGATCAGCGACGTCTCGGAACGGAGAAAGCCCTCCTTGTCGGCATCGAGGATGGCGACCAGCGCGCATTCGGGAATGTCGAGACCTTCGCGGAGCAGGTTGATCCCGACCAGCACGTCGAACGCGCCGAGGCGCAAGTCGCGGATGATCTCGATGCGCTCCAGCGTCTCGACATCGGAATGCATGTAGCGCACGCGGATGCCCTGCTCGTGCATGTACTCGGTGAGGTCCTCGGCCATGCGCTTGGTGAGCGTGGTGACGAGCACGCGGTAGCCTTTCGCCACCACCTTGCGCGCCTCGTCGATCAGGTCGTCGACTTGGGTCGAGGCCGGGCGCACGATCACTTCCGGATCGACCAGCCCGGTCGGGCGGATGACCTGCTCGGCGAATACGCCGCCGGTCTGCTCGAGCTCCCAGCCGCCGGGCGTCGCCGAGACGTAGATCGTCTGCGGCCGCATCGCGTCCCACTCCTCGAACCTGAGCGGGCGGTTGTCCATGCAGGAGGGGAGGCGGAAGCCGTATTCGGCGAGCGTAGATTTGCGGCGGTAGTCGCCGCGGAACATGCCGCCGATCTGCGGGATGGTGACGTGGCTCTCGTCGACGAACACGAGCGCATTGTCGGGAAGATACTCGAACAGGGTCGGCGGCGGCTCGCCGGCCTTGCGGCCGGTGAGATAGCGCGAGTAATTCTCGATGCCGGCGCAGGAGCCGGTCGCTTCGATCATCTCGAGGTCGAACAGAGTGCGCTGCTCGAGCCGCTGCGCTTCGAGCAGGCGGCCAGCGCCGTGCAGCTCGTTGAGACGCGCCTTGAGCTCATCTTTGATGCCGCGGATGGCCTGCTTCAGCGTCGGCTTGGGCGTCACGTAATGCGAGTTGGCATAGACCTTGACCATGGCGAACTCGTCGGTCTTGGCCCCGGTCAGGGGATCGAACTCGACGAGGCTCTCGACCGTGTCGCCGAACAGCGAGATGCGCCAGGCGCGGTCCTCCAAGTGGGCCGGCCACAGCTCGATGGTGTCGCCCCGCACGCGGAAAGCGCCGCGCACGAAATTCGCATCGTTGCGCCGGTATTGCAGCGCAACCAGGTCGGCGATGAGCTGGCGCTGCTCGATCCTGTCGCCGCGCTTCAGGCTGAAGGTCATGGCGGTGTAGGTCTCGACCGAGCCGATACCGTAAATGCACGAGACGGACGCCACGATGATTACGTCGTCGCGCTCGATGAGCGCGCGGGTCGCCGCGTGGCGCATGCGGTCGATCTGCTCGTTGATGGAGGAGTCTTTCTCGATATAGGTGTCGGTGCGCGGGATATACGCCTCGGGCTGGTAGTAGTCGTAGTAGGAGACGAAATACTCGACTGCGTTGTCGGGGAAGAAGCTCTTGAACTCGCCGTAGAGCTGGGCGGCGAGCGTCTTGTTGGGGGCGAGCACGAGGGCGGGACGCTGCGTCGCCTCGATGACCTTGGCCATGGTGAAGGTCTTGCCCGAGCCGGTGACCCCTAGCAGCACCTGGTCGCGTTCATGCGCGTTCACCTGCGCCACGAGTTCGGCGATGGCCTGCGGCTGGTCGCCCTTCGGCTCGAGGTCGGAGATGATGCGGAGCGGCACGCCGCCCTCGGTCTTCTCGGGCCGGGGAGGGCGGTGGGGGATGAACTCCGGTGCGCCCGTGCCGGCCACGAGCGGGTGCTCCTGCATCAGCGGCTGCGGCGCCTCGCCGAAGCCGGGCGGACGGCGGTCGGCGCCTTCGGGCAGGTCAGCGCGCGGCAGCGCGGATTCGCCCGTGACGGCACGCGGCTCGGCGCGTGAGCCGAAGGTCCTGGCGATACGATGAGGCATGGGGCGAATATGGCGGCGACGGGGCCGGTTGGCTAGGGCCAAGGCCGGCAGGGGAGCCTCGCCTCGGACGGCCCCGTTGCGCTAGAAGAGGCGGCGGGATACCCGCCGCCAAGGGGCAAGTCCGTGATCTCCGTATTGAACCATCTGCCTGACTGGGTCGTGGCGGTCGCTCTCACGGCTGTGGCCGAGATCTATACGATCGGCCTCATGCTTCTCACGCGCAAGGTGTGGGGACTGGAGCGCCTCAAGCTGAACAACGAGGTGGCCGGGTTCAAATTTGCCGTCGTCGGCGTCTTCTACGGCGTGCTGCTCGCCTTCGTCGTGGTCGCCGTGTGGGAGGAATATCGCGACACCGAAGCCGCGGTTCGCAACGAGGCCAAGGCCGCCGTCGACCTCCATCGCGTGACTGTCGCCCTTCCCTTCGAGGCGGGCACCAAGATCCGGCAGCTTCTCGTCAGCTACACCGACCATGTGCGGCTGTATGAATGGCCGACCATGGCGCGCGGCCAGCCGAGCGAGCACGCGGCAAAGGATCTCGACGAACTGAGCCGGGCGATCTTCGAGCTCCAGCCGCAAGGCTATCAGCAGCTCATGCTTTACCAGGCGGCGCTCAGGCTGCTCGCGGTCATTGCCGACAACCGCAACGAGCGGCTGGACAGCGCCGACGGCTCGATGTCAGGGCTGTTGTGGTTCGTGCTGATCGTCGGCGCGGCCGTTACCCTCGGTTACCCGGCGTTTTTCGGGTCGTCGAATCTCGTGGCGCAGACGCTGATGACGGCGGCCCTCGGGGCCCTTGTCGCCCTGTCGCTTTTGCTGGCAATCGCCTTCGACTATCCCTTTACCGGGGGACTGAAAATCTCGCCCCTGCCGTTCGAGCAGGCGCTCGACCAGATGCCGCTCGATATCCCCTCCCATTAGCGTCGAAAACGTCCTCTCGCCGGTCTGCTTGCCGCGCTTTTCCGCGTTGATTGCTGCTCTTGATCTTGCGCTTGGCACGATCTTTTCCGGTCCGAGGGCGATCTCTACCGCGTTCGATGGGCCGGGGCGGGACGATTCTGCCGGTCGCGCCGCCACTTTCTGTCGCGATCTGCGCTCCGATCTGCGTATAATGCGAAAAAAGCATTGACTCGCCATGTGGGACGGCAAGCCTGGACCAAGTGGAAGCGTTGATTCGCGCATGTACGCGTCCGTTTGAGCGGTCGGCAATGGAGCAGAATCGGAGCAGAAGCCATGGCAACGAAGACGAGTGGGAAGAAACGCACAGCTAAAGCCAGCGCGCGGCGGGGCGCGCGGAAGACTGCGCGCACGGTCCGCAAGACGGCGCGCAAGACCGCGCGCACCGTGCGTAAGACGGGCCGGGCGGTAGCCAAGAAGGCGGCTGGCGCCCGCAAGACGGCTGCCAAGAAAACCCGCGCCAAGAAAGCCCCGGCGCGGAAGACGGCCGCGCGCAAGACTGCGGCCAAGAAGCCGGCGGCCCGCAAGGCTCCGGCGCGCAAGCCCGCCGCCGCCAAGGCGCCGGCAGCGAAGCCGGTCGTCGCGGCGCCGAAACCGGCGGTCGCGGTGAAACCCGCGGCGCCAGCGCCCAAACCCGCGGCGCCAGCGCCTCAGCCCGCACCGGCACGGCCGATGACGCCGCCATCGAGCGGTACGACGTCAGGCGGCGCAATGCCGCCCAGGCCAGCGAGCCCGATGGGCGGCTCTCCGGCCCCTTCGAGCGCGCCGAAACCGGCGTCTCCCGGCTCGTCGCCCATGGGCGGCAGCCCGCAGCCTTACCGCCCCTCTTGGGCGCGGGACGACGAGGACGATCTTTAGCCGAGCGCGACGGATGGGCCGGCGGTCGCCGGCCCGTTCGCTGGCGCAATGCGATTTGCCCGCCCCGGGTTAGGACGCTATGTCTCCTGGCTTGCTGTTCCCGCAGGCCTAGGCTGACCGCGCTCTTCTATCCCGCGAAAGGCTCCCATGACGTTCGCCACGCTCGCCGCTCCGGGGCTCTGGCCCCGTCTTGCACCGATTATCCTGCTTAGCTGCTCGAATCTGTTCATGACCTTGGCGTGGTACGGCCATCTCAAGTTCAAGAACGTGCCGCTCGTCACCGTCATCCTGGCGAGCTGGGGCATCGCGTTCGTCGAGTATTGCTTCGCGGTGCCGGGAAACCGGATCGGCAGCGCGGTCTACTCGCCGGCCGAGCTGAAGACGATGCAAGAGGTCATCACCCTGATCGTCTTCGCGCTATTCACCTGGCTTTATTTCGACCAGCCCTTGAGCTGGGCGCAGGCGGCAGGGTTTGGCCTGATCGCGCTCGGAGCCATGCTCGTCTTCCATGGCCAGTCCTGAGCGCCGCTCGATTTCGAAGATGGCCTCCGGAGCGCACGCGGTCCGGAGGCCGAGAGACCTTAGACGCCCCGGAACAGATTGCCGACCGCCAGAACGACGTAGGCGATCACGGCAACCCAGAAGCCATGCTCGGTGATGAAGGGAATTGCCGCGAATTTGCCAATTATGGCCAAGGCCGCCAAGATCAGCGAGATCACGAAGACCGCTGTCGACGGGGGTGATAGATTCATGTCCAGCCCTCCCTCTTTATTGACGAGCGGACTGTAATCGTTTTCTGTGAAAAAGCGAATGACATCGCGGGTCGGGAAGGCCACCCTCAGGGCAAGCGGCGCGGCATAACAAGCTCGAAGGGAAGGAGGCGAGGCGATGCGTCCCATGATGCGGTTGGTGGTTGGGCTTGCGGCTCTCGGCGGGATCATGGCGGCCGTCGCCGTCGGGTTGCCGGCGCACGTCACCGTAACGCGAGCGGTGATCACCAACGCGCCCGAATCGTCCGTGTTTCCCTACCTTGCCAATCTGCATCACTTCCAGGAGTGGTCGCCCTGGGCTGCGCGCGATCCGCAATTGAAGCTCACCTATTCCGGACCCGAGTCGGGCAAGGGCGCGCGGGTTAATTGGGAAAGCCAGGTGCGTTCGATCGGCACGGGCAGCATGGAGATCGTCAACGCCGACCCCAACAAGACGATCGAGCTTGCCGTCAATTTCAACGGTCTTGAGGGCACGAGCCTGTTCGACATCGCGCCGTCGGGCTCCGGCAGCAAGGTCACGTGGAGCTTCGGCTACGATTCCGGGTCGAGCCCGCTCAAGCGATGGAAGGCTCTCGCGCTCGATGGTTTTGTCGGAGCGGAATACCGCACTGGCCTCGACAAGCTGAAGGCCAAGCTCGACGAGGAGCGCCGCCCGGTCACGCCGCCGAGCCTTATGCCGGGCGGGGCGTCGACGCAGAGCGAGCAGCCCTCGGCGGCGCTGCCGCCTGGCGCTGCGACGCCGCCGGGAACTCCGGCAACGACCGGAACGGCCACTCCCGCGACGACGGGATCTGCGACCGGCGCTACGGTCGGGACGTCGGCTCCGACCGCGGGATCGCCGCAGGCTAGCGCCACGGGGACGGTGTCCCAGCCTGCCAACGCCGAGTCCACGGAGGACGCGACCCCGGCGCCGGCCGCGGCTCCTCCGAAGAAAAAGAAGCGCAAGAACCGCTAGAGCTGACGCTCCCCAGGACCGCGTGAGTGAGGCTAAGCGCCTTAGAGCTTCTGCTCGGCGCTCGGGTGGGTGTCTCTTGGCTGATCGACGCCGGTTGCCTCGATGATCAGTCGCAGGGTGCCGGCGATAAGGTCGCGCGACCAGCACGTCACCGGCGATACTTCGCCTCCGGTCGGGGCCGTGCTGTCGCCCTCCGCGAGATGCGGGTCTCCTACGACCTTGCGCCCCGTGACGCGATAGTCGCGGGACGCCCCATCGGCGGTCGTGACGGTGATGCGGTCACCGATGGCGACGTCGCCGAGCTCGAGGCGCGACCGCTCGACGCTCTTACCAGTCCTGGCGGGCGCAGGCGCGATCTCCACCTGTGGGACCGTCTCTTCGTTCACGGCGGCGCTCAGGCCAAGCCTGGGGACGCCGCTATCTTTCGCCGGATGCGTCGCCTCCCACGGCCAGGCTTGCGACGGCTCGCCGGCGAGAGCTTGCTGCCAGGCGCTTTCCTGCAAGGCCGGAGCGAATCCGGCGATTGCGACCGCGGCGAGCGCAACAAGCGCGGCGGCGCCTCCGATCTTCCACCCGAGCTTCGCGCTCGGGCGAAGGAAGAGGAGGAGGAACTGACTCGACCCCCGTTTCGTCATCAGATCCTCCTCCCAGTCCGCCGCGGGGAGGCATAGTCGCGGCGGTGGTAACGCCACATGACCAGCGTCACCGCGCTTAGAATGGTGAGCAGCAGAGCAAGCACGACGAGACGCCGGTTGGCGTCGCTCGCCTTCAGCGCAATCGGGCTCGCGTCCGGCTTGGGTACCACGGTGAGCGGCAAGAGCGGATAAGACTGCGGCGCCTGGATCGTATTGTCGGCGGGCACGGTCGGCGCGACCGTCGTGTCGACATCGGGCTTGGCGTCGGCTGGGGACACGGAGCTGTCCGGCGTTTGCGCCGTATCAGCCGCCGGAGGTGCGGCTTCGGCGCCGCCGTCGAAGCCGTACAGCGCCTCCGACGGCATCGGCGCCATCGATTGATTGAGGCCGCGGCTCGGCGCCATCGCCTTGTACTGGCGCGGCATGGCGGCGGGCGAGCCGAACACTTTGTCATAGACCCAGCCGTCGGGCAGGTTGAGCGGCATGTTCACGCTCGACACGGGCTCGCCGTCGGGACGCGACTTCAACGGGTCGATGGCGACGAGGCTGGTTTGGCTCGACACGAGATGATGCTCGAGCGCGACCGTCTCGATCGCCTTGTCGATGCCCTTGGCGTTCGGGTCGGTATAGGACTTGGCTTCGAGCGCGGCGATCTTGCTCCGCGCCCAGAGCTTGGCGACGCCCAAGCCGTCGATGGCATCCGAAATCCTCAGGGCAGCCGTCCAGGGCTTGCCGTCGAACGTGCCGGAGAAATGCAGCTCGCCATTCATCGAGGAGACCTTGGCGGAGAGCACGACCGGCTCGCCGGCATAGAGGTCGGGGAGGGGATCGGGCCAGGTTTCGACGGCGGTGCCGTCGGGCCAGGAGGCCTTCAAGCCGACCATCACCGGCTTCTCCAGCTTGGCGAAGAGCGTGCTCATGCGCTCGAGGACCTGGTCGCCAGAGCCGATCGCGGTAAACGTGCCGCGGCCAAGCTCGGAGGCGCGTTGCATGAAATAGGTGTTCGGCGCCGAGCCGATGCCGACGGTGAAGAGGCGCGTGCGGCCGATATGGCCGGCGATCTCGGCGAAAAGCTGCGACTCATTGCCCACGGCGCCGTCGGTCAGAAACACGACCTGCCGGAGGCGGCTCGTGTCGGAGGGATGGGCGTCGTTGAGCGCCGCTTTAAGCGCTGGCAGCATCTCGGTGCCGCCCTCGGCGTCGAGACGTGAAACGAAGTTCTTGGCGGTCTCAATGTTCTCCGGCGTGGCGTCGACGGCGCCCTTGAACAGCACGTCCATGGTGTCGTCGAAGCGGATGACATTGAACGTGTCGCCCGGGCGCAGGCGGTCGAGGGCGAGGAGAAGGCTCTGCCGGGCCTGTGCGATCGAAGCGCCGGCCATCGAGCCTGAATTGTCGATCACGAAGATCAGCTCGCGCGGCAACTGCTTCGGCGCGCTGTCGAGGGTGGGCGGCGTCACCATGGCAAGCAGATAGTCCTGGCCATTGACGGTCTCGTGGAACAAGGCCGCCTGCGGAACGGCCGCAGCCTTAGGCTTCCAGACCAACTCGAAATCCTTGTCGGCCGGCACGGTGCCGTCCGCCAAGGCGAGCGTCGCCGTTTCGTCGCCGGTCCGGCTCAGGTTGACCTTGTGGAAGGAGCTGGTGACGTCGCCGAGCACGAAGCCGGCATTGAGCTTCACCGCGATCGACACCGGGTTGATCTTGGGGAACTTGGCGGGATCGAGCACCGGCGAGGTGATGCGGTCGCGGTCGGGAACCGGGTCGTTCGGCGCATGCTTGCCGCCATAGTCCACGACATCGACGTTGCTCGGCGCGGGGTTGTAGCGCGGGGCGACGACGAGCGGGAAGCGGAGCGAGTAGACGCCGCCCTCCTGCTTCACCGTCTCCTGATACTCGATCCGGATCACGATCGATTCGTGCGGGCCGATATTGGCCACGGAGTTGGTGAAGATGTTGGGCCGCTCCTGCTCGACCAGACTCGCTTTCTGACCATTGTCTTTGGCGGCCTGGTAGAGCTGTTGAGCCTCGGAGCGGCCCTTGATCTCTCCCTCAATCACGCGCGAACCAATCTCCATGTGCAGGGCATCGACCGCCGACTGCTCGGGGAGCGGAAAAACGTAGATGCCCTCGAGCCAGCGGTCGGAAGGATTCTCGAAGCGCTGGGTGACGACCACCCGCGCGATCGTGCCGTTGACGGTAATGGCGGCGTCGGTGTTGAGCCGCGGCGCCTCGACCAAGCCTCCGTCCTCTCCGGACTGGAGCAGGAGGGCGCCGGTGTTCATGTCGGCGGGCTGGAGGTAGGCGATTTTGCCCGCATCGGCTTGCGCGCCTTGCGCGCGGGTGAGCATGCCGGGCAGCGTGAAGAAAAGAGCGAGGATCAGTGCAAGGAAAGACAAAGTTACCAGAGGCTCGCGTGAGTGCAGAGCTTGGCGCCGCGTGGTCATCGAGTGGGCCCTCGTTATCGGCACGAAGCAAATCAACCATGCCATTAGGGCGCGGCTTTAACCGGATTGTGGCTTGGCCGCGCGTTTCGCATGGCGGTGTCGCCACAGTCGTGGCGCAATTGGGGTTATGCACAGCAGAAGCCCCTGCGGTTCGGGCCGGGAACCTCGCCTTCCACCCTTCGTTAGACCTTGGAAGCATGCGCCCAAAGCGCAGCCCACCCCCAACCCTGTTGACGACCCGGCCCAAGGAGCCAAATTCCATGACCGCTGCCAAATCTCTGGAGGATCTTTTTGTAAACCTCCTCAAGGACATCTATTTCGCCGAGAAGCAGATCCTGAAGGCGCTCCCCAAGATGGCCAAGAAGGCCGACTCTGACGACCTGCGGCAGGCGTTCGAGCACCACCTCCGGGAAACGGAAGGTCAGGTGGAGCGGCTCGAGCAGGTCTTCGCCCTGTGCGACCTGAAGCCTGTCGCCAAGACCTGCCCAGCGATCAAAGGCATCCTGGAGGAGGGCGAGGAGGACATGAAGGACGCCAAGACTGCCGACGTGCTCGACGCCGGCATGATCGCCGACGCCCAGGCTGTGGAGCATTACGAGATCGCCCGGTACGGGACGCTGATTGCCTGGGCCAGGCAGCTCGGCATGAACGAGGCGGCGCGGCTCCTCCAACAGACGCTCGAGCAGGAATACAACGCCGACAAGACGTTGACCGGGCTCGCCGAGGCGGGCCTCAACCGGCAGGCTGCCTAGTCCAAGCCGACGCTTCTGCTCAAGGATCGCGCAGCGCGGGCCGCTTGGCTCGCGCTGCTTCATTTTGTCGAGGATGCGGGCGCTCAGGCCCTTGCAGGGGGCGTCCCGCCCGCTTAGGTTCGGCGCCGTCTTTGGCCGCCTGAACTTCACGAACATCGGGAGACGATTATGGGACTGGTTGCCCGCACGCTCGAACGGGTTAAGCCCTCGCCGACGCTGGCCATTACGGCCAAAGCGCGCGACATGAAGGCGGCGGGTTTCGACGTCATCGGCCTTGGCGCGGGCGAGCCCGACTTCGATACGCCGGACAACATCAAGCAGGCGGCGATCGAAGCGATCAAGCGCGGCGAGACCAAATATACGGCGGTCGACGGCATCCCCGAGCTCAAGCGTGCGATCTGCGAGAAATTCGAGCGCGAGAACGGGCTGAGCTACAAGCCGTCCGAGATCACCGTCGGCTCCGGCGGCAAGCAGGTATTGTACAATGCGCTGCTCGCGACGCTCGATCCGGGCGACGAGGTGATCGTCCCGTCGCCCTTCTGGGTGAGCTATCCCGACATCGTGCTGCTTTCGGGCGCCGAGCCGGTGATCGTCGAGACCAAGCTCGAGGACGGCTTCAAGCTCAAACCCGAGGCGCTCGAGCGTGCGATCACGCCGCGGACGAAGTGGTTCATCTTCAATTCGCCATCGAATCCGACGGGCGCGGCCTATACCGAGGCGGAGATCAAGGCGCTCACCGACGTCCTTTTGAAGCACGAGCGCATCTGGGTGCTGTCGGACGACATCTACGAGCATCTCGTCTATGACGGATTCAAGTTCACCACGCCGGCCGCCGTCGAGCCCAAGCTGAAGGCGCGCACGCTCACGCTCAACGGCGTGTCGAAGGCCTATTCCATGACCGGCTGGCGCATCGGCTATGGCGGAGCGCCCGAGCCCTTGATCAAGGCCATCGCCACGCTCCAGTCGCAATCGACGTCGAACCCGTGCTCGATCAGCCAATGGGCAGCGGTCGAGGCGCTCAAAGGGCCGCAGACCTTTCTCAAGGACTGGGTCGCTTCGTTCCAGGAGCGGCGCGACCTCGTGGTGTCCATGCTGAACCAGGCCAAGGGCCTGTCCTGTCCGAAGCCCGAAGGCGCATTCTACGTCTATCCGTCTTGTGCGGGCACGATCGGCAAGACCACCCAGGCCGGGAAGCGGATCGGCAACGACGAGGATTTCGCCACGGCGCTGCTCGAAGAGGAGGGCGTCGCCGTCGTGCACGGCGCTGCGTTCGGGCTCTCGCCCTTCTTCCGCATTTCCTACGCGACCGGGATCGGCGCGCTCGAGGAGGCTTGCCGCCGCATCCAGCGCTTCTGCGCGAGCCTCGCTTAGGGGCCTCGTGACGCCCAACGGAGATCGACATGCAGTTCAGCACGGGCAACCAGATCAAGGGCAAGATCATGGAGATCCGCAAAGGTGCGGTGACTGCCATTGTCTATGTCGCCGTGCCCGGCGACACCACGCTCGAGGTGAGCGTCACCATCCCGGCGCTCGAGACGCTCAAGCTCTACGAGGGCAAGCCCGTGATCTTGATGATCAACCCCGGCGACATCATTATCGGCTGCGAATAGGGTTTGCGCAGCCCTGTGTCCCGAGCGGTTCGATCGATGGACACTAGCGTAGAAGCCGCCCGAACCGGCGCCGAGGATCCTACCTCGCTCTCGCTTCGTCTCCCCGACGGGCGGCGCCTCTCCTATGCCGAGTTCGGTCGGCGCGAAGGGCTGCCGGTGCTTGCAATCCACGGCACGCCCGGCTCGCGCTACATGTTCGGCCTCGCCGATGCCGCCGCGCGCGAGAGGGGCTTGCGGATCATTGCACCCGACCGCCCCGGCTATGGCCACTCGGATTACCGGCGCAATTCCTCGCTCGTCCGCTCGGCCGAGGATTTCGTCGCTTTGGCCGACAAATTGAAGATCGAACGGTTCGCCGTCATCGGCGTCTCGGGCGGCGGGCCGCATGCGATCGCGACCGCTTCGATAATTCCCGATCGTGTAGCCTTGCTTGCCCTCGTGTCGCCGGTCGGTCCCGTCGCCGAATGCCGCAAGCAGGTGCGCATGTCGCGCATGCATCGGCTCATCTTCACCAGGATGGGCCGCTCGCAACCGGCCTGCGCCACGTTCTTCTGGTCGTTGCGCAACGTGGTGAAATGGTCTCCCGGTCTCGCCTACCGGGTGCTGCAGAAGCGGGTCGCACCTTCCGATCGTGCGCTGCTGAGCCGCGCGGAAGTGAAAGCCAATCTCCAGCAGGCAATTCGCGAGGGACTGAGGCCCGGCATCAGGGGCGCGCTCCAGGATTTACGCCTGTTCTGCTCGCCGTGGGGACTGGCGCTTTCGGACATCGAGGTTCCGAGCGTGGTCTGGCAGGGGAGCGACGACACGATCGTGCCGCCGAATGCGTCCTATCATCTTGCGGCACAATTGCCCTACTGCCGGCTCGATGTGATCCAGGAGGCCGGACATTATTGGGGCTTCGGCAATTTCGCGCGGGTGCTCGACACGGTGAGCGCGGCGCTTCGCGGGTAGCGGCTTGCCCGCGTCAATTTGCTCCCCCCGTTGTCATGCCTCTGCGGCGTTGTGGCGCTAGGCGAGTGGGGCCGAAGCACCCTAGATGGGGCTACCGGGCAGACGAGGCTGATTAAGCGAAGTTCTTCCGGCCAAAAACTCGCATGACCGGCAAACCCATCTTCTTCGACCCGACGGGGAAGCGCGGCCGCGCGCTGGCCAGGCTTGCCTGGGCTGTCGGTATGGTTAGCGCATTCGTCATGACGGCGTTCATGGCGACGCTCGTGATCGTGCACAAGCCGGCCGTGGAGTCGAGCGGCGCGGAAGCGCACCCCTCGATTCGCTGCGCCTGGGCGCCAAGCTGCACACCGGCGCATGGGCTGTCGATTACCACCGCCGCCGATCCCGAGGCGCTCAGAAGCGCGGCGCGGCTTGCCGAAGAGCTTCGCGAGCAGGAAAGGAACCTCCATCACCATCCTCAGGCCCAGGCCGTGGAGCGACGCGCGCTGCCCGCTTCGCTCACGCGGCCCGAGGGGCGGCCGATCAGCATCGGCTTCTATGTCGGCTGGGACGACAACAGCTACCCTGAGCTGAAGCGGGCGCTACCGCGCCTCGACTGGGTGGTTCCGGACTGGCTCAGCCTCCAGGGCCCCGACCTTGCGCTCAATGCCGCCGTCGATGATCGCGCGCTCAACTACATCCAGGCAACGAAGCCGAACACGGCGATCCTGCCGATGATCCAGAACGCCGCCAACGGCGAGTGGGACGGTGCGGGATTGGCCAAGATGCTTGCCGACCCGGCCGCGCGCGCCGATCGGATAGCGCAGATCGTCGCCTTTCTCGACAAGTACAAATTCCAGGGCATTACGGTTGACTTCGAGAATGTTCCGGCCGGCGCCCACAAGGACCTCGAGAAGTTCCTGAGCGAGCTCCGCGCGGCCTCCGCCCCGCATGGCTATGCCATCGTCCTCGCGGTTCCGTTCGACGACGAAAGCTGGCCCTACAAGACGTATGCCGACATCGTCGATTTCACGCTCCTCATGGGATACGACCAGCATTCGGACGCCGACGATCCTGGCAGCATCGCCGGCCAGGACTGGTTCGAGGACACGCTCGATAAGCGCATGAAGGTGCTCGATCCGGACCACACCATCGTGGCCATCGGCGCTTACGGCTATGACTGGGTCAAGGGACAAGATGCGGCGAGTCTGACCTTCGAAGAGGCCGTGCTGTCGGCGCGCGATTCAGAGGCTGAGATCGCGTTCGATCCCGGGACCTCGAACCCTCACTTCTCCTTCGTCGAAGATGACGGCAAGCGTCATGACGTCTGGTTCCTCGACGGCGTCACGGCGTTCAACGAAATCCATGCCGCCGACGATTACCGGCCGGCTGGATATGCGGTGTGGCGGCTCGGCTCGGAGGACCCCTCGATCTGGTCGGTCCTCGGTCGCGACTACGGGGCGCCGGCGCCCGAGGGCCTGCGGCGCATCGCACGCAGCCAGGATATCGATTTCGAAGGCGAAGGCGAGGTCCTGAATGTGGCCGAAGACCCGGTTAGAGGCAAGCGCACATACGAGCTCGACCGCGACACGGGCCAGATCGTCGACGAGAAATACGAGGTGGTGCCCACCCCTTTCGTCATTGAGCGCAAGGGAGCGGTGCCGGGCGAACTTGCGCTCACCTTCGACGATGGTCCGGATCCCGATTGGACGCCCAAGATCCTCGATATCCTGAAAGAGAAGGGCGTGCATGCGAGTTTCTTCATCATCGGGCAGAACGCGGCAGCCTATCCCAGTCTCGTCCAGCGCCTCGTCGCCGAAGGCCACGACGTCGGCAACCACACCTTCACGCACCCGAACCTGGGCGAGCTTTCCGGGGCGCTGGTCAGGTTGGAAATCAATGCCACCGAGCGCCTCTTCGAGGCGCTTACGGGAAGGTCGATGCGGCTGTTCAGGGCGCCGTACATGGGCGACGCCGAGCCGACCACGGCGGATGAGACCGTGCCGATCGAGATTGCCCAGAACATGGGGTACCTGTCGGTCGGGTTGCATGTCGACCCGAACGACTGGCAGCGCCCTACCGCGGATCAGATCGTCGAGCGCGTGATCGCACAAGTGACCGACCCCAATCCGGATATCAAAGGACATGTCATCCTCCTTCATGATTCCGGCGGCGACCGGTCGGCGACGGTCGAAGCGCTACCCCGTCTGATCGATGCGTTGCGGGCCAGAGGCTATCGGTTCGTGCCGGTGTCGGAGCTCGCCGGCATGACTCGCGATCAAGCCATGCCGTTGGTCCCGCCCGAGTCGCTCGGGCGCATGGTCGGGCTGCCGGTGTTCCTCACCTACGGCTGGCTTCTGCACGCCATCACGATGCTGTTCTTCGCCGCCATCTGGCTCGGCGTGCTGCGCCTCATGGTTCTGTGCGGAGCCGCGCTCTGGAATCGTTTTGCCGAGGCGCGGCGCGTCCCGCCCGGGCTTCCGCCCGATCCTCCGCTGCAATCGGTGCTGATCCCGGCGCATAACGAGGTCAAGGTGATCGCCGAGACCGTGCGCCGCATCCTCGCCAGCGATTACCCGAATCTCGAGGTCATCGTCATCGACGACGGCTCCAAGGACGACACGGCGCAAGTGGTGCGCACGGCGTTTGCCGGCGATGGCCGTGTGCGGCTCATTACCATGGCGAACGGCGGCAAGGCGGCGGCGCTCAATCGTGGTCTTGCCGAGTCGAAGGGCAACGTGGTGGTGGCGCTCGACGCCGACACCTACTTCCCGCGCGACTCAATCGGCAAGCTGGTGCGCTGGTTCGCCGATCCGGAAGTCGGCGCCGTGGCCGGCAATGCCAAGGTCGGCAACCGCATCAACGTGATCACCCGCTGGCAGGCGCTCGAATACATCACGAGCCAGAGCCTGGAGAGGAGAGCGCTCGCCACGCTCGGCTGCATCACCGTGGTGCCCGGCGCGATCGGCGCCTGGCGGCGCGAGGCGCTCGAGAAACTCGGCGGGTTCCCCTCCGACACGCTCGCCGAGGATCAGGATCTCACAATCGGGGTGCTCAAGGCCGGCTACAAGGTGCTGTACGACTCTACGGCGATCGCCTGGACCGAAGCGCCCGACACGGTGAGCGGCCTCATCAAGCAGCGCTTCCGCTGGGCGTTCGGCACGCTGCAATGCCTGTGGAAGCACCGCCATGCCACGTTCAAGCCGCGCTACGGCTCACTCGGGCTGATCGCCATGCCGCAGACCTGGCTGTTCCAGTTCCTGTTGTCGCTGCTCGCGCCGTTCGTCGATTTCGTACTGGTGTGGCGCCTGGCTTTGTCGGCCTTCGACTTCATCGAGCATCGCGACCAGTTCGACGGTCAGACGCTCGAGAAGGTGCTGCTTTATTATCTCGTGTTCCTGGTGGTCGATCTGTCGAGCGCTGCGCTCGCGCTTGCCATGGAGCGCAAGGAGGAGAAGTCGCTCCTGCCGTGGCTCGTGCTTCAGCGCTTCGGTTACCGGCAATTGCTGTATTACATCGTCATCAAAGCGGGGCTCGCCGCCCTGTTCGGACCGCTCGTCGGCTGGAATAAGCTCGAGCGCAAGTCGACCGTGACGGTGGCCGCCTCCTGAGCCGGCTCTAGAGCTTGTCGTAGGTCAGGCAGCAGCAATCTTTCAGCCCATCCTGGCGCATCTTGCAGGAGAGCTTGGCCTCGACGTCCTGGCAGGGCTCGGGGTTTACGTTCACCGGCAGCTCGTTCTGACACATGGTCGCGGTGTAGTGGACGCAGTGGCCGCCAAGGAGCTCGGAGTTCGCCGGGCAATGGCACTTCGGCGGCGTGCCCACCATGCCGCGCTCGCAGCCGCCAGAGGTCGCCTCCGCCGTCCCGGCCGGCGGCTGGCAATAGCCGTATTTGCCGGGCGTCGCGAGCACCGTATAGCCGGGCGGGCAGGAATGCTCGCCGGGCTTGATCGGCTCGGGCGCAGGCGCGGCTTGCGGCGTGCCGCCGGTTCCGTAGCTGACAGCGCCCTGCGGCGGAGCGCCGTAGGGGGCAGGGGCGGCGTTGGCGTCGCCCATCGGGGTACCGGGGGCAGGCTCGGACGCTTGCGGCGGGCTGACCGTCGGGGCGTTCTTCCCGTGGGGCTCCTCTCCGGGCGCTGTCCGGCACGAGAAGCTTCCATCGAACATGCCGCATTGAAAGATGGCGAGCGCGCTTCCGCCGCCGAACGCAAGCGCCGCGAGCGACAAGAGAGCCGCAAGGACAAGGACGCGGATACGATGCATGGGGACCCCGCCGTTCAACGCGATCATAATGGCACAGGAGGCGGATCAGAACAGCCGGAGATGTCCGACTTGGGGCAGGCGGCCGGTCCATTTGGCCACCTCTTCCGCCAATTGCGGGGCTTGCCAGAGGCGCTCTCCCTTGACACGATAGCGTCATCAAAAGGCCGAGCGCGAGTAGGGGTGCGTCAGGAGCCTTCTCCCGCGCGGGGTCATAACCGCAAAGGGAGGAGACCATGGGCCAAGCGCAGGGCCAGCCAGCCCGCAGCGCCCGCTGCATCGCACTGGTTGGCCCCTATCTCAGCGGCAAGACAACCCTTCTCGAAGCCATCCTCGCGCGCACCGGCGCAATCCCCCGCCAGGGCTCGATGGCCGCAGGCAACACGGTCGGCGACGCCTCGGAGGAGGCGCGCCACCACGGCATGAGCGTCGAGCTCAACGTGGCGACCGTCGATTTCCTCGGCGACAGCTTCACCTTCCTCGATTGCCCGGGCTCGATCGAGTTCCAGGCCGATGCCGCCAGCGCGCTCACCGCCTGCGACGCCGCGGTCGTGGTGTGCGAGCCGGACGAGAAGAGGGTGCCCGCGCTCCAACTCATCCTCAAGCAGCTCGAGGACCGCGGCATCCCGCATTTCCTATTCATCAACAAGATCGACAAGGCCGAGGCGCGCGTGCGCGACATCGTCCCGATGTTGCAGCCGGCGAGCGGAAAGCCGCTCGTGCTGCGCCAGATCCCGATCTGGGAGAGCGACATCGTCACCGGCTTCATCGATCTCGCGCTCGAGCGCGCCTATGTCTATCGCGAGCACGCGCCGAGCGAGGTCATGGCCATTCCCGATACGCTTGCGGACCGCGAGAAGGAGGCGCGCTTCTCCATGCTCGAGAAGCTCGCCGACTACGACGACGCGCTGATGGAGCAACTGCTCGAGGACGTACCGCCGCCGCGCGACAAGGTGTTCGACGACCTCTCCAAGGAGCTGCGCGAGGGACAGATCTGCCCGGTCTTGATCGGCTCGGCCGAGAATGGGCACGGCATCTTCCGCCTGCTCAAGGCGCTTCGCCACGAGGCGCCGTTCGTGTCCACGACGGCGAAGCGGCTCGGCGTCGACAAGACGCTGTCCTGCGCCTACGTGCTCAAGACCTTCCATACCGCGCACGGCGGCAAGCTGTCGCTCGCCCGGGTGCTGACCGGCACCTTCGCCGACGGCACGACCGTCCATGGCGGTGCCGACGAGGAACGCATCTCCGGCATCTTCTCGCTGATGGGCCAGGAACCGGTGAAACGGGGCGAGGCGAAGCCGGGCGACACGGTCGCCTTCGGCCGGCTCGACAGCGTCAAGACCGGCGACACGCTTACCGAGGACAAGGGCAAGGTGAAGAAGATCGAGCCGGCGTCCATCTCGCTCCCGGTCTACGGGCTCGCCGTCGCCGCCAAGGAGAAGAAGGACGAGGTCAAGCTTACCGCGGCCATCGCCAAGATCATCGAGGAGGATCCCTCGATCTCGCTCAGCCACAGCCAGGACATGGGCGAGATGGTGCTGTGGGGGCAGGGGGAGATGCACCTGCGCGTGGCGCTCGAGAAACTCATCCGCAAATACGGCATCGACGCTTCGACCAGGCCCCGGCAGATTCCCTACAAGGAGACCATCCGCAAGTCGGTCGAGGTGCGCGGCCGCCACAAGAAACAGTCGGGCGGCCACGGCCAATTCGGCGACGTGGTGGTCACCATCAGGCCGCAGCCCCGCGGGGCGGGCTTCGAATTCTCCGACGAGATCACCGGCGGGGTGGTGCCCAAGAACTACATCCCGAGCGTCGAGATCGGGGTGCGCGACTATCTGGCGCACGGACCGCTCGGCTTCCCCGTGGTGGACGTCGCCGTGTGCCTGATCGACGGCTCCTATCACTCGGTCGATTCCTCCGACATGGCCTTCCGCCAGGCCGGGCGCATCGCCATGAGCGAGGGCATGCCGCAATGCTCGCCGGTCCTGCTCGAGCCGATCATGGCGGTGGAGATCGCAGTGCCGTCGGAGGCGACCGCCAAGATCAATTCGATCGTGTCCTCGCATCGCGGCCAGATTCTGGGCTTCGACGCCCGTCCCGGCTGGCCGGGATGGGACGTGGTGCAAGCGCATATCCCCGAGGCCGAGATCCAGATGCTGATCGTCGAGCTCAGGTCGGCGACCTCCGGCGTCGGCACCTTCAACGCCAAATTCGACCATCTCGCCGAGTTGACCGGCAAGGAGGCTGACCGGGTTCTTCAGGCGCGCGGCGCCAAGGCCGCCTAAAAGCCTGGTTTTTGGCCCTCGCCGGGCTTGCCGCCCGTCGCGCGGCTCGCTAGACGATGGTGCCGAATATTCATGCGACGACCATTAGACATCCCGGAGCGTTCCAATGACGAAGATTTATCCGCAGCTTGATATCCCCAATACCCTTGCCGCGGGCCCCGGCCCCGGAAACACCGACCCGCGCGTGCTCGAGCGCTTCGCCGCGTCGGGCGTGGCCGACCACATGCAGAAGGACGTGCTGCGCGGCATGATCGAGGCCAAGGAGATGCTGCGCGAGCTGTGGGGCACCAAGAACGTCTATACCTATGGCGTCGCCGGCACCGGCTTCTCCGGACTCGACTGCGTGCTCTCCCTCATCCTTCCGGGCGACAAGGTCGTGGCCTTCCCCAATGGCACCTTCTCCGGGATCGATTCACTCACCATCCGCATGAAGGCCTCGACCGCCGAAGAGCTCGCCGCCGATTCGCTCAACCCCAAGCCGAAGAGCGTCACCATCGTCGAGACCCCGCATGGCAAGTCGGTGACGGGCGAGATCGTGGAGAAGGCGCTCGCGGCAGCCAAGCCGATGTGGGCCTTCATGGCCCATTGGGAGACGGGTTCGGGACGCGTGAACGATCTCAAAGGCTTCAACGACGCCTGCCTTAAGCATGGCGTCATGGGCATCGTCGATGCCGTGTCGAGTCTCGGCGTCGGCGACTTCAACATCGACGATTATCCGGGCGTGGTGGCCTGGGCGTCGTGTCCGCAGAAGGGCGTGCTGTCGCTACCGCTGACCTACGCGCCGGTCAGCTTCACCGACAAAGCCATCGAGATGGTGAAGAAGCGCGGCTGCCGCACTTACGTCAACCACCCCATCCTCGATGCGCGTCACTGGGGCATCATCGACGGCAAGGACGTGCCCACCCCCGCCTACCACCAGACCCATTCCTGCTACGCGGTCGCGGCCTTCCACGAGGCGCTCCGCATCATCTTGGGCTACGGACGGCGCCGCAAAGCTACCGACTACGTCTATCACGAGAAGGCGCTGCGCCAGGCGGTCGAGGCCATGGGCTGCGAGGTCACCTCGAACATGCCGAGCCTTGTCGTGTGCAATCTGCCCGGCAAGCTCAGGGGCAAGGAGAAGGACCTCGTGGCGAATGCGCGCGCGCAAGGTTTCGGCATCTGGCCGACGCTGTCCGAGCCGGTGCAGGTCCGCATCGGCATTCTGAACCAGCTCAGCCCCGAGCAGATCGGCGAGATCGTGAGCCGCTTCGCCGACGCCATGCTCGCCATGGGCGCGGAGTTCGACAAGCAGAAGGTGATGAACGGCCTTAAGTCGTACTACGCCAAGGCGGCTTAGGGTTTACTCACAAAGTAACATGCAACGAAGGCCCGGCATCCGCCGGGCCTTTTTCGTCATACCGGCAAAAGCCGGTATCCAGAGCCGCTTGCTCGGTGCCGGTTGCTCTGGCAGTGCCTGTCATTGGCGCATTGCCGCGGCAATATAAGCCGTGACGCATCGCTTTCCCGTGTTAGGGTCGGCGCCGCACAGGCATCAGGAGACTCGACTCGATGAGATCGAACAGGACGACGCCCTATCCGCTGCAGCGTAAGCCGAACAAGCGGCAATTGATCGGCGAGACGCCGGAAGAGGAGGCGGCGCGCTTGGCATTGGAGATCGCGGCGCATCCGGTGACGAAGTGCGAGCCAGGCCAGCGCGGCCCGTCGCTGTCGCGGCCGGGCTGGAGCTCCAAGCCGATCATGTCGCAGAAGGATGCGCGCGAGGCGGAGAGCATCGCCAAGAGGATGATGCGCAAATCCTGATTTCGTTCCGCCGGCCTTTGGTCCGCGCACGGAGCGGCTCGCGCCTGGCCTCCCCGCAAGGGAGGTTGGGAGTCTGCGGCGCATTTCACGTCGCAAAGATATCCCCGCTCTCCGAACCTCGGTTATCGTTGCCTCACCTCGTCCGTTGAGGGGCGCTTTCGCGAGGCGTCGTTGAAGCGGGACGGGGTGCGGCGCCTGCGGGCTCCGTCGCAACGGAGCGCTCGGGCGGCAACGGAGCTCCCCCCGGACCCAATAAGAGGTCCTGCCAGGAGCTGGCTGTGAGGTTCGATCTTGCGCTTCCCGGCGCAAGGATCGAACTGAAGCGGGGCCCGGTGTCGTAGTGAGAACGCCGCAAATGAGCACGCGCTCGGCGTGCGACGCTGCGTTTATGCGCTCAAGGAGCGCGAAGCGCGGTAGCGCGCCAATAAAGAGCGTGTGTGGCGCGCCGAGAGGCGCCCGCCGTGTCTCCCAAAAGGAGATGCGGACACCATAGGTTTGCGCTTTTCGGCGCGCCATCCCCCTCCGGGGGTAGGGCGGGCAACGGGACGTTGCCCACGCGGAATGACGGTGGGCTCCGCCCACCCTACGCTCTTTGACATGACCTCGCGCGTTCCACGCGGCGAGACGCTTGATCCTGCCCTCCAGTCTCACCCGGAGGGGCCGAAAAGTCCTCCCCAGCAAGGGGAGAGATGAAGGCCCTCCGATGCTGGAATGCGGCGCCCGCCGAAACGCGGGCTTTGACCGGGCTCAAGTGGTATGATGCGAAAACGTCGTAAGTCTCCATCCGCGGGACGCAAATCCCCGCATGGGAGGCGGGCATGAGCGGAAGCCACTGCCGGTGTGGCATGTCCTTGCGGGTTCGGGCCGCCGCGTTCACCGTCTTTCTCCTCGCGATCCTCCTCGCGGCCACGGCCGGCGTTTCCCGCGCGCACGCGCAGAGCGCCGGCGATCTCGGCCGTCTGAACCACGAGATCGAGCGGCTCTACGGCGAGAACAAGATCGCCGCCGCCGTTCCGCTCGCCGAGCGCTACGTCGAGCTCGCACGCCAGCGCTACGGCGAGGACAATCCCGAATTCGCCACCGCCCTCACCTGGCTCGGCTCGCTCTACGCGGCCGAGGAGCGTTTGGCCGAGGCGGAGCCTCTGCTGAAGCGGGCGCTCGAAATCCGCGAAAAGGCACTCGGGCCGGATCACCCGCTGGTTGGAACGAGCCTCGCCAATCTCGCCAACCTCTATCAAAGAATGGGCCGCAGCGCCGAAGCGGAAGAGCTCGAGAAGCGGGCCAAGGCGATCCGCGAAAGCGCGGCCGGCTCGGACGAGCTCGAAGCTCTGCCGCGCCAGATCCAGGAGCTGCGCTGGAGCGGAAAGGAGGCCGAGGCGGTTACGCTCGCCGAGCATTATGTGGCCCTTGCCAAGGAGCGCTACGGCGAGAACCAGCCCGATTTCGCGCCGCCGCTCCTTCTGCTCGCCCAGCTCTATGCATCGCAAAAGCGTGCCGCCGATGCCGAGGCGCTGTTCAAGCAGGCCATCGAGATTCGTAGGGCGGCGTTCGGCTCGGACAATGTGCAAGTTGCCGACGCGCTCGTCCCGCTCGCCTATTTTTATCAGAGCCAAGGGCGCTACGAGGAGGCCGAGGCGCTGTTCCAGCGCGTGCTCGTGATCCGCAAGAAGGCTCTCGGGCCTGAGAGCGACGGCGTCGTCAGCACGCTTGAGGCTCTCGCCGGCCTTTACGAGGCGGCCGGCCGCAAGGCCGAGGCCGATGAGCTGTGGGCCGCCGTCCACGAGATCCAGAAGAAGACGCCGCGCCCCTATTTCGCCGAGCTTGAGCAAACGTCTTACGCGGTGGTCAAAGTGTACTACGCCACCGACCGTGCCAAGACCGGCGAGACCGATCCGGCCAAGGTGTATGCCGGCGATCGCGGAGACCTTTCCTTGGGCTTCTGCACGGTGAGCATCCCGCGCGACCACCGCATGGGCGCGCTCGAGGCGCCTTCGGTGTGGCGGCTCGAGTTCAGCAACGATCCCGAGCATTTCGTGGTGCTGTTGTCGGTGACGGAAACCGATCAGGCGAATTTCTACCAGGACGTGACCGCGCGGATGAAGGCCTCGCCCGGCAAGCTCGCCTTCATCTTCGTGCACGGCTACAACGTGACCTTCGCCGACGCGGCGCGGCGCACGGCGCAGATGGCCTATGATCTCGGCTTCGACGGCGTGCCGGTGTTCTACAGCTGGCCGTCGCAGGCGAGCTACGCCGCCTACAAGGTGGACGAGACCAACGCCGAATGGGCGGTGGTCGACTTCAAGAATTTCCTCGAGCAGTTCGCCAGGCAGTCGGGGGCCGACAGCATCTTCCTGATCGCGCACAGCATGGGCTCCCGGGTGCTCGCGGGCGCGCTGAAGGAGCTCGTGCTCGAAGACCCCTCGATCCGCCCGAAATTCAAAGAGATCATCTTCGCCGCGCCGGACATCGACGCCGACACGTTTCGACGCGACATCGCGCCGAAGATCTTCACCGCGACGCGCGCGGCGACGCTCTACGCCTCCTCGGGCGATTATGCGCTGATGGCGTCGAGGACGTTTGCCGGCTATCGGCGCGCTGGCGATGTGGAAGGCGGGGTCACGCTCGCGCCAGGCCTCGACACCATCGATGCGAGCAATATCAGGGCCGATTTCATCGGCCACAGCTATTACGGCGACTCGAGCTCGGTGCTTGGCGACCTCCGCGATCTCATTCTCTTCGGCAAGCGGCCGGAGCAGCGCAAGCGGCTGTCGCCGGTGGTAGCGGGCGCAAGCCGTTATTGGGTCTTCGCGCAGTAATTGGCGATGGCGGCGTACGGCGCCTCAGCGGTCGGGCGTCGGCGACTCGCGCCGCGTGAGCCTGAGCAGGAGGCGAAGCGCGAGCCACAAAAACAGGACGACCAGCAGAAGCGCGATGAGCGGGGCGGCGATGGCGAGGACCGACACGAGCAAAGAACCGCCGAGTTCGGTGGTTGCGACGGCGGCATTGCCGAGGCCGCCGGTGAACACGGTGGACTTGACCCGTAAAAGGGCGGTCGTGCTCTGGATCACGCCGGCGATGCCGCCGCCGGCGATGATCGCCGTCGCCCATTTCACCATCGGCGGGACGTCGGTGATGACCGCGGCCGAGATCACCGTGCCGGCGACGAGCGCTGCGGGCGTCGCCAAGGTGTCGAGCAGGTTATCGACGCCCGGGATGTAGTACCCGAGAATCTCGGCGATCGCGGCTGCGCCGAGCAGGATCAGCGCGGGCGTCGTGCCGAGCCAGGCGAAGCTCGCGGCAAGCGGGAGGTGGCCGGTGTTGGCGGCGATGCTGACCACGAGCATGGGCAGGAACACGCGAAAGCCGGTCGCCGCGGCAAGACCGATGCCGAGCGCCACCGAAAGAGCGATGTCGAAATCCGACATCTGCCTGCCGCCTATCCTTTTTGCGCGGGAGATGACCCCCGCGCATCACTCATGCGCTACCGCTTCGCTGCTTGAGCGCAAGCGCATCACTCACGCGCTACCGCTTCGCTGCTTGAGCGCAAGCGCATCACGGTTCGACGCAAGTCGCGAACACGTGGAAGCCCGGCGCGTTCAGATGCTCGTCGTGCTGCAAGGCCAGCCGCGCCTCGCGGCAGGCCACCATGGTGGTGAAATCGATGACCGTCGTGGTCGCCGCGCTGCCGGAGGTGCCCGCCGCGCCATAGATGGCGAAAATCAGCATCCTGCGCCCTTCGGACTCGGACGCCTGGGCGGCATGAAGCGCAAATGCGCAAAAGATCAGAGTAAGAACAAGACGCATCATTGTATCCCCCGTACTCTGTTACGTGCCTACCTGTTCCGTTCGCGTCTATCGCGCTCACAAGCATACACATTTGCCGGTCCCGAGGGGAGCACGGGGCGTCGCCTCGGCCCGCCGCCGGGCCACGCGAAACCCACGCCCGCGCTAAATTTTGGCCACAACTGAACCCAAGAGTAGGCTTCGCGCGTTGTTCCCTCGAGGGAGGGGAACGTTCGGGGGATGCCCATGATCGATTTGTACCGCCTGCTCGGCATCAAGAGAGGTGCGAGCAAGGACGAAGTGCGCAAGGCCTACCGGCGCAAGGCCAAGGTCGTCCATCCCGACAAAGGCGGGTCGGCAGAGGCGTTCAGCGCCCTTACCATGGCCCAAGAGGTGTTGAGCGATCCCAAGCGGCGCGCGAAATACGACGCGACCGGGGAGATCGAGCAGGCCAAGCCCGACAATTTCGACGGCAGCGCGATCGAGGTCATCGCGCAGAAGCTCGGGCTTCTTATTCATACCGAGCAAGAGCTGACCGGGGTCGATATCGGCGCCCTGATCGAGCAGTCGATTTGCGACGATATCGCCCGGCGCCAAGCCTCGATCGCCGAGCAGACACGCGCGATCGAGCGCGCCGCCAGGCTCCGCGCGCGGGTCAGGCGCAAGGCGGAGGGCGCCGACAACATGCTCGCGCGCGTGCTCGACTGGCACGAGCGCTCGAGCAAGGATCACATCAAGAAGAACGAGGAGGCGGTTGCCTCGATGGAACGCGCGCTGGAGATTCTCGAGGGCTATCTCTTCATCGATGACCGGCCGAAGGTCGAGGCCGAAACCGAGGACCAGGTGGCGGCCGCCTTGCGCGATACGATCGCCACGCTCGACGAGCTCGCCGCGATCCTTGCCGCAAGGCCGAAAGAGGCCGCCGTCGGTTAGCTGACCCGAGCGGACTATCGAGAGCGGCAACGCCGTTGTCTTCCGCACCCGAATCATGCGAGAACAATCCAGGAACGAGGCGCAAGCCGTGGAGCTGTTCTGCCATGCCAAGAATCGCCGCTGAACGGATGCAGAGCCATGTGGCCGTGGGCGTCGTCGAGGTGCGGCGGCGCGTCCCATCGCCGGTGCGGTTCTTTGCCCTCGACGGCTCGATTCGCGTGGTCATCGAGGCCGACAGCGAGGACGATGCGCGCTGCCTCTGCCGCGACATGGGCTACGAGTTCATCGGGCTTTGCGGTTGACGCACCTGCGCCCTGGCCGCGCCGGATTCAATCGCCCTCGCGGGGATGGGCCTGGCGCCAGTCGGACGGACGGTCGAAGGTGCCGCGCCAGATGCCGCGCTTGGCGTCCTTAGCCTCGCTCTCAGCCGCCTGATAGGGATTGCCGGCCGGAGCGCCGAGATCGATGGCGTAGCCCGCGCTCACCATCGCCTCGCCGAGGTCGGGCACGCCTTGCGCGCTGCATACGGCGACGATGCGGCCATAGTTGTCGGTCGCGCGCGCCTCGCAATTCACCCCGCCCGCCTTCAGAAGCGTGGTGAGCTTCGCCTTCGCCGCGCGGCCGCACAGCCAGGACTTGCCGTTGGCATCCTTGCAGGTCTGGTGCAGCTCCGGCGCATCGATGCCGAACAGACGGTATTCGTCGCCGTTACCCGCGCGGATCGAGTCGCCGTCGATCGCCGAGATCTTCGCGTCCGGACCGAAGGCGGGAGGCTTATAGCTGCAATAGCGCTCGATGAGGAGGGCGAGGATGACGACAAGAACGAGCGCGATCAGCTTGCCGAGCATCTGGGCAAGCGCCTTTGAGGATTGGCCCTTGTCGCCCGAATCCTCGCTCCTGGGAGGCGCCTTGGGCGACGGGGCCTTTCCGCTTATTTGGCTGTCGCGGTCGGTCACGGCGCCACCCCTTGTCAGTCCCCGGCGAGGCTCGCGCGCAGGCTCTGGAGCGCGCGCATCTGCGCCTCGTCGAGCGTGGGAAGTTGGGGATTGATCTCTTCGAGCTTCTCGACGATGGCAGAAGACACGACGAGGCGCGTGAACCATTTGTTGTCAGCGGGCGCGATGTACCACGGCGCGTACTCGGTGGCGGTGCCGCGCACCATCTCTTCGTAGGCCTGCTGATAAGCATCCCAAAGCTTGCGCTCGACGATGTCGCCCGCGTTGAACTTGTACTGCTTGGCGGGATCGTCGATGCGCTCGAGCAGCCGCTTCTGCTGCTCCTTCTTGGAGACGTGGAGGAACACCTTGATCAGGGCCGTGCCGTTGCGCGCGAGATGCCGCTCGAAGGCGTTGATGTCCTCGTAGCGCTCGGCCCAGATGTCCTTGGTGATCAGCTTGGGCGGAAGACCCTGCTTTTCGAGGATCTCCTTGTGCACGCGCACGACGAGGACTTCCTCGTAATAGGAGCGGTTGAAGATGCCGATATGCCCGCGCCGCGGCAAGACCAGCGCGGCGCGCCACAGGAAGTCGTGGTCGAGCTCGAGCTGGCTCGGGGCCTTGAAGGGATGCACCTCGCAGCCTTGCGGGTTCACGCCCGACACTACGTGCTTGATCACGCCGTCCTTGCCGGCGGCGTCGAGGCCCTGCAGCACGACGAGGACGGCCCATTGATGCTCGGCGTAGAGCCGGTCCTGGAGCTTGGCGAGCCGCTTCACCCCGTCGGCAAGCAACGCCTTGGCCTCGTCCTTCTCGATATCGAGGCCGCAGCAATCGGCGGGATCGAAGCGGTCGAGCTTGAAGCCGCCGCCGCTCGTGACGCGGTAGCGCTTGAGGATGTCGGAGGCGAGGGCCGTCGTTGCCATCGGCTATCCGACGCGGTTGGCAGACCGAGGCCGCTGGAACCCGCCGCTGCCTGAGGCGTTTGTCGGCGAACACCGGAGGAGACCATGCGAGATCATCGGGACGTCATCTCCGTCGCTGCGGCGACCGCCAGCGGCTTCGCCATGCCCTATCGCACGAGCCGGCCCGTTCAGCCTAACGAAATCGAAGCGGCGGATGCCCTTCTCATCGCACGGCTGAGGCGCAACCCGTGCTGCGCGGTCGCGCTCGCTACTACGCTCAAGGGGGCAAAACAAGCCCAATCCTGAGGCAACGCCGCAACTCGACGCGCCCGGCGCGACACGCGGTTAGCTTCCGTCGATGCGCTTGCCGACGATGGCGATCGTTTGCTGGTACACGTTCGCCGCGTTCCAGCCTTGGATGGCGGCGAAATTGGGCTCGCCCGGCTGATAGCCCGCGCCCCTGATCCAGCCATGGCCCTTGAGGAAGTTCGCGGTCGAGGCGAGCGCGTCGGCCTTGGTGTTCAGGTTGACCACGCCGTTGCCGTCGCCGTCGACGCCATAGAGCAGGATATTCTTGGGCAGGAACTGGGTTTGACCGACCTCGCCGTGCATCGCGCCGCGGGTCTGCGAGCTCATCACGCCGCGATCGACCAGTTCGAGCGCGGCGTAGAGCTGATCGGTGAAATATTCGGGACGGCGGCAATCGTAGGCGAGCGTCGCCACGGCCGAGACGGTCGGCTGATTGCCCATGAATGAGCCGAAGCCCGTCTCCATGCCCCAGATGGTCAGGAGCGGCCCGGGCGGCACGCCGTAGCGTTTCTCGATCGCATTGAACAGGGCGGCGTTGGCCGCTTTCAGCGACCTTCCCTTGGCGGCAATGGCGGCCGCTCCGCGTTTGGCCATGAATTGATCGAGGGACAGCTTGAAGCTGTGCTGGCCGCGGTCGGCCCGGATGGTGCCGACGGAATAGGTCGTGTTCATCAAGGCCGAGATCGCCTGAGGGCCGGCGCCGCGCGCCTGCGCCTCCCTGGCAAACACGGCCTTCCAGTTTTCGAATCCCGCCGCGGTGTTTCCGCAAGGAGCCGCCGAGGCAGGCGTGGCAAGAGCCAGAGCGGCCGCAAGCGAAGCCGCCACTCCGATCCGCAGGTACATCATCGAAGTTTCGCCCTCCAAGTCGCGCACCAAGAAGAGCGCCGGCCCCACCTCCCGGCGTCATTGCCCCCGCGGCGCCCAAGCTATGCGACGGCGCATGGCTTGGCAATGTCCGTGGTTCAGGAGGCGCTATTCGGCGGCTTCGGCGATAGGCTCGATCCCGGCCAGGTAGCGCTCGGCATCGAGCGCTGCCATGCAGCCCATTCCGGCGGCGGTGACGGCCTGGCGGTAGACGTCGTCGGCGACGTCGCCCGCGGCAAAGACGCCCGGCACGCTGGTTGCCGTCGAGCGGGGATGAGTGATGATATAGCCCGAGGGCTTCATGTCGAGCTGCCCTTTGAACAGCTCGCTCTGCGGGGTGTGGCCGATGGCGATGAACACGCCGTCGATCGGAAGCTCGACGATCTCGCCGGTCAGCGTGCTCTTCAGCTTGACGCCGGTGACGCCGAGAGGATGGTCGTGGCCCAGCACCTCGTCGAGCTCGGTGTTCCACATCACATTGATCTTCTCGTTCTTGAACAGACGCTCCTGGAGAATCTTCTCGGCGCGGAGCACGCCCCGCCGATGCACGAGGATCACCTGGTTGGCGATATTGGCGAGGAACAGGGCTTCTTCGACTGCGGTGTTGCCGCCGCCGACCACGATCACGGTCTTGCCCCGATAGAAGAAGCCGTCGCAGGTGGCGCACGCCGAAACGCCGTAGCCTTTGAACTTGGCCTCGGAGGGAAGGCCGAGCCAGCGTGCCTGGGCGCCGGTCGCGATCACCAACGTATCGGCGCTGTAATGCGTGCCGCTGTCGCCCTTGAGCAGGAATGGGCGTCGGCCGAGATCGGCTTCCGTGATGTGGTCGTGAATGATCTCGGTGCCGACATGCTCGGCTTGCGCGCGCATCTGATCCATGAGCCACGGTCCCTGGATCACGTCGGCAAAGCCCGGATAGTTCTCGACGTCGGTGGTGATGGTCATCTGGCCGCCGGGCTGGATGCCCTCGATCAGGAGCGGCTTCAGCATCGCGCGCGCGGCATAGATGCCCGCCGTGTAGCCGGCAGGGCCTGAGCCGACGATGATCATCTTGGCGTGGCGCGATGGCATGGGGCCCCCTCTTAATGCGCGAAGGTTGGCAAGAGGTAAGCGCAAGCGCCCTCCGGTGCAAGGAGGCCCATGCAGCAGGGCTTGGCGATCGGCGAATTATGCTTTGGTTTCAAGGTGGAGCGCACGCCTGATGGCGGAGGCGACCAACTCCGTGTCGTTGATGGGCGTATAGGTCCATCGTTCGAGCTTGCCCTCGAAGGGACGAGTCGCGCCGCGTTCGCGCATCAGCTCGTGGAAGCGGGCAAGCCGGCGCGAGTTGCCCTTGAGCCGCTCGACATAGACGGGTTTGCCGGTGCCCGCCGCCTCGGTGACCATGTTGACCGAGTCCTCCGTGGTGAGGATCGCGTCGGACAGCGCGAGGAAGGCGAAATAAGGATTGTCTCCCGTGCCGTCCCAGACGAAGTGCGGCACGTCCTTGATTGCCGCCGACAAGGCCTCGAGCGAATCGGAGCGGGTGCGCCGCGAAGGCGTCACGAGCAGCGACCCGCCGCTGTCGCGGGCAAGGCTTGCGAGCTTCCGGCCGAGACCGGCGGCGAGCTCGGGCGGAAAGCTGAAGGCGGCGCTTTCGCCACCGAGCAGAACGGCGATACGGGGGTGGGGGAGCGGCTCGACGCGCGAGGCAAAGCGCTTCGCCGCCTCGGCCAGCCTTGTGCCGGTCACGCTGTGCACGGCGCCGAACGTGGTGACGACATTGGGCCCTTCGAAATCGTCGTGGACCGGCGCGGCAACGAGGTCGAAGAGCTGCGGCGGCACTTTGGGATTTTGGATGTGGAGGCCGAAGGCGTGGCCGGCGCGCTTGATGGCAAGGGCGATCGGCACGCTTCTCCGCCCGATGGAGATGACCAGGCGCGGCCATGGCTCGCCGAGCGGCTCGCTGGAGGCCACGAATTGCAGCAGCCAGCGCGGCGGCAGATAGATCTGAAGCCTGGCGGGAAGGAGCCTCATCGCGCCTTTGACGCGGACGCGCTTCAGCACGAAGGGGAGCCCGACGGCTTCGGCGACCGCGATGCCTTGCGCTTCCATGCCGACCGAGCCGTCGGTGACGATCCACGTCTTCTCGGCGCGCGCCTTGCGGCTCGCGGCGATGAGAGCTTCGGCGCCGCTCGACTGCGAGCCGGAACTTGGCACCGCCCCTGGGGTCGCCCCGGCTTGGCTAAAATTTTTGGAATGATGGACGCTCAATTTCTTTTCGATTCTTCCGGTTAGAGGACGTAAAATTGCGCGAAGGCTGGGTGACCCCTCCGAGCGTGCCCAGCCGCCTTCTAGCGCGCGCGGGCTTTCACAGTCCAGCATGCGCTGGTCTTCGCCGGTCGAACGAGAGGTCGAACATGCGCCGTGCGCGCCTCGATGCAACCGATTGGCGCATTCTGCGCGAGCTGTTGGCCGACGGGCGCATCACCAATGTCGAGCTTGCGCGCAAGGTGGGCATCTCGGCGCCGCCATGCCTGAGGCGCGTGCGGGCGCTCGAGGAGGCCGGCATCATCAAGGGCTTCACCGCTATCCTGAACGACAAGGCGCTCGGCTTCGACGTCACGGCGTTCGCCATGATCAAGCTGCACAGTCAGGCCGAGGCCGATCTTATCGCCTTCGAGGAACGCGCGCGGAGCTCGCCGATCGTGCGCGACTGCTACATGCTTTCGGGCGAGATCGACTTCTTGCTGAAATGCGTCGCGCCCGATTTGAGCGCGTTCCAAGATTTCATCATTCATGAGCTGACCGCGGCGCCGAACGTCGCGAGCGTGAAGACCTCGCTCGTCATCCGCGCCTCCAAGCATGCCGAAGGCGTGCCGCTCGAACTTGCGCCAGAGGGGAGTGCCGCGGCGAAGCCGCTCGAACGCGCGCGGAGTTGAGCTGCGGCGCCATCAAGCGCGTGGTGCTGAGAATGCCCAAGCGCCATAGCCGACGACGCGGCTCAGATCGCCGCTCGTGCGGCCAGAATTGCGCAAATCGAGGCGCGCGACGCGCCAGCCGTTCTGTTGCGCGGCACAAAGCGCGCCGTTGAGCGCCGCGTAGCCGCACGCGTCGTAGGGACCGAGTGTTGCGTAGTCTAGGCGCTCGATGGTCGAGGCGGTTGCGAGGTCGCGCGCCTCGGCTTCGCGGTCGCTCAAATAATGCGACAGGTCGGTGCTCACCACGAGGAGGGTGCGCCGGTCCATCACCGCACGGATGACGTCAGCAACCTGTTGCGGAGCGGCATCGCCGACAAGGAGCGGAATTAAGGTAAAGCCTCCCAGCACACCTTGAAGGAAGGGCAGCTCGACCTCGAGCGAATGCTCGGGGGCGTGCGCCCGGTCGTCGAAGCTGACGAGACCGGCGTGGATCAGCGAGGCAACCGCCTCTTCGTCAACGGCGATGTCACCGAGCGGCGTGGCGAAGCTCGCCGCCGAAGAGGCGGCAATTCCGCCGACCGGGACGTAATGCGGTGGACCGACGAGGAGTACGCGCGCGAAACTGCGCCGTGCGCCGGCGATTTCGGCGAAAGCGCTCGCCGCCACGGGGCCCGAATACATATATCCGGCGTGAGGCGCGATCAGCCCAAGAAGATCGCCTTTTCCCGACGCGTGAACCTCCCCGAGCAGGGCCCCGACCATGTTTTCAAGCGCATGCGGCTCACCGGGGTAGAAACTCCCGGCAACCGCTGGCGGTCTGGCGCCGCTATGAGGCTTAGGTGCAGACATGGAGCCGTTGACTCCGACCGGAACCTGCCCATCTTCATAGCATGGAGAACATCGATATCGGCACGACGGTGCCCGGCCGATACTGGCACGGGCTCGCCGACGGCCGCGTGCAATGCGACCTCTGCCCGCGCGAGTGCAAGTTGCACGAGGGGCAGCGCGGGCTTTGCTTCGTGCGGGCGCGCGAGAACGACGGCATTGTCCTCACCACCTATGGCCGATCGTCGGGCTTCTGCCTCGATCCCATCGAGAAGAAGCCGCTCAACCACTTCCTGCCGGGAAGCGCGGTTCTGTCCTTCGGCACCGCGGGCTGCAACCTCACCTGCAAGTTCTGCCAGAATTGGGACATCTCGAAGGCCCGCGCCGACGACCGGCTGCAGCAATACGCCTCGCCCGAGGCAATTGCGCGGGCTGCGGTCGAAAGCGGCGCGCGCTCGGTCGCCTTCACCTATAACGACCCGGTCATCTTCCTCGAATATGCCGTGGACGTGGCCGCCGCCTGCCGCGAAGCCGGGGTCAAGACCGTGGCAGTCACCGCCGGCTATATCGGCGAGGCGGCGCGGCCCGAGTTCTTCGACGCCATGGACGCCGCCAATATCGATCTCAAGGGATTCACCGAGAAGTTCTACCGCAATCTCTGCACCGGTTCTCTCGAGGCCGTGCTCGACACGCTGGTCTACGTCAAGCATGAGACCAAGACCTGGCTCGAAATCACCACGCTGCTGATCCCTGGGGAAAACGATTCCTCCCAAGAGATTGCGGCCTTGAGCGTATGGGTGATGGAAAGACTGGG
>NZ_DASRGO010000187.1:0-12107 GCF_035650995.1 Methyloceanibacter sp. | reverse complement strand
CTCAAACTCGACATATATCTGCGGGATTCCGTAGTCGGCGCGAAGCGTGACAACATAGGGACTGGCAGCCACCCAATCCCTCACTAGTGGAGACCGCATGTAGCGATAAAGGAACTCTTCGTCGAGAATCCCTCGGCGTATCCCAATTGCTATGGTCTCATAGTCATTGAGGATGGCACGAATGGTGCTCGCGTTCTTATTGTGTTGGGCTTTTTCAGTGTCAGTTGCACGATCGGACGAAGGTTTGGCGTACAGCGCAAGTCCGTCCCCGCAATCGCGAAGCTTGATGAACTCTATGCGTTTCTCGATGTAGTCGCGATCCCAATTATTTCCGTGGACGGTTTCGAATGTTAGACGTGTGGCTGCTATCGCTCGTTGCTCGTTTATCGTACGCACGCCGAGCCGAAACGTTGCAATCCCGATCCAGATTGCGGCTACCCCTGTGAGACCCAGTACGAACGCCTCTTGCGTTATTGTCCCCAAAATCAAAGGCGCCGACTCAGTCATGAATCGGCGCCTTCATATTCGGCAATGTCGGGGACCGGGGAGGCGTCCCCAGGAACCCGATTAGCCAAACCATCCTTCACGGATACGCATGGCTCCACTCCTTTCGGGCTGATTGCTTGCACGGTACTGGATACCCGTTAACGTGCAATTGTAAGGGCAGTTGCTTGATGCCGGAATATACGCATCAAACCGCGGGCGCTCAAGGACAGAGAAATTACAATTGATCCATAAAGTTAGCTCTCCAAATCGGGGCCTTAGATGCACATTTGTCACAGCCATTTGCCACATTCAAACTAGCCCACTACCGGAACTCGATTGTCGCCTGTGAGTTTAGATTCGCGTGACCGCAACCATGGGGGGAGGGGGAAATGGGCTGCTCAGCTTGCGGGGTATCCTGCGACAGTCCCTGCGCAATCATTTGCTATTCCGATTGTTCAGTGTGTTGGGTCGACGCGCCGGCGATGGCCGCGAAGATGGTGGTCGACATCAAGAGCGATGCGCTCAGGAGCGGCCGCGAGATGCGGTTGACCGGATCGACCGCGGTGCGCGCCTGCATCAACGACATGCCGGTCGACCGGCTCGCCGCTTTTCTCGCCTTGATCTATCCGGAGCGGCGGTTGGGACGGCCTGCCGCTGAGACGAAAGCCGTCAGCAAAACGGCGGCGGGAACGCTCGATGAGGTGATTGACCAGTTGGGCTTCGGAGCGCCCGCCGATTGATTGCTTACGGCTCGAGCTCGGTATCCCAGTAGAGATAGTCGAGCCAGCTCTCGTGCAGGTAATTCGGCGGGAACAGCCGGCCGTTGCGGTGCAGCTCGAACACCGTGGGCCGGTAGGGCTTCTGCGCCGGGTGCATGTGCGCCTCGCCGGGCAGCTTGCCGCCCTTCATCAGGTTGCACGGCGCGCAAGCCGTGACCACGTTCTCCCAGCGCGTGAGCCCGCCGCGCGAGCGGGGCACGAGATGATCGAAGGTGAGGTCCTTGTCGTCGCCGCAATACTGGCAGGTGAAGCGGTCGCGCAGGAACACGTTGAACCGGGTGAAGGCGGGATAGAGCGCCGGCCGCACGTAGTTCTTGAGCGAGACGACGCTCGGCAGCTTCATCTCGAAGGTGGGAGAGCGGACGGAGCGATCGTACTCGGAGACGATGTTGACGCGGTCGAGGAAGACGGCCTTCACCGCGTCCTGCCAGCCCCATAACGACAGCGGGTAGTAGGACAGTGGCCGGTAGTCGGCGTTGAGGACAAGGGCTGGGAACGTGCCGGGGGCGGCCGATGCGGTTGCGACGTTCAAGGCGATCAATCCTCGGTCTTGCCCGTCGCACCCGGGCTTAAAAAGCCTCCTTATGGCGCGGCATACTATAGGCCCATGTCATGAATGTGAAGGGCCCCATATGCTGTAGCTTGCCGCGGTGGACGGGCGCTCAGTGCCCCGCGCTGGCGAAGGCTTGGCGCAAGAACGCGCCGCCAAGCCGCAGCCCCTCGCCGTCGATGCCGTGGCCGATGCCTTCAGCCACGTGCCACTCGACGGGGAGCCCGGCCTTGGCGAGTTGCTCGCGGGCGAGGAACATGGCATCGACCGGGATGACCTGATCCATGTCGCCGTGAACGAGGAGGATGGCGGGGCCGACGCCCGGTCCGCCCGGAAGGGCCTCGAGCGCGGCGAGCGCGCCGGAATAGCCGACGATCGCAGCCGGCGGGGGGTTGCGGGTCAAGCCGACGCCGAGCGCCATCATCGTGCCCTGGCTGAAGCCGACGAGCGCGAGCGCGCGCGGGCTTAGACCGAGCCGCTTCAGCTCGGCATCGAGGAAAGCGTCGAGCGCGGGCGCGGCATGCTTCACCCCGCGCACGAGCTCGCCCGCGTCGCGGAAGGTGAGGTTGAACCATTGCCGCCCCATGGGCGACATGGCGCACGGTTCCGGCGCGTGCGGCGAGACGAAGGCGGCATGCGGCAGAATCCTCGCCCATTCGCGCCCCAAGCCGATCAGGTCATTGCCGTCGGCGCCGTAGCCGTGCAGGAACACGACAAGTTGCTTCGCCGCGCCGCCTGCAGCCGGCGGCAGCCTCGGTCCGTCAAGAGCGAGTGCCATTCAGCGCGCGCTTATTTCGGCTTGTTCTCGCCGGCCTCGTCGGACGAATCGGCGTTGAGCTGGCCGTAATTCTGGATGCCGATCTCGTTCAAAAGATTGAGCTGGGTCTCGAGGTGATTGATGTGGCCCTCCTCGTCGGCGAGGAGCTCCTCGAACAAGTCCATGCTTACGTAATCCTCTTCCTTGCGGCAGCAGGCCCGCGCCTCCATGTACAGCGCCCGCGCGCTGTACTCGGCTTTCAGGTCGCATTCGAGGATCTCCTTGATGTTCTGTCCGATCATCAGGGGATCGATGTGCTGCATGTTGGGAAAACCCTCGAGGAAGATGATGCGGTCGACCAGCTTGTCGGCGTGCTGCATCTCCTCAATCGACTCTTCGCGCTCCTTCTTGGCGAGCTTGGTGAAGCCCCAGTCATCGAGCAGCCGGTAATGCAGCCAATACTGATTGACGGCGGTCAGCTCGTGGGTGAGCGCCTTGTTGAGATATTCGATGACCCGTGGGTTCCCCTTCATTCTTCAATCCTCCTCTCAACCTTTATCGCCATCATGGCCTGTTCGAGGCGCCTCGCTCAAACGAAAAAGCTTCGATGCTGACGAGCATCATCCCGCGAAGTTCCGCCGTCACGGCTCCTCGGTCCCGCCGCGATGGGGCACGGAGGCGGCCGCGCCTGGACCCTCCTCGTCATAGGCGACCATGAGCTTGGTGACGAGCGGCAGGCAATTGCCGCAGGAGGGACGCTTGCCGAGATAGCGATAGATGGTTCCCGGGGTCAGCACCACGAAGGGGTCGGCAGTGCGCAGCGCCGAGACTGCTTCGGCGATGTCCTTTGAGGTGATCATGGAGCAGGAACAGACGATCATGCCCCCTCTCTAAGGCATGAGAGGGCAGTTTGTCGTCAATGATGCGCTCGAGCCTTAATCCGCTGCCGGCACTGCGGCAGTTCGGTCAATGAACGGATGAAGAGCTGCCGCCGCCGCGCGGCTTTTCGATCACCGTGCCGGCGTGCACAATGTGATTATGCTCTTCCGTGTGCTCGCAGGTGCATGGGGACCCGATCGGCTCGTCATCGCCCCAATGGCAGAAGCCGCTCTTGCCGAAGGCCGTGCCGTTGTTCTCGCGCCAGGCACATAGCCGCTTGTGATTGATGATGGTGGCCTTGGTACGAAGGTCCACGACGGGAGCGACCAGGCCGGCGGGCGGTTGAACGCGAAGGGGCAACGGCGATGCCAGCGGCGCAGAGCCGGGGGGACCGATCAGGAGGCAGGCTAAGGCGATCAGCGAAACGGCAATGAGTGAACGCATGGGTGTCCTCATTCGTTTGCAACGGACATCACGCAGGCAGCAAGGCGGCTTTCCGCCTCACGCCATAATACGCCCAAAGGAGACGCGCCGCGACCGAACGCCAGGGACGCCAAGCTTCCGCGACCTCGACCATCTCGTCGAGCCCGGGGCGGGCGCCGAGACCAAGCGCGTCTCTCACCGCGTATTGCAGGGCGAGATCGCCGGGGGACCAGGCGTCGGCCCTGGCGAGGCAAAACAAGATGTAGATGTCCGCCGTCCATGGGCCGATGCCCTTGAGCGCGGTGAGCGCCGCGTGGATGTCCTCCTCGGACGCATGGGTCAAAGCCTCGAGATCGAGTGTGCCGTCCTCGACGGCGGTAGCCACCCCCTTGAGCGTTGCGATCTTGCCGGCGGAAAGCCCGGCGCGGCGCAGGTCGCGCTCGGGCGTGGCGAGTAGGCCGGACGCCGTGAAAGGGCTAAGGCCGGCATCGAGGCGTCGCCAAATGGCCGCGGCGCTTACGACGGAAAGCTGCTGAGCCACGATCACGCGGGCGAGGCCCTTGAAGCCCGCAGGGCGGCGGCGGAGCGGAGGGTCGCCTGCCACCGCATGCACGCGCGACAGATGCGGGCAGGCGGCGACGAGGGCCGCCACGCCCGCCGCGAGATCCGCCTTGGTCCTGATCCTGCGAATGGCCAAATTCCTGGAGCTTTCTCGCTCCTTAACAGTTCGGTGCGGCGGCAGTTTAGCCTCCTCTTAAGCGATGTGTGCCAGGCTCGGCAGGAGGTAACCCAACGGGCGGGGCCACCCATGCGGCCAGAAGACTTCGAGCCAGGCGATCTCTTTGCGCAGATCCAGAATCTGGTCGAGAGGCTCGCCGAGGAGCGTCGCGCACGCGAAGCGGCGGAAGGCGCCGAGCGATCGAAGTCCGAGCTTCTCGCCATGATCGGGCATGAGCTCAAGGCTCCGGTCGAGACGATCGCCTCGGTGAGCGATCTGCTGCGCTTGAGCCCGCTCGATCCCGCCCAGCACCGTTATACCGATATGATCGTGCAGTCGTCGCAGAGCTTGCGCAGCGTGGTCGACGATATCGGCGACCTCACCAGACTCGAGGCGGGCCGCTTCGATCTCGCTCGCTCGGAGTTCGATCTGCACGCGATGATCGGAGAGATCGGATCGGCGCTGCAGGCGCGCGCGAGCGCGAAAGGTCTCACCAGCGGCGTCGATATCGGAGCGAGCTGCCCGAAGCTCGTGGTGGCCGACGAACTCTGCATCAGACAGGTGCTGATTACGCTGCTCGACACGGCGCTCAGGTCGACATTCGACGGCTCGGTGCGGCTGCACGCGAGCGCGATCGACGTGAACGGGGTGTGGCGGCTCCGCTTCGACGTGACCGACACCGGTAGAGGCTATAGCGCGGCTGAGCGCGCGCAATTGTTCAAGCCGGTGCTCAAGGTGCAGAGCGCGGCCAGCGCCGAGCGCGAGGGAAGCGGGCTCGAGCTCGCCATCGCGCGGAAGCTCGCTCTTCTGATGGGAGGCGAGGTCGGCTGCGACAGCGCACCCGGCAAGGGAAGCCTCTATTGGTTCACCCTCATGGCTGGGCACGCCGGGCAAGCGTTCTCCGCCGCCCGGCCTGAGCAACAGGAAGGGGCAGCGTGTGACGAGCCGATTTTGGACCTCGCCGAGGCGGAGGCCGTCGCGAGCGAGCCCGTGCGCGAGGCCGAGCGGCAGCCCAAGCTCTCGGGCCGAGTGCTCGTGGTGGAGAACAACGCCGTCAACCGCATGCTGCTCGGGACCTATCTCGACGAATTCGGTGTGAGCTACGAGATGGTCGCGACCGGGGCCGCGGCGCTGCTCAACCTGGCCACCAAGCGCTACGACCTCGTGCTGATGGACATGAAGATGCCCGACCTCGACGCCATCGAGGCCACGAAGCGAATCCGCGCCCTGCAAACGCCGTCAGCCGAGGTGCCGCTTGTCGCCCTCGTCTCGGTCAGGGGCGACAATCGCGGCGCCTATCTCGCCGCCGGCGTTGACGCCTATGCGTCGAAGCCGATCAGAGGGCGCGAGCTTCACCGCGTGCTCGCCCGGTTCCTCCGCGAAGGGGAGGGCGAAGAGCCCGCGCTGCTCGCCGGCTAGAGGGTGTCGATCAAGACACCGGCAAGCAGGATCAGATAGGCGATCAACAGAAGCCCGAGTGCGTAGCCGGTGAAGAACGGCAGCGGCACGATCATGCCGAGGACGACGAGGGCGGCGATGACGACGGACACGAGGAAGGTCTCGCGCCGCGGCGTGCTCAAGCGAAAGTTCATGGTGGTCCCCCCTTTGCTTCAAGCCGCCGATTCTAGTGCGTAATCGGGCCAAATCAATTCGTCAGGCCCGTGCTTGTCGCGGGCATCCACGATTTTAAGGACGTGGATGGCCGGGACAATCCCGGCCATGACGACACCGGCAAGCACTAGGTACCCGATACCGGGACCTTCTCGCGGGCCTTGAGCGGGGGCACCGGAACGCCCGCGTTCACCAGCGCCTCGGCCTTGGCGTCGACCAGCTTCACGATGCCGAGCATGATGTCGTTGAGCTGGTAGTCCTTCGGCGTGTAGATCGCAGACGCCCCGCATTGCTTGAGGATGTTGACGTCCTCGGGCGGGATGATGCCGCCGACCACGACCGGAACCTCGCCCATCCCCGCCTCGCGCAGGCGCTGCACCACCTCGCGCACGAGCGGCACATGGGAGCCGGACAGGATCGAGAGCCCGACCACGTGGGCGTTCGCCTCGCGCGCCTGCTGCACGATTTCGGCCGGCGTCAGCCTGATGCCGTCATAGACCACCTCCATGCCGACGTCGGTGGCGCGCACGGCGATCTGCTCGGCGCCGTTGGAATGGCCGTCGAGGCCGGGCTTGCCGACAACGAAGGTGAGGGTGCGGCCGAGCTTGCCGGAGACCTTCTCAACCGCCTCGCGCACGTCTTCCAGTCGCGCCTTGTCGATCGCGTGCTTGGCATGGATGCCGGTCGGTGCGCGGTATTCGCCGAACACTTCGCGCAAAACCTGGCCCCATTCACCGGTGGTGACGCCGGCCTTGGCGGCGGCGATCGAGGGCGGCATGATATTGCGCCCTTCGGCCGCGGCGGACTTCAGGTCGATCAGAGCCTGGCGCACGGCCTTGTCGTTCCGATCGCGCCGCCAGGCTTGAAGGGCCGCGACCTGCTCGATCTCGACCGATTCCGGCACGGTCTGGATGCCCTCGATGCCGCCCGCCGAAAGAGGCGAGGGCTCGGTCTCGGTATAGGCGTTGACGCCGACCAGCACCTGCTCGCCTTTCTCGATGGCCTGCACGCGCGCGGCATTGGAGGCGATCAGCGCCTCCTTCATGTAGTCGATGGCGGCGACCGCGCCGCCCATCGCTTGCAGCTTGGCAAGCTCGGCGCGCGCCTCTTCCTTGAGCTCCTCGACCTTGCGGTCGATCTCCTTCGAGCCGTCGAAGATGTCGCCATATTCGAGCAGGTCGGTCTCGTAGGCCACGATTTGCTGGAGCCTCAGCGACCATTGCTGGTCCCAGGGCCGGGGCAGGCCGAGCGCCTCGTTCCAGGCGGGAAGCTGCACGGCGCGCGCGCGCGCCTTCTTCGACAGGGTGACGGCGAGCATCGAGAGCAGGATGCGATAGACGTTGTTCTCGGGCTGCTGCTCGGTGAGCCCGAGCGAATTCACCTGCACGCCATAGCGGAAGCGGCGAAGCTTCTCGTCTTCGACGCCGTAGCGGTCGCGCGCAATCTCGTCCCAGAGATCGACGAAGGCGCGCATCTTGGAGACTTCGGTGATGAAGCGCACGCCGGCATTGACGAAGAAGGAGATTGAGCCGACCACCTGCGGGAACTTTTCGGGCGGCACCTCGCCCGATTTCTTCACCTCGTCGAGAACGGCCTCGGCGGTCGCGAGGGCGAAGGCGAGCTCCTGAGCGGGCGTCGCGCCTGCCTCCTGGAGATGGTAGGAGCAGACATTCGTCGGGTTCCATTTCGGCATCTCGCGGTTGGTGTAGACGATCACGTCCTTGATCAACCGGAGCGACGGCCCGGGCGGGAAGATGTAGGTCCCGCGCGAGAGATATTCCTTGAGGATGTCGTTCTGCACCGTGCCGGTGAGCTTGGCATGGTCGGCGCCTTGTTCCTCGGCGAGAGCGATGTAGAGCGAGAGCAGCCAGGCGGCCGTCGCGTTGATGGTCATCGAGGTGTTCATCTCGGCGAGCGGGATGCCCGCGAAGAGATGCCGCATGTCGCCGAGATGGGAGATCGGCACGCCGACCTTGCCCACTTCGCCGCGGGCGAGGATGTGGTCAGAGTCGTAGCCCGTCTGGGTCGGCAGGTCGAAGGCGACCGAGAGCCCGGTCTGGCCCTTGGCGAGGTTCCGCCGGTAGAGTTCGTTCGAGGCCTTGGCGGTCGAATGGCCGGCATAGGTGCGGAACAGCCACGGCTTGTCCCGTTTCGGTGAGTTTTCGCTCATGACTTGCTCGAGTGGTTCGGCTTACCGGCAAAAAAGCATGGGTGGCCCGGTTCGGCAACCATAGGCTCGCGTCCCTTACCAAGGGAGAAAGCAGAGGCCCTTCCGCCGCCTCGGCGGCCGGGAGATCGGCTGGCTGCGCCCCCAAGCCCAGGGAACGTCTCGCGCGGTCGGGGGTTGCGATGTGACAAAGATGTCGTTTTAACCCCTGGGCAGGGCTCCATCTTTTTGCTAACGCTCCTGCCGCGCCCGGCCAAACCGTGCCGGAATTGTGGAGTTTCGGGCGGGAGGAGGGCGTCTTCGCGGCGCGTCCGCGCGTTAAGCCTTGCTTCCCCCAAAAATGTTGCAGTCGCGAGATGAATGGAACACAATTACCGCAGTGCAAAAACGAGCCGAACACGTCGACGGGGGGGACAATCGGATGAATGAAATGTCGCTAGCTACCGTTTCTCCGGCTACGTCGGCGCCGGCCGGCGCCGTCAAGGATCTCTACGAGATCGGCGAAATCCCCCCGCTCGGTCACGTGCCGAAGAACATGTACGCCTGGGCGATCCGGCGCGACCGCGAAGGGCCGCCCGACGAAGCCATGCAGGTCGAGGTCGTGCCCACGTGGGAGCTCGATTCGCACGATGTGCTCGTGCTCGTGATGGCGGCGGGCGTCAACTACAACGGCGTGTGGGCCTCGCTCGGCAAGCCCGTTTCAATGTTCGATGTCCACAAGAACCCCTACCATATCGCCGGCTCTGACGCCTCGGGCATCGTCTGGGCCGTCGGGTCAAAGGTGACGCGCTGGAAAGTCGGCGACGAGGTCGTCATCCACTGCAATCAGGACGACGGCGACGACGAGGAGTGCAACGGCGGCGATCCGATGTTCTCGACCTCGCAACGCATCTGGGGCTACGAGACGCCTGACGGTTCCTTCGCCCAGTTCACCCGCGTGCAGGATCGCCAGCTGCTTCCGCGCCCGAAGCATCTTACGTGGGAGGAGGCGGCCTGTTACACGCTTTGCCTTGCCACGTCCTACCGCATGTTGTTCGGCCACAGGCCGCATACCCTGAAGCCGGGCCACAACGTCCTGGTCTGGGGCGCTTCCGGCGGCCTCGGCTCGATGGCAGTCCAGCTCTGCGCGACCTCCGGGGCCAACGCCATCGGCGTCGTGTCGGATGAGGACAAACGCGAGTTTGTGATGTCGCTCGGCGCCAAGGGCGTCATCAACCGCAAGGATTTCAACTGCTGGGGCCAGTTGCCGAAGGTCGGGACGCCGGAATTCGACGCTTGGCTCAAGGAAGCGCGCAAGTTCGGCAAGGCCATCTGGGATATCACCGGCAAGGGCGTCAACGTCGATCTCGTGTTCGAGCATCCGGGCGAATCGACCTTTCCGGTGTCGTGCTTCGTGGTGAAGCGCGGCGGCATGGTCGTCATCTGCGCCGGCACGACCGGCTACAACCTCACCATGGACGCGCGCTATGTGTGGATGCATCAGAAGCGCATCCAGGGCTCGCATTTCGCCCATCTGATGCAGGCGAGCCAAGCCAACAAGCTCGTGGTCGAGCGGCGCATCGATCCGTGCATGAGCGAAGTCTTCCCCTGGGAGCAAATTCCCAAGGCGCATATGCGCATGTGGAAGAACGAGCACCGGCCGGGCAACATGGCGGTCCTCGTGAGCGCGCCCTGCACCGGGCTTCGCACCTTCGAGGACGTGGTCGAGGCGAGCCGCGAGATGCACGGCGGCTAATCAACGCGCACGTTTCCGGGCAGCGCGGCGAGGCAAACCACGATGATGGCGCCGCAATATGAAAGAGCTCGGCTGTTGTGCACGGCGATAAACGAAGCTGCGAGCGAATTGCTCGAGCCCATCGACCGCGTCGAGGTCGCGCGCGATCATGTCCTCATCGAAGCCGGCACGCGGCGGCTCGCCTATCGCTATTATTACGCGAATGCGTATGCTCCCGATGGCTCGCCGATGCCCGGGAGTGGACGTTGGGTCGTCGAGAAGACCGATGGCAATGAGATAAGCGCAGGTCGGCTGCAAAAGCTCTTTGCCTGGTTGCGAAAATTGACCTGAACCCTCTCACTTTGGCGCGCTGGCAGGCGCGAGGACCTCCCGGACGAGGCGGCGGCAGGCGAACCATAGCCCGCGAAATCAGGTTTGACTCTATGCGCGGGTCAGGCTTGGTTGTGCCCGCAAACCGCCATTTTCCAAGCTAGGAGCCCGAACTTGACTGCCGTCGAATCCTTGAGCAGCGCCGGAACGGTTAGCGCCTCAGAACTGATTTCACTCCTCGACACTGCCGCAGAGGCCGCCGACGGCCTGCGTCAGCAGGCGGTTGAGGCCGTATCCGACAAGGTATCGAAGGGCGGCACGATCGACGGCGCCGCCTTCGAGCGGGAGCAGCGCGCAGCACACGGTCTTGCCTGGGTTGCGACTTACGCTGCGGCCGTCGAGCAGCTCGCGAGCTATGCCAAGCGCATGGAAGGCGAGGGCCGTTTCGGCGAAACGGAGCGGCTGCTCGCTGCAATCGGCGCCGGCGAATATCTCTCTCAGCTCTTCGGCGGGGTGATGATGAGCCAGGGCGAGATCGTGCGCCTGCACGAGCTTGGCGTGGACGAGAACGACCTCATCGGCTTCATCGCCGCGGCCAGGCCGCTGATCGAGAGCGTGACGCCCGAGACGCGCGCCCGCGCCATCGAATTGATCAAGCACGCGCAAGGCGCCGCCGCCGTCAACTACGGCGACCCCGGCCTCGATCAGACTTACGAGGACATCCGCAACGAGATGCGCCGCTTCTCCGAGGCCGAGGTCGTGCCGCATGCGCAGGAGTGGCATCTCAAGGATGAATACATCCCGCTCCCGCTCATCACCAAGATGTGCGAGCTCGGCGTGTTCTCGCTGACCCTGCCCGAGGAATATGGCGGCCTCGGCCTCGGCAAGGAGGCGATGTGCGTCGTGTCCGAGGAGCTGAGCCGAGGCTATATCGGGGTCGGTTCGCTCGGCACGCGCTCGGAGATCGCCGAGGAGCTGATCCTGAACGGCGGCACCGAGGAGCAGAAGAAGGAATGGCTGCCGAAGATCGCAAGCGGCGAGGTGCTGCCGACGGCGGTATTCACCGAGCCCAACACGGGCTCCGACCTCGCCTCCCTCACCACGCGCGCGGTGAAGGACGGCGACGTTTACCGTTTCACCGGGCAGAAGACCTGGATCACGCACGCCGCACGCGCCGATCTGATGACCGTTCTTGCGCGCACCAACCCCAACGAGAAGGGCTATCGCGGGCTGTCGATGTTTCTCGCGCCGAAGCCGCGCGGCACCGACGCGGATCCGTTCCCGGCGCAGGGCATGAGCGGCGGCGAGATCGAGGTGCTCGGCTATCGCGGCATGAAGGAGTTCGACATCTCCTTCGACGGCTTCGCCGTTCCCGCGGCCAATCTTCTCGGCGGCGTCGAGGGCCAGGGCTTCAAGCAATTGATGCAGACCTTCGAGGCGGCGCGCATCCAGACCGCGGCGCGCGCGATCGGGGTGGCGCAATCAGCCCTCGATCTCGGCCTCCGCTACGGCATGGAGCGCATCCAGTTCGGCAAGCCGATCATCTCCTTCCCGCGCGTGTCCGACAAGCTCGCGATGATGGCGGCGGAGATTCTTATCGCGCGCCAGCTCACCTATTTCGCCGCGCGCGAGAAAGACGCGGGCCGGCGCTGCGATCTCGAGGCCGGCATGGCCAAGCTGCTCGCCGCGCGCG
>NZ_DASRGO010000186.1:0-33304 GCF_035650995.1 Methyloceanibacter sp. | reverse complement strand
TCGCCGTCTCGACGCGTCGCTAAGGCCGCCTATGCGATTTTAGTCATCGTGATGTTTGTGGTGCTTGTGCTTGCCGTGCTTCTTCCCGTTCCCGTCGTCACGCCACCACCCGCCATCATCGTTCCATCCGCCATCATCGTTCCATCCGCCATCGTTCCCCCAATTGTATCCCCATCGCGGACCGCGGTACCGGTAGCACCAACAGTGCTTGTCGAGCCAATTGCCCGAGGCGCACCAGGGGAATGGAGCGCAGGGCGGCTGCGCATCGGCGAAGCTCGTCATGCCGATTAGAGCGGCAATAGCGAGTAAGAGTGTTTTCATCGGCCTCCACCATCGCTGCATTTCGGAGCTTGGCCAGAGAAGTTTGTGGCTACGACAATTCAACCGTGATCGTGATCTCAAGTTCCATCGACATCAAGGCCGCAGGCCGGCCGAACTCGGACCGACGCCTATGTCATAAGGAGCCACAGCCCGATGCCGATCAACGCCGCACTCCAGATGAGGTCGAGATTGATCCAGCCGCGGCGCAGGAAGTCGACCCCCGCCCATTGATAGACGATGAGCGCCACGATGCCGGTCGTGATGAGCATGGCGAGGCTGTGCACGATGACGGCGAGCGTCGCGATCCACAGCGACCCCGTCGCGGCCATGTGGTGGGCGTGTTCGCCGCCCTGAGCCATCGCCGCGCGCTCGAGCGGCATCAGAACCGGGATCAGCATGGCGCCGGCGCCATGTCCCGTCGCCATGACGAAGGACCACACCCCGAGCCCGAACAACCCGGTGCGGAGGCCGATATGCACGCGATGCCGGTGCCGGTACAGAAGATGGAACAGGCCCCAGGCAACGAGCAGCACGCCGGAGAAGATGCGGAACGCTTTCTCGTCGATCGTCATGCCGAGAAACACCACGGCATAGACCACGAGCGCGATGGCGAGCGCGTGCCCGAGCGCGATGGGAACGAGGGAGACGAGAACCACGCGGCGGCTCTGCCGGTAGAGGCCGAGCGCGACGGCGAACAACCAGCCCATGGCCGGGTTGAGCCCGTGAAAGGCCCCAAGCGCGATCAGAACAAGCCACGGCGAAGCGTCGGTCATTGTCTTTCCCTCGGGGAGAATATCGATCGGCTGTGGCTGGGCGTCCCCAGTCTCGGAACCCGCGTCAGCACCCTCCCATTGACTCCCTAACACGCCGCCTAAGAATCATCGCAGGAGGAAGCCTTTAAGGGGGAAACGCCATGGCGCCCAAAGGTAAAGCCAAATCGCCCGCTGAAGTCGGCACGAGCCCCGTTGCGTCACGGGGGTTGGGCGAGTTCTGGACCAAGGAGGATTGGTGGGCCGTCTGGCTCGGGCTCGGCATCGTCGTTGCGGCGATCATCGCCTATCTTTCAGGGGGTAGTATCAAGCCGATCGCGGTCAAGCCCGCAAGCTGGGACAGCTTCGCCACGCTCAAAGATCATTTCGCCGCGCAGTGGCCGTGGTACGTGGCCCAGTTCGCTCTGTGGGCCGCCGCCTTCGGCATAAGCGCCTGGACAATGGGCTTCAGGCCGGCCGAGTTCCTGCCCGCCTTCGCCTTCGTCTATCTCTTGTCGCTGATCATCTTCTCGATCGGCCAATGGAAAGAGGCCGGCATCTACAGCCTCGAGCCGCCGCTCGTGGCGCTCGTCGTCGGCCTCCTCATCGCCAATGTCGTGGCGCTTCCGTCCTGGATGGATGCCGGCTTCCGCGTCGAGTATTACATCAAGACCGGCATCGTCCTCCTCGGCGCGACGCTTCCCTTTACGCTCATCGTCTGGGCGGGTCCGCTCGCGCTCCTCCAGGCCACCATCGTCTCGGTGGTGACCTTCGCCGTGATCTTCTACGCAAGCCGCGCGCTCGGGCTCGATCGCAGGCTCGCGGCCTGTCTCGGAGCCGGAGGCGCGATCTGCGGCGTGTCGGGAACGATCGCCATGGCGGGCGCGGTGAAGGCCACCAAGGAGCAGGCCTCGATTGCCATTGCCATCGTGGTGTTCTGGGCCATCGTTATGATCTTCGTGCTGCCCTTCGCGGCGAAGACGCTCTCGCTCCCCGCCGTTATCGCCGGCGCATGGATCGGCAACTCCGAATTCGCCGATGCGACCGGGCTTGCCGCGGCGCAGGCCTATGGCGGCATGGCCGAGGCCTCGGGCGGCGCAATCGAGGGCACGACCGAGCACGCGCTTGCGAGCTTCACGCTGATGAAGGTGATCGGGCGCGACATCTGGATCGGGATTTGGGCCTTCGTGTTCGCGCTGATCTCGACCACCCGCTGGGAGGTCGAGGAGAGCGGCGCGCGACCGAGCCCGCGCGAGATCTGGTGGCGCTTCCCGAAATTCGTGGTCGGTTTTCTGATCGCCTCGGCGCTCGTGACGCTGATCGCCGCCGGCTACAGCTTTGCCGACTACAAGAAGCTGGTCGAGCCAAACCTCGTCGCGCCGATCAAGGATCTGCGCTCGTGGGCGTTCACCTTCTGCTTCCTGTCGATCGGGCTCACCACCCGCATCCGCGATTTCGCCAAGGTCGGCGCCAGGCCCTTCTTCGGCTTCACCGCGGGTGTCGTGGTGAACGTGATCCTCGGCTTCGTTCTGTCGGCGGTGCTGTTCAGGAGCTTCTGGATCGACCTCGTCGCGGCGCCCGCGCAGTAAGACGACGGCTTATAGGCCGAGCGCCTTCTTGGCCTTCGCGGTGACCGACCTGCGGGTCGAGAAGAATCCCTCCCAAGGATCGCTTTTCAGCCGCTTGAGGCGCGCCGGCAGCGTCAGGACCGAGTAGGGCGATGCGGCCTTCAGGCCCTTAAGCTCGTCCCAGCGGAGCGGGCAGGCGACCGGTGCGCCCTCCCTGGCGCGCGTCGAATAATTGACGATGGCCGAGCCGCCGCGCTGATTGCGGAGGTAATCGACGAAGATCTTGTCCTCGCGCGTCTTCTTGAGCGGGTTCGCCGTGTAGCGGTCGGGACGCGCCTCCACGAGCGCATCGGCCACCGCCTTGGCGAAGGCCTTGACCTCGGGCCAGCCGAGCTTCGGCGTGAGCGGCGCCACGATATGGAGCCCCTTTCCGCCCGTCGACTTGAGGAAGCTCGTGAAGCCCAGATCGTCGAGGAAGTCGCGCACCTCGACGGCCGCCGCCTTCAGCGTGGCGAGATCGAGCCCTTCGTCGGGGTCGAGATCGAACACGAGCCGGTCGGGCTCGTTGATGTGATCGAGCGACACGCCCCAGTCGTGGATTTCGAGCGTGCCGATCTGCACGAGGCCGAACAGGCCTTCCTCGTCGTCGATGTAGAGATAGGGCTTATTGGTCTCGCCCCCCGGAATCGGCACCTGCTTGATCGCCGGACTCATGCCTTTCATGGCGTGGCGCTGGAAGAAATGCTGGCCGCCGATGCCGTCGGGGCAACGTACCAGGCTGATTGGCCGCCCCGCGACATAGGGCAGGAGGAAGGGGGCGACCGCCTCGTAATAGCGGGCGATGTCGAGCTTGGTGAGGCCGCTCTTGGGGTAGTAGACCTTGTCGGGATTGGAAATCGTGATTCCGGCGAAGACTGGAGCCTTGGCCTTCTTCGTGAGCGTGGTCTTCGTCGTAGCCATACCCCACTCCTCATCGTCTGATTGCTCGCGACGCACCTCGCGCGCCGGCTTGTCCTCGCGGAGACCCTTGAAACTCGGATGGCGGAGCCTGCCGTCGCGCGTGCGCTCGGCGAAGGCCACCTCCGCGACAAGCTTGGGCTCGAGCCACACCGCGCCTTTACGCTCCGCCGCCGGCACCTCCTCGAACGGTGATGTCGCGCGCTCGAGCGGCTTGAACTTGCGCGCGAGCCTGTCGAAGTCGGCCTGTACGAAGCCGGTCCCGACCTTCCCCGAGTAAACCAACTTGCCGTCCTCGAAGCTCCCGAGCAGGAGTGAGGAAAAGGGCTTGCCCTTCACCTCGGAGCGGCTGTAGCCGCCAATGATGAGTTCCTCGCCCTTAAGGCACTTGATTTTGAGCCAGTCTTTGCTGCGGCCCGAGCGATAGAGCGAGTCGGCGCGCTTCGACATGATGCCTTCGAGACCGGCGCGGCAGGCCTGCGCGTAGAACTCCGGCCCCGAGCCTTCCACATAGTCGCCATAGACGAGATAGTTGGAGATGCCTTTCTCGGCCATCAGCCTGGCGAGACGCTTGCGCCGCTCGACGAGCGTCTTCTTGCGCCAGTCCTTGCCTTCGAGGTTGAGCAGATCGAACACGAAGTAGCGAATCGCGGGATGCGGCGTGTCGATGTGCTCCTGCAGCGATTTGAATTCGGTGATACCGGAGGGAAGCACGAAGGCGACCTCGCCGTCGATCATCGCGCTCTCGGCGGGAAAGCTCTGCATCGCCTGGGCGATCAGGGGAAAGCGTACCGTCCAGTCAAGCCCGCTCCGGCTGAACAGCGTGATCTCATCGCCCGCTTTGCGCGCGATGATGCGGTAGCCGTCATATTTCGCTTCGTGCAGCCAGGAACGCCCGTCGGGGGCCTCGGTGACGAGCGTGGCGAGCTCCGGCTCTACGAACGCCGGCCCTTTCGCACGGGGGACGCGACCCGCGGTTTTGCCGCGCGCGCTTTTTGCGCCGCGGGCTTGCGCACCGTTCGGCTTTTTTTTTGAGCCCGGTTCGAGGTCCACACGGCGGACTCGCCATGCAGAATCTGATCCATGGTGCGGCCGGTCTTCACGCTGGTGTCGAACTCCTGCGTGGGTTCGTTGCCATCGCCCGCGTACTCGTCGCGCTTCTTGATGAGGAGCCAGTTCTGCCGGCCGCGATCCTCCTTGCGCGGCTTCATGCGCACGAGCACATATTCGCCGTTCAGCCTCTTGCCATGTAGACGGAACTTGAGGTCTCCCTTGGCGAGGCCTTCGTCGGGGTCTCCGATCGGCTCCCAGGTGCCCGCGTCCCAGATCATTACCGGACCGCCGCCGTACTCACCCTTGGGAATGACGCCCTCGAAGCCGCCATATTCGAGCGGATGGTCCTCGGTCATGACCGCAAGGCGCTTCTGGCTCGGATCGAGACTCGGGCCCTTGGTGACAGCCCAACTCTTCAGCACCCCGTCATGCTCGAGGCGAAAATCGAAATGGGTGCGGGTGGCGGCATGCTTCTGGATGACGAAGCTGTTGCCCTTCGACTTGCCGCGCTTAGGCCCGGGCTCCGGAGTCTTGGCGAAGTCGCGCCGCGCTTTGTACTCGGCAAGCGGATCTTTCGCTTCGATACGCGCCATGGATTAGGCCGACTTCCGCTTGGGCGCGCTCTTTGCCGTCTTCTTGCCGCTCGCCTTGGCCGAGGCCGCCGCCCGCTTGGCCGGAGCCTTGGCGGGCGCAGCGCCCTTGCCCTGCTGCACGCTCTTCTTGAGCGCATCCATGATGTTGATGACTTTGGCGGTGCCGGGGATTTCGGTCGCGATCTCCGGCGCCCGCTTCTCGAGCTTGGCCTGGATCAACTCCCATACCGCCTCGTTGTACTGGTCCTTGAACTCCTCGGGCTCGAACTTGCCCGACTTACGCTTGATCAGTTCCTTGGCGAGATCGAGCGCTTCCTTGTCGACCTTGGTCTCCGCGATCTCCTTGAAGATGGGCTCGGCGGCGCGGACTTCGTTGGCATGGCGCAGGATTTCGAGCAGGAGCCCTTTGCCGAACGGCTTGATGGCGACGATGTTGCCGTGGCCGCGCAGGATGAATTGTCCGACGCCGATTTTGCCGGTGTCCTTCAGCGCCTTCTGGACGATCATGTAGCCCTCGTCGGCGAGCTCGCCGTCGGGCAGGAGGTAATAGGGCGTCTCGTAATAGCGGTCGTCGATCGCGCCCTCGTCGACGAAGCGCACCAGCTCGATGGTCTGCTTCGCCTCGAGCTTGAGATCGTCGATCTCCTTGGGGTCGATCAGGACGTACTTGCCCTTCTCGTATTCGTAGCCCTTGATGATCTCCTCGTTCTCCACGGGACCCACGCCCGGCGCGACCTTCTGGTAGCGGATGCGCTTCCCCGTGGGTTCGTGGATCTGATGCAGCTCGATGCGCCGCTCCGAGCTGGTTGCGGGATAGAGCTTGACCGGAATATTGACGAGCGAAAGCCGCAAATGGCCGGTCCAGAATGCGCGGGGTGCCATACTCGCTACTCCTCGGATGGCGGGAGGCCTGGACGGGTGGGGCTCCGCCGAAACAGAACGGGACCCGAACCCCAAGGGTTCCGGCCGGTTCGCCGGCCGCAATCCTTGGAGCTTGGGCTCATTTCTCTACCTTATAACCATTTTCCTTAAGCATGCGTTCGAGCGCGTCTGGGAATGAGAGCTTGATCGTCTGCCCTGGGCATTCGCCGTCGTCGTTGAGCGGCTTGTCGCAGGCTTCGAGCCCCCAATCCGAAGACTTGTCGTAGTAGGTAAGCATGAGCGCCCAGGCACCCTTGCTTTCGCCGAGCAGGCTCTTTTCGCCCACATAGCCCGCGAGGAAGCCGTTGGCGTCGGTTTCCTCCTCTGGCACCTCGCTGATCATCCCCTTGAGATAGGCGGCATGCGCCGGCTTGAACCGCTCTTCAGCGGTGATGTTCTTGACCTCGCCCTTGTCGATGCCGAACAGCTGGAGCGGCGCCGTCGAGCAGGCGTAGCAGGCGAAGGCGTAGAGGAAGGCGTTGTCGCGCGTCTCGAACTCGTAGCGTCCGTCGCCGTCGACATCGGCCGCGAGCAGAGGCCCGCCGTCGAACTCGCCGACGTCGATCGTCTTCCACCCGGACCCGTCGGCGGAGCTTGCCACTACGCTCGTCTGCGAACAGCAATGCGCCCCGCCGGTATAGAACGAGACGACGACTTCGGGCGTCTGGTTGGATGGATCGAGCTCGGCGATCTGAAGGCTCACCGGAGGATCGGCGTAGAACGTCTCTTCGCCCTCGAGCTTGGCCACCTCCTTGCCGTCGGCGAAGATGGTGACGATCGGGATGCGCGTGACCTCGCCGTCATCGCCCTTTTGTTCCGTGTAGGTGAGCGCGGCCTTTACCGTGCCTTGGGAAATTTCCTGCGGCTTGGGTGGGGTATCTTCCTCGCCGCCGCCGGCCTCGATCTTGGGCGCATCGTCCTTCGGCGTGACGTCGGGGGCACTGAGATATTTCGCGTCCTCCTGCTTGATGGCCTCGCCCATGGTCATCGCCGCAAGCGACTGACCGGAAAGGATAAAAACACCAGCGAGGCCGGCAAGAAGGGTGCGCGTGTAACGGGTTGCAGGCATTGTGAGACGGCCCTCTTGGGGTTGCCCTAGCCTTCGGGCACGCCGGAAATAGCACGAATTCCGCTGAACACTAACCATGAGAAGCTTCGCTTCCCAGTCCCTCGGCGCACATCACTCGGCAGACGCACGCTTCAATCTGTCTCGCACCAGGCGCTATTAGCTGTTTGCTTACCGTGGCAAATGTGCTTGCCTGCTGAAGCCGGAGGGCGGGGTCCGAGCGCTTTGGACGAAGCATGAACAGACTGAGCAAGAGTGTCGATTCATTGGCTCCCGCGACGGTCATCACCGGCGCCACGCATGGTCTTGGCCGCGCCTTGGCCGAGGAGTTCGCCCGCGGCGGGTATGATCTACTTCTCGTCGCCCGCGATGAGGTGGCGCTCAGACGGACGGCGCAAGAGTTGTCGGCCGCGTATCACGTAGAGGTGCGGACACTCGCCGCAGACCTCAGCACCGAGGAGGGCTGCGCCAAGGTCGAGGAGGCGCTCGAAAGTGCGGGCCTTTATGCGGAAATGTTGGTTAACAATGCCGCGCTGATGACCGCAGGGTTCTTCCAGGACCAGGATCCCGAGAAGCTCCGTAAGATCGCCGATCTCAACGTCAGCGCGGTGATCGACCTCACCCGCCGCCTCCTGCCTGGAATGATCGCGCGCCATAAGGGCGGCGTGCTCAACGTCGCCTCGGTCGAAGGTTTCATGCCCGTGCCGTATCAGGCGACCTACGCCGCGACCAAAGCCTTCGTGCTCTCCTTCACCCGCTCGCTCTCCTACGAGACGATGGGCACAGGCATCCGCATTTCTTCGCTCGCGCCCGGCACCATCGCGACCGGGATGCACGCCAAGGCTGGCGCCGAATATTCGCGCTACGTGCAGTACCTGCCGGCGATGAGCGCGGAGGACGTCGCCCGCATCGGCTACCGTAACTTCATGCGCGGGCGGAAGGTGATCGTGCCGGGCTTGTTCAACAAATTCGCCGCCTTGGTGGCGCCGTTCGTGCCGAAGCTTCTGCTCGTGCCGTTCGCCGGGCTCCTGTTCCGCGTGCGCGACGCCGAAGGCAATCTGCAATGGCCGCGCCCGCTGCCGAAGCCGGAAGCTTCTATGCCGCACGCCAAAACCAAGGCCGCCGAGAGACAGGCCAAGGCCGAAGCCGCCTCCAAGGACGCGCGGCGTATCGCGCGCTGAGGCGCAACTCCTCAGCCGCTCAGCTTTCCGATCCAGGCCGCGAGATCATCGAGCAGCTCCGATCTTACAACCGCGTCGGTCCCCTCGCTGCGCGCCGGGACATGGAAGGAATGATCGGCCTCCTGGAACAGCCTGAGGGTCGCCTTGGCACCGAGCTTCCGCACCAGTCGCTCCAACAGTTTGGTGTCAGCGAGGGCGTCGCGCGTTCCTTGAAGAAACAGCATCGGGATCGTGATCTGGAACAGATGTAGTGCGCGCTCATCCGACGGCTTTCCTGCGGGGTGAAGCGGAAACCCGAGGAACGCGAGCCCTAGAACGCCGGGCAACGGCGAGGTGGCCTCTGCCTGAGCGGTCATGCGGCCGCCATATGACTTGCCCCCGGCGACGAGGATGAGCCCCGGGACGAGGTTCGATGCTGCAAGCACGGCGGCGCGCACGGTCGCTTGAGCGACCTTTGGGGTGTCCGGGCGCTTCGAGCCCTGCTCCATATAGGGGAACTGATAGCGCAACGTGGCGACGCCGCGTTCGGCAAGTCCGTCGGCGATCGCCGCCATGAAAGGGTGCGTCATGCCGGCGCCCGCACCGTGCGCCAGCACGTAGCAGGCGCGCGCTTGCGAGGGCGCGATGAGGAGGCCGGACACCGTTCGCTTGTCGCCGACTGCGAAGCTCACGGCCTTGGGGCGGATCGCCGTCATGCCCGGGCCGTCACTGCGGAAGGCTCACCACTTCGTCCAGATCGTGCCGTCGTCCTGCTTGCAATAGCAGTGGCAGACGCGCTTGCTGAGATCGGGGTTGGAATCGCATTTCCGGTAGCATCTGCCCGACGCCCCGCCGCAGAATTTCATCACCGCCTGTTCGACCGGCAGCGCCGATGACACTGGCATGGGGCTGTTAGCATGCGGAGCCGTGGCGATGGCCACCGACACACCGAAAATCGAAAGACAGAACGCCAACCACACGCTGAGTCCTAGTTTGCACATGAATGCTTCCTCTTGGATGACGGCGAGGAGGCCGCGTCTCAGTCTCTTGGTCCTTTCCACTATACATTTGAGTTATCTGTCGAACCATCTCTACGCGGCCATTTCCGGGTTCTAGCGGCTGCTCATGTTGCGCGAGACTGGAACGGGGCAGGGACGCGACGCGTTGTTGTTGGGCCAGCCGAAAAGGCAAGGCGATCTTCCCGAGCTGGCTAGGGCTGGGTGTTTGAACCTCGCCGTTTGGACCCCAGCCTCTTTCTCGAAAGGTCCTGAGTCATGCGGGATGCGCCGCTTGCATGCTCGATAGGCGTAATGCTCGGCGTGCTCTTGCTTGCGCCTGGCGCCAGCCATAGCAAACCGAAGTGGGTGCCAGGCAACTGCACGACGAGAGCATGTTGTGAAAGACTCGCCACAGGCTGCCTGGGAATCTGTGCGGGGGAAGACCCGAAGACCGCCGCATACCGTGACTGTATGCTCGGCTGTAATGCTCAACGCAACGACTGCTTGCGGGCAGTCACTCGCCAAGCTCAATGAGATGGACAGCGGGGAGCGTTTTAGTCGCAATTCCCGACAATTAGCGACAATAGCAGCGACAATAGTAGGCTCGCCGGGATTAATGGTGGAGCCGAGGGGGATCGAACCCCTGACCTCAGCAGTGCGATTGCTGCGCTCTCCCAACTGAGCTACGGCCCCGGACCGGCGTCAGGTGTCAGATTTCGGGCGGCATCTGTCAAGTGTCAACAGGCCAGGGACCGGCTATGATGTCCGAAGCCCCATTTGTCGGCGTGAAAGGGACATTCACATGCGCCACTTGGGCCTGGCTGCGGCCTTATTGCTGCCGCTCGCCGCTTCCGCGAGTGCCGGCGAGAACAACTGCAAGACGAAGTCGAACCCTTGCATCGACGCCAAAACGGGCGAGACCCGGGTTTGCACGACGACGACCTGCTATGACGACAAGGGCAACGAAATCTCGACCGTCACCGTTGTAACCATGCAAGGGGACACCGGCGGGACGATGGGTCCCGGGAAGCCGAAACCGGGCGTCAAGTCGAAGCTGCCCGAGACACCGGCGTTGCAAAGTCGCTGAGGCCAGCGCCGAGTTCCCGCACTTTTTGCCACGATCCCCATGAGGACCGCTGAACCTTCGCCTCGCGCGGGAGGGGAGTCTGCGCTTGCCCTTTTCGCCGCCTGTCCGCTACATGGTCGGCGCGAAGCGAGGAGGTTTGTCGATGGTGCCATTGATTTCGTTCATTGTTCTCGTCATCGACCTCTACATCTGGGTGGTGATCGCGGGCGCGATCTTGAGCTGGCTGATCGCCTTCAACGTGGTGAACACGAACAATCGCTTCGTTTACCAGGTGGCCGATATGCTCTACCGGGTGACCGAGCCGGCGCTGCGCCCGATCAGGAGCATCCTGCCCAATCTCGGCGGCATCGACATCTCGCCGGTGATCCTGATCCTCGGCCTGCTGTTCATCCGCGACGTGGTGCTGCTCGGCTGGATCCTGCCGCTGTTCGTACCCTCGGGCGTTTGACCACGCTCAAGCTTCGTCATACCGGCGGAGGCGTCATCCTCCCGGTGCGGCTCACGCCGAAATCGAGCCGCGACGAGGTCGTCGGTATCGAGGTCTTCGGCGAGGAGACCGTGCTGAAAGCGCGCGTGCGGGCGGCCCCGGAAGCGGGACGCGCCAACGATGCGCTCGAGCGCCTCATCGCCCATTGGCTCAAGGTTCCGCCTTCGTCGGTGTCGGTCGCTCAAGGCGGCAAATCGCGCGCCAAGCAGATTCTGATCGAAGGCGATGCAGGCGTGCTCAGCCGCCTGATCGAAGCCCGCCTCGCCGAGCTCAAGTCCGACTAACAAGACAGCTTGTCATGGCCGGGCTTGTCCCCGCCATCCACGATTCGCAAATCAAGAGGAAACGTAGATGCCCGGCACAAGGCGAGGCATGACGAGTGTAGTCGTCGGCTACTGACCCAGCGTCGCGGCGATCTCGGCGGCAATGGCCTCGGCCGCGGCACGCGGGTCTTGCGCGCGGGTGATGGGCCGTCCGACCACGAGATAATCGGCGCCGGATTGGATCGCCATGGCCGGCGTCATGGCCCGCGCCTGATCCTGCTTGGGCGCCCCTTGCGGCCTCACGCCCGGCGTAATGATCAGGAAATCGGGACCGCAGGCCCTGCGGATCGAGGCCGCCTCATGGCCCGATGCGACCACGCCGTCGAAGCCGGCTTCATGAGCGAGCTTCGCCCGATGCAGCACCACCTCCGGCAGGGGATGGCGGACGCACTGCTCGATGAGATCGGACTCAGAGAGATTGGTGAGCACGGTCACGCCGAGCAGCTTGAGCGCGCTGTCGCCTCGGCCGCGGACCGCAGCGTGAAGCGTCTTCTTGTCGAGCGCGTGCACGGTGAGGAAAGCAACGCCCATGCGCGCGATCGCGGCGGTCGCCCGCTCGACCGTCGCCTCGATGTCCAGCAGCTTGGCATCGACGAATACGGCGCGCCCGCGGCCGGTGAGCTCTTGCGCGAGCGCGAGGCCTCCCGAGAACAGGAGCTCGAGCCCGATCTTGTAGACGCCGGCGCTGTCGCCGAGCGCCTCGACCAGCGCGCGCGCTTCATCGACGCTCGGCACGTCGAGGGCAACGATCAGCCGGCGTTTGGCTTCGCTCATGGGAGGGTTAGCTACAGCGTCTTGGCCGGCGTCGTCGAGCACATTCCGAACTTGCGCGGCCCGGCCCGCACGTCGAGGTCTCAATCGATTTCAGGGAGACCCGCACGGACCCCGAGTAGCGAGGTCACGTGTCCCGGATTCTGCTGATGGTTGCGGCACACGCAACTGGAGGATTCGGGCGTTCTCTTCATGTAATCGCTGCACCAGCCGATGCTGGTGAGGCACACCTTGATCTGCGTGTAACGCGAAAGCTTGCTTGCGGCATGAAGGTCGGCGCCGACGATGCAGAGCGGTATCGCCGTCACGAGTAGCACGAGGATGATTCTGCGCATGGATTCTTCCTCTCAAAGTTGGACGACGCCAGCCTCTCATTATCCGCTCTTCCCGAATTTTCGCGCGGCGACGGCGAGCGCCTCGACCACGCTCTTGCACAACTCCTGCTGTGCCTTGTCCTTGAGGCTGCCGTCGGCATCGAAGGCGTCCATCGCCCGCGGCACGGCGATCTGCTCCGGGATCACGAGCGCGCCGAGTCCGATGGTGAGAATTTGGCGAAGCGTGAGCAGGCTCCGCATCGCGCCATAATAACCCGGTGAGGCGCCCGAGATCGCGAATACCCTGCTCTTGAACACTTCGAGCCCAGTCTCGCCCTTCTCCCTCACCCGGCTTACCCAGTCGAGCGTGTTCTTGAGCAGCGGTGTGACCGAGGAATTGTATTCGGGGCTTGCGATGAACACGCCGTCAAATTCGCAGAGCAGCGCCTTGAACTCGCGCGCCCTCTCCGGCGGTCCCTCGCGGGCTTCGAGATCGCCGTCATAGATCGGCATGGGATAATCCCTGAGATCGACGAACACCGCCTCGATGCCGTTCGCCTCGGCGATGTGCTGGCCGAGCCGCGCGAGCTTTTTGTTGTACGAGCCTTCGCGGGTGGCTCCGGCGAAGAACAGAAGACGCATCAACCGCTCCTTAGCTTTTTGACGCCTCGGTCCTGGCCGGCACGCGCCTGTCCATGCCGAAGACATAACGGAGCGGCACCGTTGAAGCTGCGGCAAGAGGCGTCGCGAGCGCAAGCCCCAAGAGGCCGAACACGGCGCCGAGTACGAGCTGGCTCAGGATCACGACCGCGGGCGGCATCGACACTGCGCGCGCCTGGATGAGCGGCGTGAGCAGATAGCTCTCAAGGAATTGGATGATGACATAGAGTCCGACGACGTACAGCGCGAGATCGAGGCTCTCCCCGCCCGCGACCAAGACCATGGGGATGGCGCCAATGATCGGCCCGAGATAGGGCAGAAAGCCGGCGAGCCCTGCGAATAGCGCAAGCACGAAGGCGATGGGCACACCGAGAATGAGAAGCCCGATATAGGTGAGGCTCCCGATCGTTGCCATCGAGATGCCCTGGCCGATCAGCCAGCGCCGCAGGCGGTCGCCGGTCTCGTACGTCACCTCGAGGATGGCCGCGCGCCGGTGCGGCGGCGACAGCCGAGCGACGATGTCGATGTAGGTGTCGGGATCGGCGGCGAAATAGACGCCGAAGAAGATCACGATCAGTCCCGCGCTGAGCAGGCCGACGATGGAAAAGGCGACCGACGTCGCGCCGGTCGCGATGCCCCACGGGCTCAAGAACTTGCCGACGACCTCGACGAGGTCGATGTTCTGCAGGAAAGCGGTCTGATCGGCGAAGCTCGCAAGCTCCTTGGTGAGGCTAGCGGCGCCGATGGCGAGACTCCGCGCGAGCTGAGCGATCTGCTGGGTGAGGGTCGGGCCCGCGGCTGCGAACACGACGATGAGAAAGATCGCCGTCGCCAGCACCACGGCCGCGAGCATCAGCAAGCGCGGCAGTTTGGTCAGCTCGGCAAGTGCCTTGCTCGCGCCGTAGAACACGATGGCGAGCAGGATGCCGGCGAAAGCGAGCAGGATCGCGGTCCGCGCATACCAAAGCCCGATTGAGGCAGCGACGACCGCGATCACGGCCGCCGCCATCTTTGCCGCCCGGGCGGCATCATGCGCGCCGCTCGGCCGCGCCGGCTCCGCGCGTTGCGTCTTGTCATCGCGCAAGGCGGGCTCGGCGGCCATCTCGGTCTCGCTTGCTTTCGCGCCTTGTGGCGCAGGGACGGGCGCCGCACCAAACGCGGCCTCGTCACTTTACGGAAAGTGAAGGGGGAAGGGTAGGCTTACTCGCCGATCCCCTCGAAGAACTCCTTCACCCGCGCGAAGAACCCGGTCGAAGCCGGGCTCGTGCTCGGGTTGGACGCCTCCTCGAAGGCCTTGAGCAAGTCGCGCTGCTTGCGCGACAGGTTCTTCGGCGTTTCGACCTCGACCTGGATATAGAGATCGCCCTGCTGCTTCGAGCGGAGTACGGGCATGCCCTTGCCCTTGAGGCGGAACTGCTTGCCGCTTTCGGTGCCCTCGGGGATCTTCACCCGCGTCTTGCCGCCGTCGATGGTGGGCACCTCGATGTCGCCGCCGAGTGCCGCCGTGGTCATGGCGATCGGCACGCGGCAGAACAGATCGGCGCCGTCTCGCTGGAAGAACTCGTGCGGCTTGATCGACAGGAAGATGTAGAGATCGCCGGGCGGTCCGCCGCGCAATCCCGCCTCGCCTTCCCCGGCGAGCCTGATGCGGGTGCCGTCTTCGACGCCGACCGGAATGGTGACCGAGAGTGTGCGTTCGCGCGTGACGCGGCCCGCGCCCGAGCAGGACGGGCAGGGATGGTCGATCGTCTCGCCGCGTCCCTGACAGGAAGGACAGGTGCGCTCGATGGTGAAGAAGCCCTGGCTCGCGCGCACCTTACCGATGCCGCCGCAGGTGCGGCAGGACGTGGGCGAGGTGCCCGCCTTGGCGCCCGAGCCCGAGCAGGCATCGCACCTGACCGAGGTCGGCACCCTGATCTGCGCCGTCTTGCCTTCGTAGGCCTCGGCAAGCGTGATCTCCATGTTGTAGCGAAGATCGGCGCCCCGCTCGCGGCCCGAGCGCTGGCGCGGACGCCTCTGGCCCATGAATTCGCCGAACAAATCGTCGAACATCGCCGACATTGAGGCCGAGAAATCGGCGCCGAAGCCGTGCGCGCCGGCGCCGCCGAGCCCGCTGTCGAAGGCGGCGTGGCCGTAGCGGTCATAGGCCGCTCGGCGCTGCGGGTCCTTCAAGGCTTCGTAGGCCTCGTTGACCTCCTTGAATCGCTTCTCGGCATCCGCATCGCCGTTGCAGCGATCAGGGTGACATTCCTTGGCGAGGCGGCGGAATGCAGCTTTGATCTCGGTGTCACGAGCGTTTCGCGATACGCCCAGGACGTCGTAGTAGCATCGTTTAGCCATCGCCCCTCCGGCCCTTTACACCGCGCTCAGCCTTGCGGCGCAGAAGCCCTCTTCTGTTTGGGCGAGGGCGCCGGTCCTTCCGCTCCGACGCCCTGCCGTGAACCCTATGCCGACTTCTTGCTGTCGTCGTCCTTGACCTCTTCGAAGTCGACGTCGACGACCTTCTCGTCGCCGGAAGCCGAGGCCTGTGCTCCGCCACCGGCGCCGCCTCCGGCCGCGCCCTGGCTCGCCTGGTACATCGCCTCGCCGAGCTTCATCGAGGCCTGCGCCAGAGCGTCGACCTTCTGCTTGATCGTGTCTTGGTCCTCGCCCTCGAGCGCCTTCTTCAGGTCGGCGACGGCGCTCTCGACCAGAGCCTTGTCGCCGGCCGGGACCTTGTCGCCGTAGTCCTTCAACATGCGCTCGGTCGAATGCACGAGCGCCTCGCCCTGGTTCTTCACCTCGACCAGTTCGCGACGCTTCTTGTCTTCCGCCGCGTGGGCCTCCGCCTCCTTGACCATGCGGTTGATGTCGGCCTCGGTGAGACCGCCCGACGCCTGGATGCGGATCGACTGCTCCTTGCCCGTCGCCTTGTCGGTCGCCGACACGTTGACAATGCCGTTCGCGTCGATGTCGAAGGTCACTTCGATCTGCGGCACGCCGCGCGGGGCGGGCGGAATGCCGACGAGATCGAACTGACCGAGCAGCTTGTTGTCGGCCGCCATCTCGCGCTCGCCCTGGAAGACGCGGATGGTCACCGCGTTCTGATTGTCCTCGGCGGTCGAGAACACCTGGCTCTTCTTGGTCGGGATCGTGGTGTTGCGATCGATAAGACGGGTGAACACGCCGCCCAAGGTCTCGATGCCGAGCGAGAGCGGGGTCACGTCGAGGAGCAGCACGTCCTTGACGTCGCCCTGGAGGACGCCCGCCTGGATGGCGGCGCCGACCGCGACCACCTCGTCGGGGTTGACGCCCTTGTGCGGCTCGCGGCCGAAGAAATTCTTCACCGTCTCGACCACCTTCGGCATGCGGGTCATGCCGCCGACCAGCACCACCTCGTTGATCTCGGCGGCCTTGAGGCCTGCGTCCTTCAACGCGTTCTGGCACGGGCCGATGGTCTTTTGGATCAGGTCATCCACCAGGCTCTCGAGCTTGGCGCGCGTGAGCTTCATGGTGAGATGCTTCGGCCCGGACTTGTCGGCCGTGATGAACGGCAGATTGATCTCGGTCTGCTGCGTTGAAGACAATTCGATCTTGGCCTTCTCGGCGGCCTCCTTGAGGCGCTGCAGCGCGAGCTTGTCGCTCCTGAGATCGATGCCGTTCTCCTTCTTGAACTCGTTAGCGAGGTAATCGACGATACGCATGTCGAAGTCTTCGCCGCCCAAGAACGTGTCGCCGTTGGTCGACTTCACCTCGAACACGCCGTCGCCGATCTCGAGAATGGAGATATCGAACGTGCCGCCGCCGAGATCGTAGACGGCGATGGTCTCGCCGGCCTTCTTCTCGAGGCCGTAGGCGAGAGCGGCCGCGGTTGGCTCGTTGATGATGCGCAAGACCTCGAGCCCTGCGATCTTGCCCGCGTCCTTGGTCGCCTGCCGCTGAGCGTCGTTGAAATAGGCGGGAACGGTGATCACCGCCTGCTCGACCTTCTGGCCGAGGTAGGACTCGGCAGTCTCCTTCATCTTCTGCAAGATGTAGGCGGAGATCTGCGAGGGCGAATATTGCTTGCCGTGCGACTCGACCCAGGCATCGCCGTTCGAGGCGCGTACGATCTTGTAAGGGACGAGCTTCTTGTCCTTCTCGACCATCGGGTCGTCCCAGCGGCGACCGATTAAGCGCTTAATGGCGAAGAACGTGTTTTCGGGATTGGTGACGGCTTGTCGCTTGGCGGGAAGGCCTACGAGAATCTCGCCGTCATCGGTGAAGGCCACCATCGACGGCGTGGTACGCATGCCTTCGGCATTCTCGATGACCTTGGGGTTCTTCCCCTCCATCACCGCAACGCATGAATTGGTGGTGCCGAGATCGATTCCGATCACTTTCGCCATTTACGACCTCTCTTTCTAGCAGACCGCGCGGGCCCTGAAGCGGCACCCGGTTTCCCCTCGTGCACGTGGAGCGTCGGTCCCCAAATATTTCGGTAAGCCCGCCGACTCAACCGGCGGGGGTTCCGCGGTTATATAGGTGGCAACCCTATGGCCCGCAAGGAGAAGCGGGCAATTGCGCGGCGCTGTGCTCGCGCCCGTCATGCAAGGCGCTTCCACGCGCCGATCAGGATCGGGGTGATGCAGTAATAGCGCCCGTCCTCCGCCGCTGCGGTTATGTCGTTCTTGAACGACTCGGCGCGCGCTCTATCCCCGATGCCGAGCTCGGCGGCCGAGGCGAAGAGCCCTTGGTAAACGCCGATCAGCATCGCGGCCATCTCCTTGAGCGGTATGAACTTCGTCTCGGCGGTGGTGCCGTCGGGGAGGCCGATCCCCGCCGCCTCGAACTGCATGGGAAGCTGGCGGCCGGCTCTCAGATTGCGCCCATAACCTCTGAACACGCCCTCGAACAGGCGGTTGAACTCGGCCATGGCGGGACAAAGCGGCTCGACCGCGATCGACCCGAAATCGTACTCCTGGGCGGCGATCACCCCGCCCGGCTTGACCCAGCCTTGCATCTTTTCGAGCGCCGCGACCGGGTCTTGCATGTGCATGAGGAAGAACCGGCAATAGACGAGATCGAACGGGGCGCCGGGCACTTTGTCGATCGTCAGCACATCGGCGTTGATCTGGGCGAATGTGGTGCCCCCTTCGGCGCGGAGCGCCGCGATCGCCTGCGCGCCGAGATTGGCGTCGATCTCGATGCCGGTGACATTTCCCTCGGAACCGACACGGTCGGCCATCAGCCGCATCACCGCGCCCGGGCCCGATCCCACGTCGAGTGCGCTCATGCCCGGGCCAAGCTCGACCTGGTCGAGCAGCGCCTCGGTCGCGCCTTGCCATAGTAGGGCCTGGTCGCGCAGGCGCTGATATTCACCGGCCTCGCGTGCGTGAACGTAGCCGTCGCGATTGAGCTTGCGCGCCTCGCCCGCCACGTGGACCGCTCCTTTGTCTTGCCGCCTCGAGCTATTTAATAACCCCAACGTAGGCAGCCTTACGGCAGAGTAAAGTCAAGTCGCATGGAGCATTTTCCGGCCAAATTCGACGCGCCCGCGCAAAGGAGGCTCCTTGGCGAGCTGCGCCGGATCATTGCCGAGGCTCCGCTCTTCGTCCCCACCATGCCGCGCTCCGGCAAGGAGATGTCGGTGCGCATGACGAATTGCGGGCCGCTCGGCTGGGTGACCGACAAGGAGCGCGGCTATCGCTATCAGGCGACCCATCCCGTGACCGGCAAGCCTTGGCCGAACATGCCGCGCGTTCTCCTCGATCTGTGGAATGAGGTTGCCCGCTATCCCGCGCCGCCCGAGGCCTGCCTCGTCAACTACTACGCCGCCTCCGCCAAGATGGGCCTGCACCAGGACAAGGACGAGGCGGATTTCTCAGCGCCGGTAGTCTCGGTGTCGTTGGGCGACACCGGCATCTTCCGCGTGGGCGGGACCACGCGCAAGGGCCCGATCCGCGCGCTCGAACTGAAGTCAGGCGATGTGGTGGTGCTTGATGGCGAGGACCGGCTCGCCTATCACGGCATCGATCGCATCCTGCCCGGCAGCTCCGACCTCCTGGCCGAGGGCGGCAGATTCAACCTCACCCTCCGCCGTGTGACCAAGCCCTAGTCTCTTCATGCCCGGCCTTGAGCCGGGCACGAAGGGGCACCAGGTCACAGCTTGCGGCCCTAGATCGCCGGATCAGCCAGGCGATGAGGTGGAGAGGAAGTCGATCAGTCGCCGGGAGGGAAGTCGTCGTTGGCGGCTCGGGGCTGGGCGCCGCCGTCGTCTTGCGCCTGTGCCGCCTGTTTGGCACCGCCCTTGGCCACCGCCACCAGCGCCGGCCTGAGGCAACGGTCGCCAATCATGTAACCGGCCTGCATCACGTCGACCACGGTCCCCTCGGGCACGTCGGCGTTTTGAACCTCGTACATCGCCTGCTGGGTGTTGGGGTCGAAGCGCTGTCCGAGCGGCTCGATCTGGGTGACGCCGTGGCGCTCAAGCACGTTCAGAAGCTCGCGCTCGGTGATCTCGACCCCGTCGAGGAAGTTCTTGAGCGCGGGATCTTGCGCTGCGGCCTCGGGCGGCACGTGTTGGATGGTGCGCTTGAGATTGTCGCCGACGGTGAGCACGTCGCGGGCGAAATTGGAGATGGCGTAGCGCGCCGTGTCGGCCTTTTCGCGTTCGGTCCTGCGCCGCAAGTTCTCCATGTCGGCCATGGTGCGGAGCAGGCGATCGCGCATCTCGGCGTTCTCCTGGAGGAGTGCGTTCAGGTCGGCGCCGAGCCGGTCGGAATCGTTCGTGTCTGCCTTTTGCGCTTCGGCCTTGGCGGAATCGGCAGATGTGGCCTGATCCCCGTCGGCCTCGCGCGGATCGGTCTTGTCGTCGGGCATTGTCGGCTCGGCGAAGTGATTGCGTTGAAATTCAGAGCCGGATATCGACCGTGGCGGGACAAAAATCAAGGGACAAGGCGTCCGAGCAACCTTGCCGTGTAGTCGACCATGGGGATGATCCGGGCGTAGTTAAGCCGCGTCGGGCCGATCACGCCGAGCACGCCCACGATCTTCTGCTCGGTGTCCTCGAAGGGCGACACGATCAACGCGGAACCCGACAGCGAGAACAGTTTGTTCTCCGAGCCGATGAAGATACGAACGCCGTCGGCCCGCTCGGCAAGACCGAGCAGCTGGATCAGCTCCTTCTTGGCGTCGAGGTCCTCGAACAGGAGCCGCACGCGTTCGAGGTCCTCCATCGCCTTTACGTCCTCGAGCAGGTGGGCACGGCCGCATACGATGAGGCTCTTGCTGTCGTCATCGTTGCCCGACCAGGTGGCAAGTCCTTCGGTCACGATTCGCGCGGTCAGCTCATCGAGCTGGGCGCGGCGCTGCTCGATCTCGCGTTCGATGCGGGCCCGCGCTTCGGCGAGCGTGAGCCCGGCGATGCGTGCGTTGATATAGTTCGAGGCCTCTTGCAGAGAGGAGACGGGCAGGTCTTCCGGCAGCGCGATGATGCGATTTTCGACGTCGCCGTCATCGCTGACCAGCACTGCCAGCACCTTGCCTGCGCCGAGATTGACGAACTCGATCTGCCTCAGCCGCTTGCTTTGTTTGTCGACGAGCACGACTCCGGCGCAGCGCGACAGTCCGGAGAGCATCTCGCCCGCCTCGGCGAGGAAATCCTCGGCGGCGCGGCGCCGTCCCGCCCCCGCCATGCGGCTTTCGATCTGGCCGCGCTCCTCTTCGCTGATGTCGCCGATTTCGAGCAATCCGTCGATGAAAAGGCGCAGGCCCGTTTGCGTGGGAAGCCGTCCCGCGCTCGTATGCGGCGCGTAGATCAAGCCGAGGTTTTCGAGGTCCGACATGACGTTGCGCACCGAGGCAGGTGACAGCGTCATCGGCAAGGCGCGGGACAGATTGCGCGAGCCGACCGGCTCGCCGGTCGCAAGGTAGGTCTCCACGATGCGCTTGAAAATCTCTCGCGAGCGCTCGTTCAGCTGGCGAAGCGACACGGCGGCCTCGGCCGCAGTCCGCAACTCGTTGGAGTCGGTGTGGCGCATGACCCGCAAATTTAGGATCGGCCCACCGGTCCGTCAAACGAGCGGCTTGGGCTCCTTAGTTGACGAATTCGAGGGCGTCAGCTTGCGCCGCCTCATCGGGCGCGCCGAAATGGGCAAAGTAGCGGGTCCTGATCGCCTCGACGGGGAGGATGATGAGCACGTCGGTGGTGCCGAACTGGCGGTCGATAACGGCGCCATCGCCGACGAAGGCGCCGAGCCTGAGATAGCCCTTGATCAGCGGGGGGAGACCCTTGAGAGCTCTACGCGCGTTGATCCGCTCGCGCGGCATCATGTTCATGTCGACGCGGAGATGTGCATGCGCTTGCACGCGCCAGTCCTCAGGGGCAAGCGCCGTGTGGTAGAGGAAGCTCAGCGCCTCTTCATGCGCCTTGGGGTCGGTGCCCTCGAAGCTCGCGCAGCCGATCATCACGTCCGCGCCGTGCTCGCGTACATAGGACCATACGCCTTGCCACAGTAGTTCGAGGGTGCGTTTGTTGCGGTAGGGCTTGAGCACGCAGGACCGGCCGAGCTCCAGGAAGCTATAGTCGGTCTTGGCGGCGAGCAGGGGAGCGATGTCGTATTCGCCTTGGGTGTAAAAGCCGTCGTTGAGGTCGGCTACCTCCTGACGCAGCATGCGATAGGTCCCCACGACTTTCGACGGTCGCCAGCGGCGCCCGTCGCCAGCATCGCCGCGGTCGATCACGAGCAGATGGTCGAACACCGCGTCGTAGGAATCCTCGTCGCGCCGCGACAGCATGGCGAGCGCTCCGGGGATGGCCGACATCTCCTCGTAGAACACTTTGTAGCGGAGCCTTTGGGCGCGCCTGATCTCGCTCTTCTTGCGTGCCAGCCTGACCTCGAGCGAGCCGAGCCGGCCGTAGATCTTGGGCGGCTGGAAGCGCTTGCCGAAGGCGCCAGCTGCAAGTCCCCTGCCGACGAAGCGAAGGCCGTTTCCGCGCCCCGGCTTGAACATCAGTCCCGGAAACATCCCACCGCCCCGAAATCTGCCTGCAAACCGTCCTGAGGCTGGCTTCATCGGCATAAACTTGTCCCGGTTCGAGGATGCGCGCTCCGGATCGACCCGCGGGCGACCGATGCAACCTTGCCCGCGGGCACTGAACCCGATTCGGCCATAACGCTAGCCGGTTAGCAAACCAATTCGAAGCCTATGTGACAGTTTGGGGAGAACGCACAGCTTGGGCTTTGCACGCCGTCCCGCAGCTCAGGCGGCGCCAAGACCAGTGTCTTGATCCGCCTCGCCTTTCGTCACCCTCCAACGCGCGAACAGCAAAGCGAGGTCGGCGGCCTCGAAGGGCTTGGCGAGATAGTCGTCGAGTCCGGCGGCAAGATAAGCAGCCCGGTCTTCAGCAAAGGCGTTGGCGGTCAACGCGACGATGGGCGGGCGCCCCTGACCGGCGCGGGAGCCGTCCGGATAAAGCTCCCTGATGCGTCCGGCGGCCTCGACGCCGTCCATGTCGGGCATATGAATATCCATGAACACGAGGTCGAAGCCTTTGCCTTGGGCAAGCTCGTTGCGCGCCTTGGCGACGGCCTCGGCGCCGTTTCGCGCCCTGACCACGCGCGCCCCGGATTTCTCGAGTACGGTCGAGGCGAGCAGCGCGTTGATGTCGTTGTCTTCGGCAAGAAGTATCGAAACGCCCGCGTCCCTGGCTTCGGGGGCGCGCGGGATGCAGCTTGCCGACCGGGCAGTCGCCGGCTCAGGTGCAAGCTCGCGTTCGCCGAAAAGCTGGGTCAGGAGCGAGAGCGGCCGCACGGGCCGGACGAGATAGCCGTTGAAGCCAGCGGCGCGGAACGACGGGATGTCGCTGCGCTCGGCCGGATCGATGATCACGACCGCGCGCGGGAAAGCCCCATCGCCTCCCTTGCCGTGCAGCAGGGGAAGAAGACGCGCGGCGCCGGCCGCGACCGACGTTCGGTCGGTCAAGAGCGCGGCGAAGGGCATCCCCGACGCGGAAGCGCCTTCCGCGATGCGCCCAGCATCCTTGAGCTTCACGCGTGCGACCGAGGCCCCCATGGCGACCAGGAGATCGGCGATCAGCGCCGATTCGACCGAGCCGTCGAGGACGAGCAAAACCTTCAGGCCCGAGGCGGGCTTCGGCCAGAAATCGCCGAGCCGCGCGCACTCTTGGGCCGTCGTGAAGGGGAGATCGACGGTGAAAGTCGAGCCCGCTCCGGGTACGCTCGCAACGCTGATGCGTCCCCCCATTTCGTCGATGAGGCGCTTCGAAATGGCGAGCCCGAGCCCGGTGCCGCCGTGGCGGCGCGCGGGGCCTGAATCGGCCTGTTCGAACTCCGCGAAGATGCGCTCGATTGCATCGGAAGGAACGCCAGGCCCTGTGTCGCTCACCGCGAAGCGCAGCATCGTCTGCCCCACTTTGCCACCGGAGCGCGCTGCCGCAGGCGTAGGCTCGAGTACGAGCGCCACGCCGCCACGCTCGGTGAACTTGATGGCATTGCCCAAAAGGTTCATCAGAATCTGCCGCACGCGCATCTCGTCGCCGATGACGGTACGCGGCAGGTCGGGCGAGGCGAACCAGCCGATTTCGAGCCCCTTGTCGCGGCCGCGCGGGGCGAGCAGCTCGACCACGCTCTGCGCCGCGTCGGCGATCTCGAACGGCGCCGCCCGCAATTCGATTTTGCCGGCCTCGATCTTGGAGAAATCGAGCACCTCGTCGATCAGCGCGAGCAGCGTCTTGGCCGAGGTCGAGATGGCGCGCGCGTAGGTGCGCTGTTCGGGCGAGAGCTCGGTGTCGAGCAGGAGTCCGGTCATGCCGAGGATGCCATTCATCGGCGTCCGGATCTCGTGGCTCATCGAAGCGAGGAAGCGCGACTTAGCCTTGCTCGCCTCCATTGCCTGGTCGCGTGCGACCGCGAGCGCAAGCTCCGAAGCTCGCTGCTCGGTGATGTCCCGGCCGACGCTCTGGATTTCGCTCACCCGCCCCTCCCCGTCGAGGATGGTGAAGTCCTCCCAGGTAAACCAGCGAGGGCCCGATAGGGTTGCAAGCTCGACCACCCGGCGCTGCCGCCCATCGCCTTCGGCCGCGGGACCGGTCTCCGCCCCTTGGCGATCGCCTTGGGATTCCGCTTTTGCAAAGGGAAGGCTGAACACCTGGCCGAGGGCCGCCTCGCGCAACAGACCGAAGGTCCGGCAGAAGGCGTCGTTGACGAAGGTGAGGCGCCCGCTTGCGTCGCGGCGGAGAATGACGTCGCCCTGATGGTCGAGGAGGTCGCGATAGCGAGCCTCGCGCTCGCGCACTTCCCATTGCAGATCCTTGAGCGATTCGAGGCTGGCATCGAGCCTGCCGGCGAGCGCCTTGAGCCGCTCTGCGTCGCTTCTCTCGCGCCGCGCGGCAAGAAACTCGACGAGCGCGGCGGCGGCGAGGATAAGCGGAACGAGGAGAAGTGTCGGACCAGGTCCAAGCGTCGCGAACGAGAGTGCGATCAGCGATAGCGCAAACAGACCGAGCGCGACGCGATAACGGAGGGCGCCGGAACGGTCGCAGACGAGCCCCAGCGCAAAATGCACGGCAAGACCGAGGCCGCGCGCAACCGGCCGCGTGCTCAAGCCGCGCGCCATAGCGCGCGTCAGCTTCTCGTTCCGCTCCACCTGACGCCACTCGTCTTTTAGCCGGGCGTTGCCGGCGCTTCGCTTTTAGCGGCACCCAAGCAGAGAAAGCTTGAAAAAGGCTTTAGGGTTAATGGACTAGTCGGCCGTGGGCGAGAGATGGAAGCTGACAATGTCGGGTCTTGCGCTAAGCCTGCCGGCAAGTTCGCGCATTTTCGTTTCCCCGAATGTGCTCACCACGAACTTGTATTCGAAGGAAGCGCCCGCGTCGGCCAGCCGGTAATCCGCCTGATGCACGACGAAGCCGAGGTTGGAGAGGATGTGCCGCAACTCGTCTTCGTCCATGACGTGGCCCTTGGCGAAGCTGAGCGAGAGCCGCGCGAACGATTGGCGCGGGACGCGCCACTCGATGATGCGCAAGATCGCGAGCGTAGCGAGCGCGGCGGCGGTCGCCAGCATGGCCGGATAATAGAACCCGACACCGTAAAGGATGCCGAGCGCCGCCGTGAACCACATCGAGGCGGCGGTGGTCAGTCCGCGCACCGTGAAGAAGCCCTGCTTGAAGATGACGCCGGCGCCGAGAAAGCCGATGCCGGTCATGATACCCTGCGCCATGCGGCTCGCATTGGTGCTGAAGTTGTTGTCAACGGGGATGCCGAGCCAGCTCGCCTGATAGATGGGGATGAGCATGAGCATCGCCGCGCCGAGGCAGACGAGCGCATGCGTACGTGAGCCGGCGGGGCGGCCGTGGAAGCTGCGTTCCGCTCCGATCAAGGCTCCAGAAAGGAAAGCTGCGGCGAGCCTGAGCGCAATGTCGAGAAGATCCTGAGTCACATTCGATCTCCGCAGGGGCGCGCGCAGCGGAGGCACGCGGACCAACTCGCGCCCGCCGATTTTGTTTCGGATGCGAAAGTTCCGGCGGGGCTGTTAGGCGGCGGCCTGGGCGCGCCGCAGCGCCTCGCCGCGATAGCTCAAGGCTTCCGCCACATGGATGCGGCCGACCTGCGCGGCGCCGTCGAGATCGGCAAGCGTGCGGGCGACTCGAAGCGTGCGGTGATAGCCGCGTGCGCTGAGCGCAAGCGCGTCCGCCGCCTCGCGCAACAGCGCGAGCCCCGCAGGCTCGGGCGAAGCGACCTCCTCGAGCAGCGTGCCGTCGCATTCGGCGTTGGTGCGGATGCGCTGGCAGCCGAGTGCCGCGTAGCGCTCGGACTGGATCTGGCGCGCGAGAGCGACGCGCGCGCGCACCTCCGCGCTACCCTCCGAAGCTTGCGGCAGGACGAGATCCGCGGCGGAGACGGCCGGCACCTCGATCTGGAGATCGATGCGATCGAGCAGCGGGCCCGAGATGCGCGCCTGGTAGCGCTCGGCGCACGACCTGCCCTGGCGGCAGACATAGCCGGGCTCGCCTGCCCGCCCGCAGCGGCAGGGATTCATCGCCGCGACGAGCTGGATGCGCGAGGGGTAGGCGATGCGGTGGTTCGCCCGTGCGATCACCGTTTCGCCCGTCTCGAGCGGCTGTCGCAGCGCATCGAGCACTTGCGGGTTGAACTCGGGCAGCTCGTCGAGGAAGAGCACGCCGAGATGGGCAAGCGCCGCTTCGCCGGGGCGCGGGCGCGTGCCGCCGCCGACGAGCGCCGCCATGCTCGCCGAATGATGCGGGGCGCGGAAGGGCCGGGCGCGGCCGATGCGCCCGCCGGCAAGGTCTCCGGCCAAGCTCCGGATCATGCTCACCTCGAGCATCTCGGCCGGTTCGAGCGGTGGAAGGATCGAGGGCAGGCGCCTTGCCAGCATCGACTTGCCGGCGCCGGGCGGCCCGATCATCAAGAGATTGTGGCCGCCGGCCGCCGCCACCTCGAGCGCGCGCTTCGCCGTCTCCTGGCCCTTGATATCCTTGAGGTCGGGCATCGCCTCGTCACCGGGGTCGGGATTGGGCTCAGGGCGCCGCAAAGTCTGGAGCCCCTTGAAGTGGTTTACGAGAACGAGGAGGTCCGACGGCGCGAGGATCGGCATGTCGGCGGCCGCCCACGCCGCTTCCGCCCCGCACGCGGCCGGGCAGATCAGTCCCTTGCCGAGGGCGTTCGCGCCGATCGCGGCGGGAAGCGCGCCGGCGACGCCCGCGATTGATCCGTCCAGCGCAAGCTCGCCGAGCACGCAGAACCCTTCGATCGCATCGCGCGCGATCGCGCCCGTCGCCGCCATTAATCCGAGCGCGATGGGAAGATCGTAGTGGCTCCCCTCCTTGGGGAGGTCGGCCGGCGCAAGATTGACGGTGATGCGCTTCGGCGGAAGCCCAAGCCCGATCGCGTTCAGCGCGCCGCGCACCCGCTCGCGGCTTTCGGCGACGGCCTTGTCGGGGAGGCCGACGATGGCGAAGGCGGGCATTCCCGGCCCGATCTGCACCTGGACGTCGACGGCGCGCGCCTCGATTCCCTCGAACGCAACCGTCGTCACTCGCGCGAACATCGGTAAAGCCCCCGTGCGCAACCGTTTTACTCTAGCCGAAGGCAAAGCGGCCCGCAAGAACAATCAGAGAACATCCTCCCAAGAACAAGAAGCAGGGCATTGGCCGTCGCAGAGTTGCGTTACCCTCGGCAAAGACGGCCAGGCAGGAGACCGCATGACCAAGGACCTCGCGATGCGCATTTTCGTCGGCCATCTCGCGGCCTATGTCGCGATCGTGGCGATTTGCGCCGGCCTCAATCTTTGGCTCCTCCCCGCAATGCTGTGGTGGCCCTGGGTGCTGATCGGCTGGGGCGTCGCCGTCGCGACCCACGCCTTCGCGCTTCTCTTGCGCAAGACGCGCCGGCGCGAGCGCATCTTCATCGACCGGAAGTCGCGCGCCTTTGCCGTGCATCTCTTCGCCTATGTCGCGGTCGTGCTCGTGCTCTTTTACGTGAACCGCACGCTCACGCCCAAGGTCTGGTGGTTCTATTGGGTCGCGCTCGGCTGGGGAATCGGCGTCGCCTTCCACGGCTGGTGCGCTCTCATCAGGAGGAGGACGATGGCTCAGGCACCGCCGCCACGTAAGCGCGCACCGCGAAAACCAAAACCGAAGCACTGAAATCTGATTCAGGCCTTCGGGATCAGCGTGTTTGAGGGAAGGCTCGGATCGAGCAGGCGCGCAGACTGTTCAGCGCCAGTGACCGGGAGACCTGTTTTGTCGAGCAGCCCGAGTTGGACCAGCATGCTCGCCTGATCCCAATAGATGCGCTCGAAGGCGACCTTGGCGCCCTCGAAGCCGACCACGACCACGAACGGGATCACGACCTTGCGTCCCGTCGGCTTCACACCCGGCAGGATCGCCGGCATGTCGCAGTTGTGGGTGAAGGAGATCATCACCTCATCGATGAGCTGGTTCTCGCCAACCGTGCGCGAAATGAGCTCGACGTGCCAGTCATCCGGCACGCGCCCGATGAAGTAGCTCGAGTAGAAACGCCGGACCGCGTCGTAGCCGTAGCCGCCCGTCATGGTGGGAACGTGCGTCACAAGCGGGGTGTCGCCCATCGTCGCCATGGTCGCCTCGATGTCGCGCGTGTTGAACTCGGCGTCGCAATGGGCGTCGAACTTGGCGCCGAGCCCTTTGGGGTCGAAGCTCGTCACGCCGTCCCCTTGCGCCTTTGCGCCGAAACCTTCTTCTCCACCACGTCCCAGATCATGGCGGCGATGTCCGGTCCGCCGAACGCTGCGATCTGCCTGATGCCGGTCGGCGAGGTGACATTGATCTCGGTGAGGTAGTCTCCGATCACATCGATCCCGGTGAAGATCAGTCCGCGCTTCTTCAGCTCGGGCCCGAGCCGCGCGCAGATCTCCTTGTCGCGCTTCGTGAGCGTGGTCGGCTTCGCCGTGCCGCCGACATGGAGGTTGGAGCGGCTCTCGTCAGGCGCCGGCACGCGATTGATGGCGCCCGCGAACTCCCCGTCGACGAGAATGATGCGCTTGTCGCCTTTGCGCACCGCCGGCACGTAGCGCTGCACCATGATCGGCTCGCGGAAGGTCATGCCGAGCAGCTCGACCAGCGAATTGAGATTCTTGTCCTCGGGTGGCACGTGGAACACGGCGGCGCCGCCATTCCCGTAGAGCGGCTTCACCACGATGTCCTTGTGCTCTTCACGGAAGGCTTTGATCTGCTCGGGCGAGCGCGTGACGAGGGTCGGCGGCATCAGATCGAGAAAGTCGAGCACGAACACCTTCTCGGGCGCGTTGCGCACGGCCCCGGGATCGTTGACCACGATCGTCTTGGGCTGAAGGCGCTCCAGGAGATGCGTGGTGGTGATGTAGGCCATGTCGAACGGCGGGTCCTGGCGAAGATGGACCACGTCGAACTCCGCAAGATCAACGGTGCGGGGGTGTGCGAGCCGGTAGTGATCGCCGGGGCGGTCCTCGACCGTGAGGCTATGGCCCTGCGCGAGCAGCCTGCCGTTGACCAGCGAAAGATTTCCCGGCGTGTAATAGAACACGTCATGCCCGCGCCATTGCGCCTCGAGCAGGAGCGCGAAGGTCGAATCGCCCCTGATATCGATGCGCTCGATGGGGTCCATCTGGAAGGCGACCTTGAGTGCCATGGCGCTCCTTATAGGCGGAGTCGCGGCTCGTGCGCCATCTCCCTAATGTCATTACGCACTCCCCGCGACGGACGCGGATCTCAGTCCTGCTCTCCATCCGCTCCCGGGACGTAAGTCAGGATATCGCCCGGCTGGCAGTCGAGCGCCTGACAAATTTTCATCAACGTCTCGAAGCGGACACCTCTCACCTTGCCCGTCCGCAGCAGAGACAGATTCGATTCAGTAATGCCGACAAAGGCAGCCAGATCCTTCGCCTTCATTTTGCGCCGCGCGAGCATAAGATCGAGCGTAACCACGATCGGCATAGTCTCCTCACACTATCTGCTCATGATCCTCGGCAAGGAGCGCCGCGGCGAACATAACCTTGCCGATGCCGAAGAAGATGAGGCCGAACAACAGGAGCCAGATTTGGTCCGGACCGAAACTGACGGCGAGTCCGTGCGCGTTGCCAGCTGCCGAAAGGAGGAGTGACAACAGGACGCCCCCGATCGGCTGCATTGCTGTCTGCGCGATAAGACCTGTGCCGATATGGCGAAACTTGCGTGCCGCGTCGGTGGTAAAAATGTGCCCGTGCGCATAGCCCCAAAACAATCCCCGCGCGGCGTCGATCGCGTAGAGCAGTGGTGCGGTCGCGACAAGCAAGACCGCGAAGGCCGCTAGCGAAAAGCGAAATGTCAGAGGTTTCGGCTCGGCGCCGAGCGATACGATCCACGGGTGATGAGCAAGCGCGGGTGAAAACCAGAAGGCATAGATTGCGATGAAGATCGGGGTCGCGATCAAGACAAGGAAGAGCGCGCCTGCCGCTGCGCGGCTGAAGCGCTCAATGCGCGAGAGTTTGATTTGGAACGGCGCGAGTGGCATGGGTTCCTCTTTGCTTCGACATCATTCAGGGCAAGGTCCGATCTTGCTCTCCGCTCGGTCGCCAGCTAGTGCGCGCAGATCGATACCGCGCGCGAGCGTCACAAAGCGCCCCGTCTCGTTCGTCTTGAGATAGGTGCTGAAGAAGATTGCGCCGTCGGGAAGGGCACTGCTCCGGCAGGCGTCGGCGGCGACGGACAGCCTTAATGCTGGTCTGCCTTCGGCCTTGGCGCGGGCGGCTAGCACCTCGCTGCGGAAGCTCTGCAGCGCCAGTTGGTCGCTGGGGGTGATCCCATAAGCCACAACGTTTTCGGTGCCAGCTTCATTGGCGAGCGCGAGCGCATCGGCGCCGCCAAGTTCTTGTAACCGGAATGAGTGCACGAGCCGGGACCCATCGCCCGGCTCGACCTCGATCGCAAGCCTGGCCGTGCCGCGGAGGGGACGCAGGCCTTTCGGGAATGCGACGCCGGCTCTGAGCGCGGAAATGTCAGACGTTTCGAACCGGACCTCCCGCAGCTTCAGCATGCTGGAGACCGGCATCTGCGTGCAGCCGACCAGAAGCAGCAACGCCAGAACACACAATCGCATGGCGAGCGAACACTCCGATAGCGTCGCGTCTTTCTGTAAAACAGAAATAATTTTTCGTCAAACGATTAAAATTTCGGCAGTCACAGAGGAAATGCGTTGGCGATGTAGCGGGGGAAGGTCCAGGGCGCGGCGAGCACCACGTCAAAGGCGATGTCGTGGCCGGCATAGGCGGGGTGGCCGGCGAGCCAATATTGCGCGGCGCGCACGATCCTCCGCCTCTGCTTAGCCGGAAGAGTCCAGGCGGCGTCTTCCGCCGTCTTGCGCCGCTTGACCTCGATGAAGGCGAGCCGTCTGCCTTTGAGCGCCACGAGGTCGATTTCGCCGACGGGTGTCTTGTAGCGCCTCGCCACGATGCGGTGGCCTTTGAGGCGGAGAAGAAGCGCAGCAAGCGCCTCGGCGAACAGACCGCGGCGATAAGCTCTCGCCCGCTCGGCACGCATGGCTAGCCGTCCGTGCGCTTCAGCTTGAGCCCGATCTCGTAGACGCGCGAGCGCGGGACTTGCAGCACCTCGGCCACGCTCCGCACGGCGTCGCGAAAGCTTTCGAGATTGAGGGCCTTCTCAAGCTGCTCGACGATCTTCGCGTCGCTGACGTCGGTCTCCTCGGCCTCGGGCGGCCCGACCACGACGACGAACTCGCCTTTGAGCATGCCGCTTGCTTCCGCCTCGGCAGCGAGTTTGTCGAGCGAGCCGCGGCTGATGGTCTCGTGCAGCTTGGTCAGCTCGCGTGCGATCACCGCCGCGCGCGGGCCGAGCACGACTGCCATGTCGGTGAGGCTCGCGCCAAGTCGCGGGCCGGTCTCGAAGAAGATGAGCGTCGCCGGCGCTGTCTTCACTTGTTCGAGCCGGTTCCGGCGGGCCGCCTGCTTCGGCGGCAGGAAGCCGGCGAACAGGAAGGTGTCGGTTGGAAGTCCCGAGCTTGTGAGCGCGGCGAGCACGGCCGACGCTCCGGGGATGCTTCTCACCGCGATCCCGGCATCGAGCGCCTCGCGCACGAGCTTGTAGCCGGGATCGGAGATGAGCGGCGTGCCGGCGTCCGAAATGAGCGCGATGCTTTCCCCGGCGCGGAGCCGCGCGATCAGCTTCGGCCGCTCGCGCTCGGCGTTGTGCTCGTGATAGGCGGTCATCTCGGCTGAGATGGCGAAATGCGACAGAAGCTTCTTCGAGTGGCGCGTGTCCTCCGCCGCGATGACATCGGCGCGCGCGAGCACGGCGAGCGCTCGGAGCGAGATATCGGCGAGGTTGCCGATCGGTGTCGCGACGAGATAGAGGCCGGGCTCGAGCGGCCGCGCCATCAGCTCGGAGAGGGCTTCGCCCGCGCGCGCGACTATGCGGCCGAACGCCGCCTCGTCCCGGTTCTCGTCATGCTCGTCTTGCACGTGACCGAAGCCCGCTCTAGGCGGGCAAACGTTACGTGATATAGTCGCGCTTCGTCCATCACGTTTGGGCCATAGTTGCGGGCAAGGTTCGGCCTCGAGGCGAAGCGGCCTCGAGCCGGTGCGGTCGGGGTTGGTCGCTGCAACCGCGCGGGCCAAGGCCGGCGCGAAGAGATTCGCCGCCCGGAGCAAAAGAGATCACATGCGGCTTCCACTCGGCATCGGTCGCTGGCGTTGTGCCATGAGACTCGTGCTCGCGATGGCAGTGGCAATGCTCGGCGCATCCTGTGGCGGCGGCACCCCCGGTTTCCCGACCGGCCCGAGCATCACCGGCACGGCCGGCACCTCGGTGAAGGTCGCCGTGCTGCTTCCGATCGGCGCCGGCGGCTCGACCCAAGCCGTGGCCAAGGCGCTGAAGCAGGCGGCCGAGCTAGCGCTGTTCGACTTCGACAATCCGAACGTCGTACTCGTGCCGAAGGACACCCAAGGAACACCGGGCGGTGCGCGTGCGGCGGCGGAAGCCGCCATCCATGAAGGGGCCGAACTGATCCTGGGCCCGCTCTTCGCCCAGGAGGTCGAGGCGGTGGCGCCCGTCGCGCGCCAAGCCAATATCCCGGTGATTGCATTTTCGAGCGACGAGAAGGTCGCGGGCGGCGGCGTCTATCTCTTGAGCTTCCTCGCCGGCCGCGACGTGCCGCGCATCGTCTCCTTCGCGCAGTCGCGCGGCAAGCGCACCTTCGCCGAGCTCGTGCCGCAGTCGGCCTACGGCCGCGTCGTCGAAGCCTCATTCGGGAGCGCGGTGTCTGCGGGCGGCGGCCGGATTGCGGTCAACGCGCCGTTCCCGCCCAAGGACCCGAACGGCATGGTCGGTCCCGTTCGCCAGGTCGCCAATGCGATCAGGGGCGGCCAGCCGATCGACGCGGTGTTCGTGCCCGCGGGACGCGAAGAGTTGCCGTCGCTCGCTCCGGTCCTCGCCTCGAACGATCTTACGAGCACGCGCGTGCAGCTCCTCGGTACGGGGCAGTGGGACTATCCCAATATCGGCGCCGAGAAGGCTTTGGTCGGCGGCTGGTACCCCGCGCCTGACCCCAAGGGCTGGGCGAATTTCACCCAGCGTTACGCCAAGACCTATGGCGCCGCGCCGCCGCGGCTGGCGAGCCTCGCTTACGATGCGGTGAGCCTCGCCGTGTCGTTGTCGCAGAATCCGCCGGGCGAGCGCTATTCGCAGGCGCAGCTCACGCGATCGACCGGCTTTGCCGGCGTCGATGGTCTGTTCCGGCTCCTGCCCGACGGCACCTGCGAGCGCG
>NZ_DASRGO010000185.1:0-5273 GCF_035650995.1 Methyloceanibacter sp. | reverse complement strand
GAGCACGACGACGCCTTTCTCCCGCCGGTAGTCGAGGACCTCGGCGGCCTGCTTCACCGCGTCGACAAGCGGCGTCTTCCCCGCGGGGATGAGCGCATTCACCGTGCTCATGATGCGCTCGGCCGCGTTCGGGATGGGCGGAAAGGCAAGATCGATGTTGCATTGCCCGTAAGGCCCCGGGCCGTAGGTGATGAGCCCGATCTTGCGGTAGCGCGTCACCCCGGGCAGCACCTCGGCCAGCGCCTTGCGCACCTCGTCGATGCGCGCCTTGTCGCTGAAGAGGCCTTGCACGGTGTTGCCGGCCATGGAGCCCGAGGCGTCGAAGACGATCATCGCGTCCTCGGTGCACGGCGTCCGCGGTTCGTCGGCGCCCTGCGCCACCGATCCGGCCACGACGACGAGCGCCAGCGCGACAGGACACATGCCGTGGGCGAGCGCGTTCATTCGGTGACTTTAGCCTAGAACGCGAACTTGTGCAGGATGGGTGGCGGCGCACCGCCATCTTTGGCGATGATTGCCCCGATCGAGCGGGATTCTGCGGTTTCAACAGCGATATTTGAGGTTTTTCGCCCTGCGTTTTCGGGGTAATTTTGGTGCGTCGCCGAGGGAGCCGGGACGGGGGTTCCATGCTGCCTGAGCGCCGACTTCAAGCGCTTGCCGCGATCGCATCGCTGCTGATCGCATGCGCCCTTGCGTCCTCCTTGCCAACGTGGGCAGCGGGCGAGAACGCCCCCCCGACGTGTGAGGAGTTCGGGCTCGCGTTCCTCTCTTCGCCGGCGGAGCCCTGGAAGGGAGCTCCGTTGCGCGTCATCTTCGCCGCCGAGAAGCCGCTTGCCGGCAAGCTGGCTCTGATCGCGCCCAGCGGAAAGATCGAAGCTCAATCGTCCGAGATGGAGGGCGGACCGCCCTACTTCTGGTTCGCCGAAATTGCCTCGCCCGAGGCCGGCACGTGGCAAGCGAAACTCACGCGCGAAGGCGCCGCGGCGGGATGCCGGGAGGTCACCCGCGAGATCGCGGTCGAGCGCAAGCAGCCGCGCGGCCCGCGCGCGGGCAAAGGCGTCTGGCCGTTACACACTCAATGGAATCGCCAGACCGAAAATCTCTATTCGGCATGGATCGAGAAAATGTTCGACGCCCCGCTCGACCAGGAGCTGACGTGGAAGGCGATGGACGCGGTCTTGCACGACCAATCGCGCAACGTCCTGTTCGACCATCTCGGTCTGCGCGAGGACGACAAGGGGGCGATCATCGAACCGGATTGCGCCGACGTTCCGTATTTCCTGCGCGCCTATTTCGCCTTCAAGCTGGGATTGCCGTTCGGCTATGCGAAGTGCACCCGCGGCGACGGCGGCGTGCCGCCGAGATGTCCGCAATGGTGGAACATCTTCAACGAAGAACCGCCGTCGGCGGTTGAGGCCGACGGCAGCGGAATGGTCGAGCCCGCCGGTTTCTTCGGCATCTTCGGGCCGCCCGAACCAGGCCCGACCATACGGCGCAAAAGGGTTCCCCAGAGGCCGAAAGGGCTCGTGCAAGGCTTCCAATACTATCTGACGAGAACCGTCGCGGACGCCGTGCAATCCGGTAACGGCCGGACCGCGGCCGACGACGACAAGACCGATTACTATCCGGTGGCGCTGACCGAGGACACCTTGCGTCCCGGCACCATCTATGCCGATCCTTACGGCCACGTTCTCATTCTCGTGAAGCGAATCGCGCAGACCGGCAAGGGGGCCGGCGTGTTCCTTGCGGTCGATGGGCAGCCTGACGGCACGGTCGCGCGCAAGCGGTTCTGGCGCGGAAACTTCCTGTTTGCGCAGGATCCTTCGCTCGGTAGCCCTGGATTCAAACGTTTCCGCCCCATCGTGCAGGATGGGAGCGGCACGCTCAGGCGGCTGACCAATGCCGAGATCGCCAAGGATGCCGACTATGGCGATTTCTCGCTCGAACAGTCGAAGCTCAGCGTCGAGGATTTCTACGACCGCATGGATGACGTGATGTCGCCAGAGCCGCTCGATCCCATGCAGGCGATGAAGGAGGTGATCACCTCGCTCGAGGAGCAGGTGAACGCGCGGGTGAACTCGGTGGAGAACGGCCGCAAGTACCTCGCCGAAGGGGGAAAGACCGTGGACATGCCGGAGGGGGCCTCGATCTTCGAGACGACCGGCGCGTGGGAGGATTTCGCCACGCCCTCGCGCGATCTGCGCTTGCTGATCGCGATCGACGTGGTGCGCAATTTCCCCGATCGCGTGGCGCGGCGCCCGGAGCGCTACGCCATGCCGGCCGGCAAGACCCCGGAGCAGGTCAAGGAGGAGCTCGAGGCCACGCTTTCCTCTGAACTCAGGGCGCGCAAGTTCTCCTACACGCGCAGCGACGGCTCATCATGGACCTTGACGCTTGATGACCTGCTCACCCGCCTTCCCGATCTTGAGGTCGCCTACAACATCAACGACTGCGCCGAGGTGCGATGGGGGGCACTCGAGGGCAGCGAGGAAGCTTCGACCTGCAAGCGGCACGCGCCGGAGGCGCAGCGCGAGAAGATGGCCGCGGATTATCGTGTGTGGTTCCACGAGCGCCGCCGCCCGCCGCGCGGCTGAGCTAGCCTAAAGCTCGGCCGCGATAGCGTGGGCCAGGCGAAAGCGCATCTCGCCGTCGCTGTTCTTGGTTGCGATCACGAAACGTATGCGCCCGTGATCTTTAGTGTCGGCGTAGCCCGCGAGGGTATGGATGCCGGTCATGGTGCCGGTCTTGTTCATGCCGCCGTCATGTCCGTGCAGCAGGTTGGCATGTGGGGCGAACAGCTCGAGCACGTGTGCAAGGCCGCGCGCGGTGAAGTGATTGTTGCGGCTGATGCCTGAGCCTTCCTCGATATGGATGTCGCCGGCGAGGCCGTTGGCGGCGAGCATGCTGTTCGCCACCTTGAGCGACTTCTCCAAGCTGACGGAGCCGCCCAAAGTCCCGCCGATCTCGAGAAAGACCTGGTTTGCGATGTAATTGTTCGAGCCGATGAGAAGCGCGGTCAGGATCTCCGACAGGGGCGGAGACCTGTACACGTACACCGGCTGCAAGCCTTGCGGAACGGTCCCGGTCGTGATCTTGCCCTTCACGCTGCCGCCAGCCTGCTGGATGAAGGCGGCGATCAACTCGCCCGCATATTGCAAGCTGACCGCGGGGTCTTGGGCGAGGCTGATGCGGCCGCGACCGTTGGGGCCGCGGGCCCGAAACTGGCTGACGGCAAGCGGCGTGATCGGGGTCTGCGCCTCGGCCGAACGCACCGTGCTGCCCTTGCGCACGGCCGCGATGGTGTTGAAGTTCACCGCGAGCGCGGAGTTGAGCGCGTCGTAGCTTTCGCTCGTCTCCTCGATGCCGGGGATGCGGATGTCCGACGGGTAGTAGCTCGCGTCGAGCACGATACCGGTGATCGGCTCCTTGCCGATGGCGGCCACCAGCTCTTTACCGAGCTCCGCCAGCTTCTCTGAAATCAGCAACGGATCGCCGCCGCCGCGCACGTAAAGCACCCGCTTGTCGTCGAGATAGAAGCGGGTCTCGAAGCGGTAGTCGCCGCCGAGTACCTCCATCGCCAGCCACGCGGTCACGATCTTGGTAACCGAGGCCGGGACGAACGGTTTGTCGGCGTTCTGCGCGATCAGCTCGTTGCCCTTGTCGTCGACGACGAACACAAGCGCCGACGGCGCCATGGCGGCGACCTTCTCCTTGATGCCGGCGAGCGCCGGGGCGGGTAGGAGAAGCAGGGCCAGGAGAAGGGCGGACAAGCGATACGGCATGGCCACTCCAACGGAGGTCATCCTATCCGACGGCAAACCCATGCTAGCACCGTTTTCGCCGCCGATCTTGGCGCGGATGGAAGCCGGGCAGAGGTGCAACGGCCATCAGCGGCCGAGGCACACGCCCTGAAGGCCCGAACCCCTGACGCAGCGGGCGCCTTCCTTGCAATCGCTGTCATATTCGCAGGACTTGGCGGTCGTTCGCTTGGCGGGGGCAGGGTCGGCGGCATCGCCCGCCGGATTGCCGCGGCAGTCGCCATCCACGCACGCGAATCCCGGTTTGCAGTCGGATTCCAAGATGCAGGCGAAGGCCGGCGCCGCAATAAGGCAGAAAATAGCGGCGACGATCAAACTGCGCATCGCGATACCCCGGTTGAGACCAGCAACACATCGCGCTGCCGCATGTCCGAATTTGACGGGCCAGCGCTCGTGCCAAGTCGTCGCAGGGACGCGCTCCCTGGGAGCAGGCGAATCGGCGTCATTCAGGCAGCCGAGGACTTCGCGAGGCCAAGAGCAAAGTGCGCCAAGAACGCCTTAGCAGCCCGGCTCAGTCGGAGTGCTTCGACTTGAGGTACTCTTCCACTTTCCGCGCGAGCGCGCCCGCAGCCTGTACCGCCTCCTCGAGTTCCGACTCCGAGACGCCGAAGCGTTCCTTCCAGTAAGCGACCTGGTAGGACTGCTTCATGTCGATGCGGGTATTCTTGCCGTAGTCACGCTTCTTTGGAGGGTTGACACTGCCCATCGCAGCTTCTCCTGTAGCCCCGGTGGATTCGATCGGCCCTTGCAACAGCATGCCTCAATCCGCCCCCGCCCGCCAAGGGGTTTTGCGCGACGATGCCCGGCTCGCGCGGGCGGGTCAGGAGGGATCGATGAGCGAAGACGAGAAAGCCATCCGCGAGTTGGTCGCGGCCTGGATGGAGGCGAGCCGGCGCGGCGACACTGAGGCCGTGCTTTCGCTCATGACCGACGATGTGATGTTCATGGTCCCGGGCCGCGAGCCGTTCGGCAAGGAGGAGTTCACCGCAGCCTCGCGCGGCATGACCGATGTCCGCATCGAGGGGGTGGCCGAGATCAAGGAGGTCAAGGTGATCGGCGAATGGGCCTATCTCCGCAACCGGCTTACTGTCACGGTCATCCCAGCCGGAGGCGAGCCGATGCTGAAGCGCTCGGGCTACACGCTTTCCATCCTACGCAAGGAGGAAGATGGTCGCTGGCGGCTGACCCGGGATGCCAATCTGCTCGCGGTTCATGAGTCGCGCTGAGGCGAATGGAACCGTTGGTGGAAAAATCCGGTTGTGCAAGATTCGGATGAAACCCAAACGAGGCGCCAATGGCCATCGTCATCTACAAGATCGTGAAGCATGAGAACGGCTGGGCCTACCAGGCCCGCGGAACGTTCTCCGAGACCTTCCCCACGCACGATGCCGCCCTTGCCGCGGCGAGGATCGCCGCCGCCGAGCAGAAGGTCCCGGGAGAGACGGCCGGCATCGA
>NZ_DASRGO010000184.1:0-2179 GCF_035650995.1 Methyloceanibacter sp. | reverse complement strand
TGTCCGGCTTTCCGGACTGGCCGAAGCCGATCAGATCGGGCGCGATGCAATGCGCCACCGGCGCCACGTGGGGAATGATGTTGCGCCAGATGTAGGACGAGGTCGGGTTGCCGTGCAGGAAGAGGGCCAGCGGAACGCCGGGCTGTCTCGCCTCGCGATAGGCCATCGTCGAGCCGAGCACGGGCATTTGCGGCAGGGCGATGTCGGAGATCGTCGTCATGGCTCCTTGAAGACGGTTGCGAATGCGATGCGCTTGAAGCGTTCGAGAGGCTCGCCGTTGCGCGTGACCTTCATGCGCAGGATTGCGCCCTCCCAGGACGCGAGCAGGAATTCGGCGAGGTCGTCGGGAGAAAAGGTCGTCGCGATCTGACCGGCGGCCTGCGCCTCGGCGATGCAGGCGGCGAACGGCGCGCGCCACTCCACGAAAATGGCGTCAAGCCGTTCGCGAAGCATCTCGCTCTGTGGAGCGGCCTCCAGGCTGAAATCGCCGATCAGGCAGCCGCGCGTGAAATCATCCGCTGCGAGACGCTCGGTGATGATGTCGAGATAGCGTTTCAGACGCTCGCGCGGCGACAGGCTCGAGTCGCCAAGCGCCTGTGCCACCAGTCCTTTGACGTGGTCGAAATAGCGGTCGAGGACCTCGCGCGCGAAGCCCTCCTTCGAGCGGAAGTGATTGGTGAAGGAGCCCTGGGGAGCCGACGCCTCGGCCACAATGTCGCGTACGCCCGAGCCGATATAACCCTTACGGAACATGACCTTAAGGCCGGCGTCGAGGATGCGGTCACGATGAGATGCTCTTGCCATGTTTTTTAATACGCTCGTACGTATTGATTGTCAAGACCAACGCGCGCATCGCCCGGTGATCGATCCCTGCTTCGATCCGCGCGCCGGAAAGCAGATGCTGGAGGCTCGCCGCCGAACGAACAGGCGCCGGTCACCGCGAGCGGGAAAGGCGCATCGAAGCGGCGCGCGAGCGACAGGCCGATGAGCGCCTTCACAACCCTCCCGTCGGCGTCGCGGTGCCCCCAACCCCGCTTGATTCGACCAGCGGGTGGCTCAAACGCGTGCACGCGCCAGGCCATCGCTGTCGAATGCGTTCGCTCGTCATTAGCCTGAGCAACGATGCTGCCGGGGTGATCTCGCGCTCCTTGCGCTCAGCCCCTTGGCACCACTGTCGACCGTTCGTGGGGACGGGCCGCCGCCGACATCCCAGTTGCCTTCCTCGAGCAGCCCGAGGGCGAAGGCGCGACTGTCGGGCGCCGCGCCGCGGCGCTGGCCGGCGACCGCATCAGGACTGGTGCACGCGTCTTCCGCGACGGTCACTCTCTCGATCGTGCTCGCCTCGGCGAAGAGTGGAGCACGTTGCCGGCAGCACCGCCTCCGTCACCGTGGCGTCGTTCTCGATCATCGTGTCGCTGCCCCTTTCGCGCGGTCCTCCCGCCGCTATGATGGCTCCAGTCCAGCGGGCGGGAAACGGAGGTGGAGCATGGCGCAGGCGCCGGAACGTCTCGTGGCGGGCAAGAAGCGCCCGTTCACCGGAGCCGAGTACCTGGAATCGCTGCGCGACGGGCGCGAGGTCTACATCTACGGCGAGCGCGTGAAAGACGTGACCAGGCATCCGGCGCTGCGCAATTCGGCGGTGTCGGCGGCCAAGCTCTACGATGCGCTGCACGATGCCAAGAGCAAGGAGGCGCTGACGACCGCCACCGACACCGGATCCGGCGGCTATACGCACCGGTTCTTCAAGGCCGCCCGATCGCGCGAGGAAATCGTCAAGCAGCGCGACGCCATCGCGCAATGGGCCCGCATCACCTATGGCTGGATGGGGCGCAGCCCCGACTACAAGGCGGCGTTCCTCAACACGCTGGGCGCCAACGCCGAGTTCTACGGGCCGTTCGCCGCCAACGCGCGGGCCTGGCACAGGCGCGCCCAGGAGGCGGTGCTCTACGTCAACCACGCCCTCGTCAACCCGCCCATCGACCGCTCCAAGCCGGTGGAGCAGGTGAAGGACGTCTACGTCTCGATACAGAAGGAGACCGATGCCGGCATCTACGTGTCGGGCGCCAAGGTGGTGGCGACCAACTCGGCGCTGACGCACTACAACTTCCTCGGCCAGAACATGGGCCAGGACATCAACGACCCCAGCATGGTGGTGATGTTCATGGCGCCCATGGACTCG
>NZ_DASRGO010000183.1:0-10920 GCF_035650995.1 Methyloceanibacter sp. | reverse complement strand
GCATTACGAGCTGATGAACATCGACGCTCCGCCGGCCGCCATCGCCGAGCTCGAGCGCCAGATGCGGCTTTCGACCGACATCATCCGTTTTCTCACCGTGCGCGTCGACGAGCACGAGACCGGCCCGTCGCCGATGATGCGCCGCTCGGATCGCGATGAGCGCGACGGCCGCGGCGAACGCGGCGACCGCGGTGACCGCGGTGACCGCGACGGACGCCGCGGCGGACGGCGCGATTTCCGCGACCGCGATCATAGTCCCCGCGAGGCCCGCACCGAAGAGCCCGAGGCCGAGCCATTCGAAGAGGGTGAGGATTCCTGATGAGCATGACCCAACCCCAGGCCCGCCGGCCCTTCTATCGGCGGCGCAAGACCTGCCCGTTCTCCGGCGATAAGGCCCCGAAGATCGATTACAAGGACGTGAAGCTCTTGCAGCGCTACATCTCCGAGCGCGGCAAGATGGTGCCGAGCCGGATCACCGCCGTCTCGGCCAAGAAGCAGAGGGAACTTTCTCGCGCCATCAAGCGCGCGCGCTTCCTCGGCCTCTTGCCGTATCTGATTCAGTAAAGGAGCGTCGGGTCGGTCGAAGCTGGGCCTGACGACGCAGAAGAATGAAGTTGGGGCGGGCGTCCCTCCCCTAACCGCTCTCAAGGAGGCGGGACAGCGACCAAGATGCCAACACCTCTTCTCATCGGCGCGGGCTCAGGTCTCGTCTCTGCGGCGCTGTTCGCCTCGGCCGCGACGGCGGCCGCGCTTGCCGGCGTGTTGCTCTATCTCGCCCCCCTTCCGCTGTGCCTCGCCGGCCTAGGCTGGGGCGGCGCGGCGGCGCTTGCCTCCGCCGTTGCCGGAACGGCGGTCGTCGCGGTGACCCTCGGCCCGGCGACGGCCGCGATCTACGCGCTGGCGATCGCGGCGCCGACGGCGCTGCTCGCGCATCTTGCCCTTCTGTCGCGCCCGCTCGCGCCGGTGCAAGGCGAGGTCACGCCCCCCGTCGAATGGTATCCCGCCGGCCGCCTCGTCGCCTGGGCCGCGCTAATCGCCGGTGCGCTTGCCGCCGTTCTCGTCCTCGGCATCGCTTACGATCAGGACGCCTACAAGGAGATGATCCGCCAGGGGCTCGAGCACAGCGTGCTGAAGGACATCGATCGTGACGGCACACTGTTCACCGAGGAGACGCTTACCAGCATGTCGGCGATGATCGCGCGCGCCCTTCCCGCCGCCTTCGCCATGGTCTGGCTGACCGTCACCCTGTTCAATCTGTGGATGGGAGGCGTGATCGTGAATGCGTCGGGACGCGCGCTCAGGCCCTGGCCCGACCTCCTGGCCCTCGATCTGCCGAATGCGCTCGTCGTGATCTTCGCCGCGGCATTGCTCCTTTCGTTCGTGCCGGGTCTTCCCGGACTGATTGCGACGGGCTTCGCCGGCGCGCTCCTCTTCGCCTTCGTGCTGCAAGGACTTGCGGTGATCCACGTCTATAGCCGCGGCGTACCGTTCCGCGCGCTTCTGCTCGTCGCGGTCTATCTCGGAATTCTGCTCCTGGGGTGGGTGGCAATCGTCGTCGCCATTATCGGCCTCGGCGAACCCGTGTTTCGCTTGCGCGAGCGCGGCCAGCCGCCCACGACCGGCGGAACGATCTAATCAGGATGCAACGATAGGAGTCCCACCATGCAAGTCATTCTCTTGGAGCGCATCGGGCGCCTCGGCCAGATGGGCGACGTTGTCACCGTCAAGGACGGATACGCCCGCAACTTCCTTCTGCCCCAGGGCAAGGCGCTGCGCGCGACCGAAGCCAACCGCAAGCGTTTCGAGCGCGAGAAGTCGCAGCTCGAGGCGCGCAATCTCGAACTCAAGACTGAAGCCGAGGCGGTTTCGCGCAAGCTCGACGGCCAGAGCTTCGTCATCCTTCGTCAGGCGGGCGACTCGGGCCAGCTTTATGGCTCCGTCTCGACCCGCGACATCGCCGAAGCGCTCACCGCAGGCGGTTTCTCGATCGAGCGCCGCCAGGTGATGCTCGACCGTCCCATCAAGTCGCTCGGGCTGCACGAGCTCCGCATCGCCCTCCATCCCGAGGTGCTGCCGCATGTGACCATCAACGTGGCTCGCTCGTCCGACGAGGCCGAGCGTCAGGCAAGGGGCGAGGCCGTCACCGCCAAGGCGATGGACGAGGCCGAGGAAGCGGCCGAGGCCGCCCGGCGCGCGGCCGAAGCCTTGTTCGAGGAGGGCGCAGGCCCCGCCACCGAGGAGGCCGAGGGGGAGGAGCCCGCCGAAGACGGCGAGGCCGAGTAGATCTTCGATCTCGTGATGCCCGGCTCATGCCGGGCATCGACGCCTTCGTCGCGCACCAACATCGTGGATGGCCGGGCTTTCAGACGGGAATCTGGCAAGGCTCCGGCCCGCATAGGCGGAAAAAGCCCGGTCATGACGACTGATCGACAACCCTGTGGGCTGCCCGTGTTTCTCCACTATGTCCACAGAGCAGCCGCCTCGCCATTTGGGTACCGTGGATCATGAGCGCACTGATTCGCCCTGCCCAGGAGACGCCGGTTTTCCGCGCCCCTCCGCACAATCTCGAAGCCGAACAGGCCCTGCTCGGCGCGATCCTCGTCAACAACGAGGCGATGGACCGCGTCTCGAGCTTCCTGAAGCCCGCGCATTTCTATGACGCGCTGCACGCGCGCCTGTACGAGGCGGCTGCCAAGCTCATCCTTGGCGGCAAGCGGGCGACCCCGATCACGCTCAAGACGTTCTTCCAGTCCGAAGAGCCGGTCGGCGAGTTGACCGTACCGCAATATCTCGGCCGGCTCGCCGCCAACGCCACCACCATCATCAATGCCGAGGATTACGGGCGCACCATCTACGACCTCGCCATCCGCCGGCAGCTCATCATCGTGGGCGAGACGATGGTCAACACCGCTTACGACTCGCCGATCGACGCCGAGCCCGCGGTGCAGATCGAAACCGCCGAACAGCAGCTCTACGAGCTTGCCGAGACCGGGAAATACGGCACGGGCTTCGAGCCCTTCTCTTCGGCGCTGACCGACGCCATCGACATGGCCGCCAACGCCTACCGGCGCGACGGCGGCCTCTCGGGCCTCGCTACCGGCTTCTCCGACCTCGATCAGAAGATGGGCGGACTTCAGCCGTCCGACCTCGTCATCATCGCCGGCCGCCCCTCGATGGGTAAGACGGCGCTTGCCACCAACATCGCCTACCATGTGGCGAAGAGCTATCGCCTCGATAGCGACGGCGAGAGCGTCGTCGATGGCGCGGTGGTGGGTTTCTTCTCGCTCGAGATGTCGGCGGAGCAGCTTGCCACCCGCATCATCTCCGAACAGGCCTACATCTCCTCCGAACGCATCCGCCGGGGTCGCATCGACTCCGATGAGTTCGACCGCATCGTCGAAGTCTCCCAGGAGTTGCAGAACCTCCCTCTCTATATCGACCAGACGGGCGGCATCACCGTGGCCCAGCTTGCAGCGCGGGCAAGGCGGCTCAAGCGCCAACGCGGTCTCGGCTTCATCGTGGTCGACTACCTCCAGCTTCTCTCGGGCTCCTCCAGGCGCGCCGCCGAAGGCCGTGTGCAGGAAGTCTCGGAGATCACCACCGGGCTAAAAGCGCTCGCCAAGGAGCTGCACGTGCCGGTGCTCGCGCTCTCACAGCTCTCCCGCCAGGTCGAGCAGCGCGAGGACAAGCGCCCGCAACTCGCCGATTTGCGCGAATCGGGCTCGATCGAGCAGGATGCCGACGTGGTATTGTTCGTGTTCCGCCAGGAATATTATCTGGAGCGAAGCCAGCCTCGCGAGAACACCGAAGAGCACCGAAAGTGGCAGGAAGAGATGGACATGGTCACCGGCAAGGCAGAGGTGATCATCGGCAAGCAGCGCCACGGGCCCACGGGCACGGTGACGCTGCAATTCACGCCGGAATTCACGCGGTTCAGCAACCTCGCGGCACCGGACCGGCTGCCGGAGCGCAGGGACTGACGAACGCTCGCACCGCTCCTGCGCCTTCGCGCGACGAGGGCGAGGATGCGGGGGAGACCGCGATCCTCACCATCGATCTCGACGCCCTTGCCGCCAACTACCAACACCTGAGCGAGCTTGCCCGTCCTGCCGAATGCGCGGCCGTCGTGAAGGCCGACGCCTACGGGCTCGGCATGGCCGAGGTGGCGCCCGTTCTGTGGCGCCAGGGCTGCAAGACCTTCTTCGTGGCGACGCCGGCCGAGGCCGAGGCTCTGCGCAGGCTCCTGCCGCAGGCCGTGATCTACGTGCTCGCCGGCCTCATGCCGGGCACGGCCGGCATATTCCGCAGGCATGGCCTCCGTCCGGTGCTGAACAGCGCCGAGGAGATCAGGGAATGGGCCAACTACGCCATGACGGCCGGCGAGGCGCTTCCCTGCGCCGTCCATATCGACAGCGGCATGAACCGCCTCGGCCTTTCCGCCGCCGAAGTCGAAGCGATCGCCGCCGCACGCGATGTGTGGGGAGCCTTCACGCTCTCGCTGGTGATGAGCCATCTCGCTTGCGCCGACGAGCCCGATCATCCGAAGAACGAGACGCAGCGGAGGCTCTTCGACGCGCTCCGCGCGCGGCTGCCCAAGGCGCCGGCGAGCCTCGCCAATTCCCCCGGCATGCTTCTCGGCCACTCTTATCTATATGACCTCGTGCGGCCCGGCATCGCGCTTTATGGCGGGACCCCACAGAAGAGCTGCCGGCACTCCTTCGCGCCCGTCGTGCATCTCAAGGGCCGCATCCTCCAGGCGCGCACCGCCGGCCCCGGCGAAACTGTTGGCTACGGCGCGACGCGAACGCTTGCCCGCCCATCGCGCATCGCCACCGTCTCGGTGGGCTACGCCGACGGTTTCTTCCGTTCGCTCTCGTCCAAGGAGGGGATGACCGGTTTTACCGCCTATGCCGGCAACCACGCCGCGCCGATTCTGGGCCGCGTCTCCATGGACCTGATCACCATCGATGTGACGGACGTTCCCGAGGCGCTCTCGGCCCGCGGGGGGTGGGTCGAGCTGATCGGCCCGCATGTCAGCGCGGAGATGCTCGCCCACCACGCCGGCACCATCGACTACGAGGTTCTCACCAACCTCGGCGCCCGCGCGCTTCGGCGCTATATCGGCGGCTAGAGCCCATGGCCAAGACCTCGCGAGCCTTCGTCTGCCAAGCCTGCGGCGCGGTCACCGCCCGCTGGTCGGGCAAATGCGCCTCGTGCGGCGAATGGAACTCGATCATCGAGGAGGCGCCTTCAAGCTCCCCTGCCCTCGTCGCCATCAAAGGCGGCAAGGGCCGGAACGCGGCAAGGGTAGCCTCCTTCGAGACGCTCTCCGAAGCGACGCTCGATGCGCCGAGACTTCCGACCGGCATCGCCGAACTCGACCGCGTGCTCGGCGGCGGTCTTGTTCCCGGCTCCGCCGTGCTCGTCGGCGGCGATCCCGGCATCGGCAAGTCTACTCTTCTGCTCGAAGCTTCGGCCAAGCTGGCGGGGACGGGCGCGCCGGTCGTTTATCTCTCGGGCGAAGAGGCGACCGCCCAAGTGCGCATGCGGGCGAAGCGCCTAGGTCTCGAACAGGCGCCGGTCGCTCTCGGCACCGAGACCAACCTCGCCAACATCATCGCCACGCTGGCTTCGGCGGCGCCGCCGGCCCTCGTCGTCATCGACTCGGTGCAGACGCTTTGGTCCGAGGCGATCGAGGCGGCGCCCGGCACGATCTCACAACTTAGAGGGTGCGCGTCTGCCCTCATCAGCCACGCCAAGACGACCGGTTCGACCCTCGTGCTCGTCGGCCATGTCACCAAGGACGGCCAGATCGCAGGCCCCAAGGTCATCGAGCACATGGTCGACACCGTGCTCTATTTCGAGGGCCTCAGCGGGCACCAGTTCCGCGTGCTCCGGGCAGTGAAGAATCGCTTCGGTCCCACCGACGAGATCGGCGTGTTCGAGATGCGCCAGGAGGGGCTCAAGGAGGTGGAGAACCCTTCGGCGCTGTTCCTGAACGACCGCGACCGGGGCGCTCCAGGCACTGCGGTGTTTGCAGGGATGGAGGGCACTCGTCCGATTCTTGTTGAGATCCAGGCCCTCGTTGCCCCGACCGCGCTTGGGACCCCACGCAGGGCCGTCGTTGGCTGGGACCCAAACCGGCTTGCCATGCTGCTTGCTGTGCTCGAAGCCCGCTGTGGGGTGAGGCTCGCGGCCCACGACGTGTACCTGAATGTGGCGGGCGGGCTCAGATTGACCGAGCCGGCGGCCGATCTTGCGGCAGCGGCGGCCCTTCTGTCCTCCTTCACCGGGCGGGCGGCGCCGGAGGATACCGTCTATTTCGGCGAGGTCAGCTTGACCGGGTCGGTGCGGACGGTTGGCCATACGGATCAGAGGCTTAAGGAGGCGAAAAAACTCGGCTTCACCCGCGCCGCGGTTCCTGCCGCGGTTGGCGACGGGAATGGCAGTGCCGATGGGCCGAGACTTTGGCCCATGTCGGAGCTGGACACGCTCGTAACCTGGTTCGGAGCCCCGTCCGGCGAGCCGCTCTAAGCCACCGGAGGCGCCCCAAAAAAGCCCTGCGACAATGCGACGGGCGAAGGCGCGGCGCCATTGCGCGAGGCGGGCCATTTGTGCTTCATCGCCGGGAATCGTGATAGTGTCCGCTCGCCCGTCTGAGGAGCCCTCGCGCCATGCCCGTCTCCTGGCTCGATATCATTCTCATCGTCATCATGCTCATCTCGGGCTTTCTCGCCATGGTGCGCGGCTTCACCCGCGAAGTGCTTTCGGTCTTCTCCTGGGCCGTGGCCGCCGTCGCCGCCCTTTATCTGACCCCGAAATACTACACGGTGCTGCAGCCCTATATCGACAAGCCGAGCATCGCTCAGATCGTCTTTGCCGCCGCCGTCTTCGTGATTTCGCTGATCATTGTCAGCCTGATCACCTTCCGCATCTCCGACAAGGTGCTGGACAGCCGGGTCGGCGCGCTTGACCGCACGCTGGGGTTCATTTTTGGCCTCGCCCGCGGCTTTTTGCTCGTGGCCATCGTGTTCATTCTCTTCACGGCGCTTGCGCGCGACCAGCCAGACTGGGTGCGCAACGCCCGCTCCTACTCCATTCTCCAGCAGACTCAGGTCGCGATCGAGTCGCTGCTGCCGATGAACCCCGAGCAGTATTTGCCGGGCGGTCAAGACCAGGGCGGCGGAACGCAACCTGAAACGCAACCAGAGGGCCAGCAGCCGGAGACGCCAACGCCCAATGAAGGCGCCCCTGCCCAGCCCGGTCAGAAGTCCTGAGGAAACGCGTCAGTAAGGAGTGTGTAACGGTCTTTAGCCATTGAAGCGCTTTTGAGGGCGCCTATTTACAGCATGGAGGCGGACGCCCGTGACCGAGCATACTGACGTTAACGACCCCGGTTTGAGCTGGCTCGAAGAGGACCGGCTGCATGAAGAATGCGGCGTCTTCGGCATCTTCAACCACCCCGACGCCGCCGCGCTGACTGCGCTTGGTCTGCATGCTCTCCAGCATCGCGGCCAAGAGGCGGCGGGCATCGTCACCTTCGACGGCGCCCATTTCCATACCGAACGGCGCTTGGGTCTCGTCGGCGACCACTTCACCTCGCGCCCGGTGATCGAGCGGCTTGCCGGCAAAGTTGCCATCGGCCACGTGCGCTATTCGACCTGCGGCGATCCGGTTTTGCGCAACGTCCAACCCCTGTTCGTCGATCTCGACTCGGGCGGCTTCGCACTCGCCCATAACGGCAATCTCACCAATGCGCTCACCTTGCGCGAATGGCTGATCAAGAAGGGGGCCATCTGCCAGTCCACCACCGACACCGAGGTGATCCTTCACCTCGTTGCGCGCAGCGAGAAGCGGCGCTTCGTCGAGAAGTTCATCGAGGCGCTGCTCCAGGTCGAAGGCGCCTACGCCTTTGTCGGTCTCACCAACAAGAAGCTGATCGGCGCGCGCGATCCTTACGGCATCAGGCCGCTCGTTCTCGGCAAGCTCGGCGAAGCCTGGGTGCTCGCGTCGGAGACCTGCGCGCTCGACATCATCGGCGCCGAGTTCGTGCGCGAGGTGGAGAACGGCGAGGTCGTGATCATCTCGCACGACGGCATCGAGAGCCACAGATTCGTGCCCAAATACCCCGCGCGGCTCTGCATCTTCGAATATATCTACTTCGCTCGTCCCGACTCCATCGTCGGCGGCCGCTCGGTCTACGAGGTCAGGAAGGAGATGGGCCGGCAGCTCGCGCGCGAGGCCCCTGCCGACGTGGACATCGTGGTCCCCATTCCGGATTCGGGCGTGCCCGCCGCCATCGGCTACTCGCAAGAATCGGGACTCCCCTTCGAGTACGGCATCATCCGCAATCACTATGTGGGCCGCACTTTCATCGAGCCCGAGCAGCGCATCCGCCAGCTCGGCGTCAAGCTCAAGCACAGCGCCAATGAAGGTCTGGTCAAAGGCAAGCGCATTGTCCTCATCGACGACAGCGTGGTGCGCGGCACGACCTCGGTGAAGATCGTGCAGATGATGCGCGAGGCGGGCGCCAAGGAAGTGCATATGCGCATTTCGAGCCCGCCGATCACTCATCCCGATTTCTACGGCATCGACACGCCTGACCAGGACAAGCTGCTCGCCGCCAACCGCACGCTCGAGGAGATGCGCGCCTTCATCGGCGCCGATTCACTCGCCTTCCTCTCGGTCGACGGCATCTATAAGGCGATGGGCTATGAGGGCCGCGACGCCGCCCATCCGCAATTCACCGATCACTGCTTCACCGGCGAATATCCGACCCGCCTCAGGGACCGCGAAGGCCCGCCCGCGCAGAAGCAGCTTTCCTTCCTCGCCGAGGTCGGTTGACGTCGGGGGTTCGAGTCCCTCCTCCGCTACCACCATTGTTGCGGGTTGCGATAGCATGGTGTTGGTGAGGATTTTCATTGGCAGACGCGCATGCACGGCCCTGAGATACTTGTCAGAACGCTGAGCAAGCGTACTCGGGTCGATAGCTATGATAATCGTTGGCAATATCACTCGCGCAGCGACCACCATTCCAAAGTCGCCTGTTGGGGAATCACCTTCGATCTATTGCAATGTAGCCCCCTTCTCAGGCGCCACATTGAAACGGGAAAAGTAGGATTTGGTATCAACCACGAAATGCGTGACTTTGTTCACGACCGAAAGAAGAATCTCGACTTAGTGCTATGCACGCCATCAGGCGCAATGGATGAATCAGCTTTCACGCTCGCCGATATGATAGCCGACTACGAAATTGAACTATCTTCGGAAGAGGAAAATCAGCTTTCTGAACTGCCCAATTTACGTAGGGTCAGAGTCGGAAGCGTGTTGATGGCACTTGAGGCTAAGGCCTGCATGACAGCCCACCAGCGCGCGCTCCCTCGCCTATATGATGAGCTAAATTCTTCACACCTCACTGTGCATGGAGCCTCGGACCAAGCGATTGCCGCTGGTTTTGTAATGGTAAATATCTCCCGTCGCTATCTCAGTCCCGATCTCAACAAGCGCAACCGTGCAATCGATCCCGCATGGAGCACTCATGACCAGCCGCGTGACGCGCAACTTGCCGTCGACAAAGTACGCCAACTTCCACGTCGATCGAGAACTGGAGACACAGGCTATGACGCACTCGCAATTGTCGTCATTGACTGTGCTAATGATGGTTCGCCTGTACGGCTGCTGACAACACCGCCTGCGCCTCAACAAGGCGACATCTATCATTACGATTCGATGATTGACCGGCTAGCCCATATCTACGCCACACGCTTCCGGGACCTGTAGGCAACTGGTGTTCAGTTCGCGCCTATAGACTTCGATCCGTGCTGTGACGACACTGCTCCGTAGGCGGGCGACCGCCGTTTCAATATAGGCAGGTTCGATCTCCACACTCACACTGTTCCTACCGGTCTCAATGGCGGCCAAAGCCGTGGTGCCTGTGCCTCCGAATGGATCGACAACAGTATCACCAACGAACGAAAACATCTTGATAAGCCGCCGCGGGATTTCCAAGGGATAGGGCGCGGGGTGAGTTGAGCGTAGCTGACCGGTGACATCGGTCCAAACGGGTCCAAACCATTTGGCATAGTCATCGGTCGAGATAAACGACATCTGTTCTTGAACGCGCGTAGGTTTTCTGTAACCGCCCGGTTTGCGGAGAAACAGAATGTGCTCAAGATCATTCTTCACCACCCCGTTTGGCAAATTTGGTTTGCCCAAGAAGCGTGATGACCTTGACGCCTCAAGTCTTATGTTGGCTACCTTTTGCCATCGGATTGGAGTTAGGCAATCGAAGCCAATTCGGCGCGCGCGAACCTGAATATCCGCTGACAGAGGGAGCACATGATGTCGTCCCGCCTTGCGTCGCGATAAGCAGATATCGCCAACGACACACGCTACACGACCGCCCGGAACCAAAATTCGTAGGCATTCCTCCCAAACCAGATCGAGTTCGCCGAGAAATTTGTCGTAAGAGGCTATGTTGCCTAGCTGCTCAGGATGGTCGGGATAGGTCTTCAGCGCGCCATAGGGAGGGCTGGTACAGACGAGGTGGACGCTTTCCGTGGGTATGAAGTCTAATTTGCGTGCATCCCCCTCGAAAATCCTATGCGTTGTAATGCCTTGGCCCATGGCCTCCCTCCAACGCGGCAAATAAGAACAAAACAGAAACTATTTCGAGTCTCGTCAAGACGCAAGTGGGGGCAGAAACTTACCTACAAGGGTCGCTCGACAGACGTTGCACACGAAACAGCGATTCAAGGACGTCATCATCGGCGCCCTGCGGCAAAAAAAGGGACGTTGGCAGCGCCGCTGTTCTCAGGCACCCTTCGGTTCGTCTTGGGCGGCCCCCCTGCGCGTTCAGGATTTTCGGCGCTCCGCCCCTACTCTTGGGGCGTGCAGGTTCCGAATTCCGCGTAGGTCCGG
>NZ_DASRGO010000182.1:0-6938 GCF_035650995.1 Methyloceanibacter sp. | reverse complement strand
GGGACTGGCGGGTTGCGGCACGCCTAGAACCGACGAGGCGGCCGCTCCGCCCGTCGCCTACGAGCCGCAAGGCCGCGTCGATCGCGCGCCTCTCCCGCCACCGCCGGGAGAAAGCGCACCCTCAAAGCCCGGCATGGCTGCCGTTCAGGGCGACTCGGGAAGCGATTCCGCGAGCCGAATGATTTGGCAGTCGTCGCCGCGCTGGGCCGCAATCAAGGGCAATGACAAGCTCGAAGGAGATCCCGCACCTCAATAGAGCGCTATAGCCCTTCAAGACACTGGAAGGTTAGGCCAAGAATTACTAGTGTCTGGGGCACAGAAATCGGCAATTTACATGCGATCGCCGCCCGACCAGCGCCTCCAGTATAATGAGCGCGACCGTTCTTGACGGGGGCAGGGGCGCAGATTCAAGCCCGCTGCTCACGGATCTCTACCAGCTCAATATGATCGAGGCCTATCTCGCCGAAGGCGAGACGAAGACGGCCGTGTTCGAACTGTTCGTGCGCAGGCTTCCGCCGCGGCGAGGCTTCCTGATGGCCGCCGGGCTCGAGCAGGCGCTCGATTTCCTGGAAACCCTGCACTTTACCGAGGACGAGATTGACTGGCTGCGCGGCACGGGCAAGTTCAGCGTCCGCACGCTCGACTACCTCGCTCAGCTTCGTTTCACCGGCGATGTCCATGCCATTGCCGAAGGCACGGTGTTCTTTGCCAACGAGCCGATCATGCGGGTGACGGCGCCTCTGCCGGAAGCTCAGCTCGTCGAGGCGCGCCTGATCAACATCCTCCATTTCCAGACGCTGATTGCCTCGAAGGCGGCCCGCATGGTGCTCGCCGCACCGGGCAAGCTCCTCGTCGATTTCGGGCTGAGACGCGCCCATGGGGCAGAGGCCGGCCTGATGGCCGCCCGCGCGAGCTACATCGCCGGGTTCTCCGGCACCGCGACCGTGCTTGCGGCAAGGGACTTCGCCATTCCGCTGTTCGGCACGATGGCCCACTCGTACATTCAGGCGCACGACAGCGAAATGGTTGCCTTCGAGCGGTTCGCACACGCCCGTCCCGAAGCACTGACGCTTCTCCTCGACACCTACGACACCGAGGCCGCGGCGCGGAAAGTCGTCGCGCTCGCGCCGAAGCTCAAAGCAGCGGGCATCGCGATCAGTGCGGTCCGCCTCGATAGCGGCGACCTGATCGCGCTCTCGAAGAGCGTGCGCCACATCCTGGACGAGGGCGGTCTTGCCGGCGTCAAGATTTTTGCCAGCGGCGGTCTCGACGAGGACCAGCTCGTGGCCATGGCCAAGGCCAATGCGCCGGTCGATGGCTTCGGCATCGGCACGAGTCTCACCACCTCTTCCGATGTGCCGGTCCTCGATTGTGCTTACAAGATCCAGGAATATGCCGGGCTGCCGCGCCGGAAATATGCGGCCGGCAAGGCGACCTGGCCCGGCCGGAAGCAGATATGGCGCAGCTACGGATCCGGAGGGCGTATGGAGGGCGATGTGCTGGCACTGGAAGGGGATCGGGAGACGGGCGACGAGCTGATTTGCCAGGTCATGCGGGATGGCAAGCGTCTCTTGCCGTCGCTTTCCCTCGACGAGATCAGAGCGTATGCGGCGCGCGAGCTCGAGTGCCTGCCGCGGCCATTGCAAGAACTCGAGCCCGGCGCCAAGTATCCGGTCGAACTCGGCAAGTCTTTGCGCGATTTGGCCGCCGAGTTCGACCGCCGTTTTGAGGATCAGGACCGGAAGCGGTGATGGCCAGGATCAAGATCGGCGATCGGGATGTCCTCATCGTCGTCGACATCCAGAACGATTTTTGCCCCGGGGGCAGCCTGTCGGTGCCCAACGGCCATGAAGTCGTCCCCGTGATCAATCGCCTCGCCAAGCAATTTCCTCACGTTGTTCTCACGCAAGACTGGCATCCGCCCGATCATTTGTCGTTCGCCTCGGCTCATCCCGGCAAGAAGCCTTACGACATCATCGCGGTCGACTATGGACAGCAAATTCTCTGGCCTGATCATTGCGTTCAGGCAACGCACGGCGCCGAGTTCCACAAGGACCTGCATGTCCCGCACGCGGCACTCGTGCTGCGCAAAGGTATTCACCGCGCGATCGACTCCTATTCGACGTTCTACGAGAACGACCGCAAGACGCCGACGGGGCTCGTCGGCTATCTCCGCGAGCGCGGCTTTGCCCGCGTCTTTCTCGCCGGGCTCGCGCTCGATTTCTGCGTGCGCTACTCGGCCGAAGATGCCAAGCGCGAGGGCTTCGGGGTGGCGGTCATCGAGGATGCCTGCCGGGGCATCGACGTCGACGGTTCGATGGGCGCCGCGCGCAAGAGCCTGGAAGGATTGGGCGTCGTCCGAGTCGACCCCGAAGCACTCGCCTGAACGCGCTGCTGCCGAGGCTCGTCGGGAGCGTCGTCGGCATATAGATTTTCGGAACGATGCTCCGCTAGGCTGAGCCGATGCGGAAGGAGGACACGGTACGGAGAGGGGCCCTTGTCGCCGACATCGGCGGCACCAATGCGCGCTTCGCACTGGCCGACCTCGCCACGCTCGATCTGTCCCATATTTGCCGAATCCGCTGCGCCGCCGAGCCGAACTTCGCCGCTGCACTCTCTGCCTATCTCGCCTCGCTTCCCCTTTCGCCCGTTTGCGTCGCCATCGCCGTCGCGGCTCCCGTCCTCGGCGAGGAAGTTCACCTCACCAATTCGACCTGGTCCTTCACCAAACGCGAGCTTCGCCGCATCACTGGTCTCGACGAGCTTCTCGTACTCAATGATTTCGAGGCGCTTGCGCACGCATTGCCCTATCTCAGCCCCTCGGACCTTCGCCAGATCGGAGGCGGGGAACCCGAGCCGCAAGCGCCCAAGCTCGTGCTGGGACCGGGAACGGGGCTCGGCGTTGCCGGGCTCGTCTGGTCGGGTAACGGGTGGATCGCGGTTGCGGGGGAGGGTGGCCACGTATCGCTCGGCGCAAAAGACGAGCGCGAGCTTGCCCTCCTCGAACGTCTCCGTCAGGGCCGCGCGCATCTTTCCGCCGAGCGCGTACTGTCGGGGCCCGGCCTCGCCAACCTCTATCGCGCGATCGCCGCGTCGCACGGGGAAAGTCGCGACGAGCTCGAACCGGACGATATCCTCGTGCGGGGCCTCGACGGCGAGGACGATTTAGCCGTGGAAGCGCTCGATTTCTTCCTCGCCTGCCTCGGCAGTTTTGCCGGCGATGCAACTCTTCTTTTCGGGGCGAGGGGCGGCGTCTATCTCGGCGGCGGGATTGCGCCGAAAATCTTGCCGCTACTGGCACGCGGCTCGTTCCGCGAATCCTTTGCGGGGAAGGGCCGCATGACGGCCTATCTCGAGACCATACCCGTCTTCGTGATCCTCGCCGAGCTGGCGACTCTCAAAGGTGCCGCCGAAGCGATTCGCACCCGGCAGCGCGCCTAGAGTCTGGTGCGATGGAGCCAAGCCTCGCGCTCCAATGCCGTCATGCGAGCCCGAATGTCCGCATCTTGCTTCGACAAGACCGAAGTCTTGTGCAGACTTTGCACCAGGGCGCGAAGGAGATCGGCGCGGCTTATGATGCGAGCGTCGTCCCCCGCATCACCGGCAAGCGATGAAATGAGTGGCGGTCCACCAGCACGACCACTTGGTCGAGCGAGGCGTCTTCGGTAGCGATGATCGGGTCGGGCGTCATCACATCGTCGACCTTGCGGCCGGCTTGCTGGCGCAATCCTTTCTTGACCCGACCGGCCAAGACCTGAAACCAGCGTGGCCGCTTGTGTCCTGCTCCAGGCCGCAAGAAATTGCGTTCGGTAATGAGCCCCACGAGATGCCCGTACCCATCGACCACGGGCGGGGGAGGAAGCTCGTTGCCTTGCCACCTTGTGCCCTCGCGTGGAACCGCCATCTCCGTTCCCATAATAGAGGCGACAGGCTTTATAAATCCTGCTGTAAAGCAAACTCTTGTCACAAGGCATGAGGCAGTCTTCGAGGTCGACATGAAGACTGAAGCGGCGGCGAAATACATTCGCTGGTTCGAGGACCTCGCGCGTGGCGACGTGGCTTCCGTCGGCGGCAAGAATGCCTCGCTCGGAGAATTGGTCCGCAACCTTTCGGCTCACGGCATCAAGGTGCCGCCCGGCTTTGCCGTCACCGCCGGGGGATATTGGCATTTTATCGAGACGAACGGTCTCCGGCCGCTAATCGCAGCAAAGCTCGCGGCGCTCAAGGAAGGGAAGATCTCGGTCGCCGAAACCGGCGAAGCGATCCGCGCGGCAATCGAGCAAGGCGCGTGGCCGGAGGATCTTGCCGGTTCCATCCGTCAGGCCTATCGCGACCTGTCCAGGCGTCTTCGTGCCGACCGGCCGGATGTCGCCGTGCGCTCGAGCGCGACGGCCGAAGACCTCCCCGAAGCGAGCTTTGCCGGACAGCACGAAAGCTTCCTCAATATCGGCGGCGAGGATGAATTGCTCGACGCCTGCCGCCGCTGCTACGCCTCGCTCTTTTCCGACCGCGCCATCAGCTATCGCGAGGCCAAGGGCTTCGATCACCTCAAAGTGGCTCTTTCCATCGGCGTGCAGCAAATGGTGCGCTCGGACCTCGCAGGCGCGGGCGTTGCCTTCTCTATCGACACCGAGACGGGCTTCGACCGCGTCGTCCTGATCAATGCGGCGTGGGGGTTGGGCGAGAACGTCGTGCAAGGCGCCGTCGATCCCGACGAGTATCAGGTGTTCAAGCCGTTGCTCGCCGAGCCTCGATTGACGCCGATCGTTCACAAGAGGTTGGGCGGCAAGGCCATCAAGATGGTGTACACGGGCGTGGCGGCAGAGCCCACGCGCAACGTCGAGACCGGCCCCCACGAGCGCTCTGCCTTTGTGCTGACCGACGCCGAGATTCTCGATCTTGCGCGCGTGATCTGTGCCATCGAGCGCCACTATGGCGTGCCGATGGACGTCGAATGGGCCAAGGACGGGATAAGCGGCGAGATCGTCATCGTGCAGGCGCGGCCAGAGACCGTGCAGTCGCGCGCCGCCGGTGGCCTGCAGCGGACCTACACGATCGGGCGCAAAGGACGGACCCTCGCCTCGGGGCTGAGCATCGGCGGGGACATCGTCTCCGGGCCCGTGTGCATCATTCACGATCCGAAGAACATCCAGCGCTTCGTTTCGGGCTCGGTTCTGGTGACGACCACCACCAACCCCGACTGGGTGCCGATCATGCGGCGGGCCGCGGCCATCGTGACCGAGCGCGGCGGACGCACCTCGCACGCCGCCATCGTCAGCCGCGAGCTCGGGCTCCCCGCCGTCGTCGGCGCGAGCGGTGCCACCAAAGTGCTCCAACCCGGCCAGATGGTCACCGTCTCCTGCGCCGAGGGTGACGAAGGCTTCGTCTATGACGGCATCGCCGAGTTCACCACCGAAGAGGTGGATATCACCGCCGTCCCGGCAACTAAGACCAGGACCATGCTCAACATGGCCAATCCGGCCGCCGCGTTTCGCTGGTGGCGGTTGCCTGCCGACGGAGTGGGGCTCGCGCGCATGGAATTCGTGGTCGCCAATCAGGTCAGGGTGCATCCGATGGCGCTCGTCCATTCCGATAGCCTGACCGACGGAAAGGCGATAGCGGCGATCGACGAGCTAACGCGCGGCTACGACCGCAAGCCCGATTATTTTGTCGATCGCCTTTCCTTGGGGCTCGCGCGCATCGCCGCCGCGTTCCACCCGAAGCCGGTCATCATCAGGATGAGCGACTTCAAGACCAACGAATATGCCGGCCTGATCGGCGGAGCCGAGTTCGAGCCGAACGAGGAGAATCCGATGATCGGCTTCCGCGGCGCCTCGCGCTACTACTCGCCGCAGTACCGGGAGGGCTTCGCGCTCGAATGCCGCGCGGTCCGGCGCCTGCGCGAGGAGATGGGCTTCGGCAACGTCGTGGTGATGATTCCGTTCTGCCGCTCGCCGGAAGAGGCGGATCGCGTGCTCGAGGTCATGGCCGAGAACGGATTAGTCCGCGGAGAGAACGGGCTCGAGGTCTACGTGATGTGCGAGATTCCGTCGAATGTCATTCTCGCGGAAGAATTTGCCCGGCGCTTCGACGGCTTCTCGATCGGCTCCAACGACCTGACGCAGCTGACGCTCGGCGTCGATCGCGACTCGGAGCTGCTTGCTGAGCTGTTCGATGAGGAGAACGAAGCGGTCAAGTGGATGATCCGCACCGTCATCGAGCGGGCGCACGAGGCGGGCGCCAAGGTCGGGCTATGCGGGCAGGCGCCGAGCAATCGGCCAGATTTCGCCGAGTTTCTGGTCGCTTGTGGCATCGACTCGATTTCGGTCACGCCCGACAGTTTCGTTGCCGTCAAACGCCACGTGGCCGATGCCGAGGCGCGGAGAGCCGGCGCTCCCGCTCACGGGAAGCAATAGGAGTCCGACGAACAGTCGCCGCCCTCGAGCCTGATCTGATGCGGTCGATGGCTCTCCGGCCAGTCGATGAAGAAATTCGGGTCGAAGGAGATGCCGCCGCGTGGATCCACGTCGAGCTTCACCATCCAGCCGTCGATGCCTTCGGGGTAGAACTGTGGATCGACCGCGCCGTAGAGCGAATTGGTGAAATAGACGCGCCTGCCGTCGCGGCTGATCTCGACCATTTGCGGTCCGCCGTTGAGCGGCCCCTTGGCTTTGGGGTGGGCGGCGCGCGACACGATTCCGCCGATGCGGACCTTGCCGGTGAGCTTAGGCGCGAAGGGATTGCTCACGTCGTATTGCAGGAGATCGCCTGTTCCCCAGCAGGAGACATAGAGGTACTTGTCGTCGACCGAGAGATCGATGTCGGTAACGAGCGGGGGCACCGCTTTGAAGCCTTTGAGCAGGGGGGGAAGCAGGTCGGGATCGGCCGGCTCGGCAGGAATCTCGATCACTTTTTTTGCCGCCCATTTGTCGCCCTCG
>NZ_DASRGO010000181.1:0-14399 GCF_035650995.1 Methyloceanibacter sp. | reverse complement strand
TTGGCGTTTCCCTTTGGTTCTTCGCTCGGACGGGGCCGGGCGGCGCTCTTTTCTGCGGCCTTCTGCATGGCGAGCAGCCACGTCATGTATGGCCACCAGGCAGCCCACCACAGGTTGCGAGCGATCAAGAATAGCATGAGCGAAATCTCTGCGGCAGCGGCCCCTTGAGGCCCTCTCTGTCACATATGGCTGAAAAGGAGGCTTGGCGCGAGCCTTGCCGCAAAACGTCCTTTCCAAGTCGCCCGCACGGGGCTCGCCGCAGGGGCGCCATGAACCTTTGCCAAACCCGGTGCGATTGACGCGTCATCGCAGGGCCAGGCAGTGAACATCGTTATCAGGCACTTCCAACCCAGGGAGGCTGCCGACGACGCGGCTCTCGAACAGTTTCAGAAACAGTGGGCGACCTACCAGAAGCTCGTCGACAGCGATGCGCTGTCGCACAGGGAAGTCGGAGCCATCCTTCACGATGCGCTGGTGAGCATCACCACGCCCTTCGCCTTTCTCGACATCGCCTGCGGCGACGCGGGCCAAATGAGGCGGGCGCTCTTAGGCACCAAGATCAGGCACTATCACGGCGTCGATCTGTCCGAGCCGGCGCTCGAGCTTGCCGCCAAGAACCTGGCAGGCGTCCCCTTCGCCGTCGAGCTCGATCAGCGCGATTTCGTCGACGCACTCGAGCGGCGCCCGGAGCCCGCCGATGCCGCGTGGTGCGGCCTTTCGCTCCATCATCTCGCGACCGATGGGAAAGGCGAGCTGTTCAAGGCGGTCCACGGCTCAACCAGCAAGATGTTGATGATCTACGAGCCGACGCTTGGCCCGGGCGAGGACCGCGAGGCTTATCTTGACCGCTTTCGCCGCGTGAACCGCCCGGCCTGGCCGTTTCTCACCGACGAGGAGTGGCGGCAGATCGATCACCACTGCACCACCTGCGACTTTCCGGAGAGCGAGGCGACGTGGCTGCGCCTCGGGCGTGAGGCGGGCTTCTCGGTCGCGAGCGTTGCGTTCAGGAACCCGACCGGCTTCTACACCCTCTTCCGCTACGGCCATTGAGTCAGACGGTCACTCGACGATCATCGCCTGCAGCGTCTCGAGGCGGTCGGCCTCCTCGGCCGGCTTGTCCCAGCGGATGCGGTTGATGCGCGGGAAGCGCATGGCGACGCCCGACTTGTGCCGCGTCGAGCGATGCACCGAATCGAAGGCGACTTCGAACACGAGCTTGGGCTCGACCTGGCGCACCGGGCCGAAGCTGTCCACCGTGTGGTTGCGCACGAAGGCGTCGAGTTCTTTCAGCTCCTCGTCGGTGAAGCCGAAATAGGACTTGCCGACCGGCACGAGCTCGGGCTCTCCGTTTGCGCCGGCGCGCCAGGCGCCGAACGTGTAGTCGGAATAATAGGACGAGCGCTTGCCGCTGCCCCGTTGCGCGTACATGAGGACCGCATCGAAGGTCAAAGGTGCGCGCTTCCACTTGTACCAATGGCCCTTGGGCCGCCCGGCGATATAGGGGCTGTCGCGCCGCTTCAGCATCAGCCCTTCGATTCCCGTCTCGCGGGCCCCGGCCCATAGCGCCTCCAGTTCGGCGATCGATTCGAAGGCAATGATGGGCGAGACATCGGTGCGGGGAGGAGACTTTGCCTTGTGCCATGTCTCGAGCCGCATCCGCCTTGCGATGAAGGGCAGGACGCGTAGATCTTCGTCACCCTCGAACAGCATGTCGTAAAGGCGGATATGGGCGGGATGCGATTTCAGCATGGCCTCCGTCACGGTCTTGCGGTTCAGCCGCTGCTGGAGATCGTTGAACGGCGCGACCGAATTCCCGCGCACGACGAGCAGCTCGCCGTCGAGCACCACGCCCTCCGGCAGCCCTGCGACCACGTCGGGAAAAGCGCCCGAGATGTCGTCGCCTGTGCGCGAGAAGAGCCGTCTCTCGCCGCCCTGATGCGCCGCCTGCACCCTGATGCCGTCCCATTTCCATTCGGCCACGAACTCTTGCGGGACGATGGTCCCGAGTTCCTTGTCCTCGATCTGATGCGACAGCATCAGCGGCCTGAACACCGGGGTAGCGCCACCCTCTGGGCGCGGCCCTTCGCCGGAGAGCCAGGCGAACAGGGGCAGAAAAGGCGGCTTCAGCCCGTGCCACACTTCCTCGATCTCGGAGAGGGGCACGCCCGACCACTCGGCGAGCGCCGTCTTGGCGAGCCGCGCCGAAACGCCGACGCGGAGCGCGCCGGTCAAAAGCTTGAGGAGCGCCCAGCGTCCCGTGGCGTCGAGCCGGTCGAGCCAGCCCGCCAGCAGTGACGGCACCTCCATGGCGAGCGCCGACTGCACCGTCTCGACGACGGTCGCGAGGCGAGGGGGCTCGCCGCGAGCGTCCTTCGCCGGCCAGATGAGCGCGATGGTCTCAGCCGTGTCGCCGACATAGTCGCGTGAGAGATCGAACAGGACAGGGTCGACGCGCGCCACGAGCAGGTCCGAGAGGATGCGGCGGAGCGGTAGCCTGAAGAAGAGCCCGTCGGTCAGCGCGGCGAGCGCATAGCCGCGGTCGGGATCGGGCGCGGCCGCGAAATAATCGGCGAGCAGCTTGAGCTTGTCGTTGCGCGACGGCGTGTAGGACAGCCGGTCGAGAAGCGTGGCGAAGTCTTTCACTGGTCCTCGTCCTCGCGGCCGACGAGCGCGAGTGCGCGGCCCCGTCGCCCTGTCGTCTCGATGTGATGCAGGAGCGCATCCTCGCGCCCATGCGTGACCCACACTTCGCCAGCGCCCGTCTCTGCGATGGTCCTCGTCAGCTCGTTCCAGTCGGCATGGTCCGAGATCACGAGCGGAAGCTCGATGCCCTGCTGGCGGGCTCTCGCGCGCACCCGCATCCACCCCGAAGCGAAGGCCGTCAGCGGATCGGGGAGCCGCCGCGACCAGCGGTCGGCCAGCGCGCTCGGTGGGGCGAGCACAATTTCACCTCTCATCTCCCCGCGCTCCGCCTCCGTCGCGGATTTGAGCGGGCCAAGGGGCACGCCGAATGACACGTAAAGCGCGCAGCACGCGGCGAGAGCGCCGTGCAGATAAATCGGCCGCTCGTAGCCCGCCTGGCGGATAAGTGCGATCAGGCGCTGGCACTTGCCGAGCCCATAGACGCCGACGACATGCGCCCGTTCGGGAAACTGGCGCACGGACGTGAGCAGCTTCGCCACCTCTTGGCCGGCATCGCCATGCTGGAACACCGGCAAGGCGAAGGTCGCTTCGGTGACGAAAAGATCGCACGGCACGAGTTCGTATGGCGCGCAAGTCGGGTCCGCGCTCCGCTTGTAGTCGCCGGAGATCACGGCGCGGGCACCCTTCCATTCGATCACCACTTGTGCGCTGCCAAGCACGTGGCCGGCCGGCACCAGCCTCACCGCGACGTCGCCGATCGCGATCGTCTCGCCATAGGCCAAGGCCTGGGTGCCGTGTCTTGCCGCCTGCCCAAGCCTCTGCTCCATGATGGCAAGCGTTTCGCGCGTGGCCAGCACATGCTGATGTCCCGGCCGCGCATGGTCCGAGTGGCCATGGGTCACGATGGCGCGTTCCGCCCCGCCGTTGGGGTCGATGTGGAAGCGGCCCGGCCGGCAGTAGAGGCCCTTGGCGTCGACGGTGAGCCACGAGTCGAATCGGTCAGGTCGCATTTCTTCGCGCATGTGTTGAACAAATCACGTTTTGCCCGTCAATCTGCTACCTACAATTGACAGATAGCTGCGTGCACAACACGCAGTTGCCTAACCTCACGTAGGTCCCATGCAGGAAATAAAGCATAGTTCCAACCGGTGCGGCGGCAGATGTCCGCCATGTGGGGGCGTTGCGACGGCGTGGGCGGAGCCTGGCTCCGTAATGGCTCGGCAGGGGGGCTTTGCCTCCTGGCCTCGAGCCTCTTCGCGCCGCCGTCTCTCGCGCAGTCCGATCAGCCGACGGCCGAACTTTTCACCGGCATCGAGGCAAGCGACAATTATGTGAGCGTCTATGTGGGCGGCGGCACGGCCCTGGGCAAGGGACTTTACGAGCCGGGCTTCCGGCTACGCGCGGTCGGAAGCTATGGCCCCTACCACTACGACGGCACGCTTTTGGTGGACGGCGTCTACATGCCGATCACGTTCGACGGCCAGGACGCCTTCATCGCGGCGCTCGCTGGCTACCAATTCCGCACGGGGAATCTCATCGCCAAGCTGTTCGCCGGCATCGAGGCCGAGGACCAGCACATCTCGCCGCACGATCCCAATAACTCGGTGCAAGGAAGCGAGGTTGGACTACGGCTCGCGTTAGAGACCTGGACTGATCTGTCGCCCCGGCTGTTCGTGTCAGCCGACGCCTCCTACGGGACGGCGTTCCAGGAATACTGCGCGCTCGCGCGGATAGGCTTCCGCGTGAGGCCGCGTCTTGCGCTCGGTCTCGAAGGGGGTGCGCTCGGTAACGAGGAATACAACGCCGGCAAAGGCGGCGGCTTCCTCCGTCTCGATGTGCGCGACATCGAGTTCACCCTCTCCGGCGGGTTCACCGGCAACTACCTTGAGGATATGCCGAGCGGCTATGTCTCGCTCGGAGTCTACCGTGCGTTCTGATCTCGGGAACGCCGCGCGTCTCACAAAAAAGGCCAATTGCACTGCCGGCCCCGCTCCGGCAGTGCTTGGCCTATCTGCGCAACCGCTCGCCTTCTAGCTCCGACTCGGGATTCCCCTCATCGCTCGGGGCGGCATCGCGCTCTGGATCGTGCATCCTGTGTAGGAGCGATGTCTTCGGAACTGGACCCGAAGAACCCCCTCCAAGAATTAGCATGACACGAAGACGACAGCCGATCAAATAGGAGTTCGGTCTTACCCGCACTTTCTTTTCGACCGCGGCGTGGCAGGAAAATCGCGCCCCATCGCGCCGCGCAAGAGTCGATCTTAGAGGCTGCTTGGCCTCGGGCGATGCGGAGAAATCACGGCGCTGCCGTTTCCGTCGGCGCCTTCGACTCCTCCTGCTTCGGCTCAGGCTCGTGCGGCTTGCCGTCGCCCGGTCCGCGCCACTCCTGGAAGCGCTTGGTGAGCTCTTCGCCGTGCGCGCTCCACCACGCATCGTCGAATTTGAGCGCCTTCTTGAAATTGTCGGGCGACGTCGGCAGAAACTCCTTCATCTCCACATTGATGACCGGGTGCTTGCCGACGAGTTGCAGCGCCGACTTCCGCATCGGCCCGTAGGCAATGAGCTCGGCCTGGGCTGCGAGCCGCGCCGGGTCGGATGCGAACGCGATGAAGCGTTTGGCTCCGTCCTTGTTCCTGGCGGCCTTAGGGATGGCCCAAAGATCGAGATCGTAGACCTGTCCGTCCCAGATCACGCCGAATCGCTTGCTGTCGCCGACTGCGGCACGGAAAATGCGGCCGCTATAGCCCGCCGCCATCGCGGCCTTCTTTTCCAGCAGCCAGCTGATCGGCTCCTGGGCAGAATCCCACCAGTAGGTGTCGTTCTTGATCTTGTCGAGCGCCTTGAAGGCGCGGTCGGCGCCCTCGGGCGTGGCAAGCGTGGTGTAGACGTTGGCGGGATCGACGCCGTCGGCGAGAAGCGCAAGCTCGAGCGTATAGCGCGGACCGTTCGGCAGCGCGCGCTTGCCGGGGAAGCGCTTCAAATCGAGCAGATCGGAAATCTGACTCGGTTGCGCCTTGGAGAAGGCCTGGCGGTCGAAGGCGATCGCCGTGGACCAGGCGACGCTCGCCACGCCGCAGGACGAAATCCCGCCGGCGAAGAAATCTTGCTCGGCGCTTTCCCCGGACGGCGCCGCGCCGAGGCTCGATGCTTCGATCGTCTCGAGCAGGCCGTCGCTGCACAGCGCGCCGAGCGCCGAGGACGACACGTCCACCACATCGACCGGCGAGGCGTCGCCGCCGATCATCGCCTTGATCTTGGCAAGCGAGCCGTCATAGATCTGGGTGGCGACGCTCGTTCCCGTTTCTTTGGCGAACGGCTCGAAATAGGCGATCTCCTGCGACTGCTCGTAAGCTCCGCCCCAAGTAGCGACACTGAGCGTGCTGCCGGTGTTCTCGGCATGCGCGCCGGCGCCGCCGACACTCGATAGCAGCGCCAACGCCGCCGCAAGCCGCAACGCCCGCGACGCGCCGCCGCTCCTGCGCGTCCACAGCGATTGTCCGTTCTCTTGCCTCGGCACCATGCTCATCCTAATCGAAAACGCTTGCGCCAATCAGTGCTGAGAGAGGGCCGCATCCGGAGCAGCTCGCGGCGCACCTTCGCCGAGCGTGAGCCGATCTGCCCGTCTGATCAGTGGCTGCGACAAAGGCCCGCGAATCGACACGCGCGGCGTGGGGCCCGCGGTGACTTGCGAAGCCTTCATCGGGACAACGCGGTTTGCGACCGACAAATTGAAATCCAGGGTCTGCTGTCCGAGATCGATATCGCCGGAGCCGGAAACCAGTCCGCGCGGTGTCTGCATATTCAACATTTGGCACGAAATATGGCCAGCAACGAGGCGGCAATCGGCATCAAGCGTATCAAAGGCGGTTAGATTGTCGCGGCTCCATCCTTCTCCGTCGAGGGGCGAGGGCGTGGTCAAAATGCGCGCAAAATCGACAGGTACGGCCCCGGTTTGCGAATTGATCGTGAGGTTGCCCGAAAGGCCGTTGACCAAGGTTTCCAAGGTCGTGCCGTCGGTGGAAAGCTCGGTCTTGAGCGTTGCGACCCCGCTCAGCGGGATGCTCAGGTCGAACGGTCTGAGGCAGGTCTCGACGGTCACGCCGGAGAGGCTGGCGAAAAGCCTGAGCTTCACGTCCGGCTGCGACAGGTCGAGGCTCAATCGCCCAGAGGCCGAGCCGTCGCAAAGCGCGATCTCGCCGATCTCGCCTGCGACTTGACCCTGCTTGGCGCTGATCGTGAAGCCTCCCCGCCCGATGCTCGTTCCCGAGGCCACGATCTCTCCGGCGGAGATGCGCAAATCGGCGTCGAGATATTTCAGCAGCGCCCAACCGAACAAGTCCGGCGTCCCCGCCTGGTCCCCGTTGCCCTGGAGGTAAGGATCGAGCACGAGCCGGTCGAAAGCGAGCGTGCCTTCGATGCGGGGAACGGCCCCCGCCGTGATCGCGAGCAGGCCGTCGGCTTCGTTGCCGTCGAGCGCGAAGGAGCCGTCGTCGAAGGTCAGCGTGTTGCCGTTCCAATGCACCCCGCCTTTGGCGGAGATGGCTTGCAGGCTCGTGCCCGCGGGCACCGCAACACCCGCCCATCTCAGGAAACGCCGCCCGTCGCCGATACTGGCCGTCATGTCGCCGTCAAGCTCAATTCCATCGCCGAGCGCCGCCGTGCCTGTCAGCATGGCCGTGAATTGGGCCGAGGTGAAGTTTGCCGAGACCGGCATGCTGGCGCCCTCCGGCGTATCGGACGGCTCGCCGGTGTCGATCGCAAAGTGGATGCCCTCGCCGCGAAAGTCGAAGGAGCCGAAACTCGACATCGTGCCTCGGCCGGAGCTCGCGTCGAAGCGCGCGTCGAAATCGGTGATGGTTGCGCCGCCATAGGCGGCCGGCAGATGAATCTCAGCGTCGCGGAGGCGGAGCACGTTGATGGGAGAGCCCGCTAGCAGATTGGCGACGCGTTCCTGCGGCGTATGATATGCCGGCTTGAGCGGAGGCGGCGGTTCTCTCAGCGTTATCTCCGCCTTGGTCAATCTGATCGTATCGAAGCGGATTCGCCCGAGCAGTAGATCAGGGAGATTGAGGGTGATCTTGGCGTCGCGCGCCTTGATCGATTTGACGAGCGGGAGCCGAGCGGCGTCGGTCAGCTCGAACGGACCTTTGATCGTGATGGAGGGGAAATAGTGGACCCTGATCGGGCCGTTCAGCTTGACCTCGCCCCCCGTCCAGGCCGCGAGCGCCGAGGTGACTCGATCGTGAATCTGCGAAGAAGAGCCGACCTTCCGCGGCAGGAGTGCGATGCCGGCGAGAAGGAACGCAATGAGGCCGAGGAGAAGCCATTTCCAAGGCGCTTGGCGAGGCTTCATGCCGACCTTATCCACCCTCTGGCGCTGCTCCGATTAAGGCAGCGCTAACCCGACCGTCACGATTGGGAACTTCTAGCCTGATTGACCCCGTAAAGCGAGCCTAAGCACGCATTTTCTTGGGTTATCAAGAGATACGCAACGCCATTTCGCCGGGTGCTTCTGACGCAGGCAAGGAGCTGGCCGAAATGGGTCTCCGGCCGCCGGCGATGATTCCGTGCAGAAGAAGCACGGGCGCGAGGCTCACCACGACGATGGTCAGCGCCGAAAGTCCGGCTTCCTCGTAGCGGTAGAGCGAGACGAGCGTAAACACCTGGGTCGACAGCGTGTCGAAGTTGAACGGGCGCAGCAGGAGCGTCGCCGGCAGCTCTTTCATCGAGTCGACGAACACGAGCAGGGCCGCCGCGCCGAGCGCCGGCCTGAGCAGGGGAAGGTGCACGCGAAAGAGCGTCTTGCTCACCGTGGCGCCAAGGGTGCGCGCCGCCGCATCGATATTGCGCGAGATCTTGCTTAGTCCCGCCTCGACCGCTCCCAGCGAGGCGGCAAGAAAACGGATGGTGTAAGCGAGCACGAGGGCAAACGCCGTGCCCGATAGCAAAAGTCCCGTCGACACGCCGAACGTAGAGCGCATCGCACCGTCGATCGCATTGTCCAGTCCGGCAAGGGGAATGAGGAGGCCGATGGCGAGCACGGTCCCTGGCACCGCGTAGGAGATGGCGGGGACGACGCTCGCCGCCTGGATCAGCTCCGAGCGCGTCTGCCTCCGCGCATAGGCGAGCACCACGGCGAACGAGACGGCGAGCGCCGCCGCCGCCGCCGCGAGCATCAAGCTGTTGGCTGCGGCCTCCCAGAACTCCGGCGCAAGCCCGGCCTGCACATGGGCATAGGCGTCGCCGAGAAGCACGATCCCCGGCACCACGAAACCGAACGCTACGGGAAGCGCGCACGCCGCGAAAGCGAGAGCGCCGCGCCAGCGGGCGAGTTCGTCCTCGGGCAGATCCCGGCAGCGTCCCGTCGTGTGATGGAAGCGCCGCTTTGCGCGCAAGAGCCGCTCCCCGATCAGCAGTGCCGCGACGAAGACCAGCATCACGCAGGCGAGCTGCGCGGCGCCGGCGAGGCTGTTGCGATCGAGCCAGGTGTCGTACACCGCGACGGTGAGCGTCCGCACGCCGAAAAACTCCACCGCGCCGATGTCGTTCAACGTCTCCATCAGCGCGAGCGCCACACCGGCGGCGAGCGCCGGCCGCGCGAGCGGCAAGGCCACCTGCCAGAAGGTCTCGGCCGCGCTTCGCCCGAGCGTGCGGCTCACCTCGAGAACGCACACCGACTGGGCGATGAAGCTCGCGCGCGCCGTGATGTACACATAGGGATAGAGCACGGCGCTCATCACGAGGATGGCGCCGCCCAAGCTCCTGATGTCGGGAAACCAGTAGTCCTTGGCGCTGTGCCAGCCGAACGACGCGCGCAAGAACGCCTGTAGACTGCCCGAGTAGTCGAGCATCTCCAGATAGGTATAGGCGATGATGTAGGTCGGCATGGCGAGTGGGAGCAGGAGCAGCCACTGCAATAGGCGCCGGCCCGGAAAGCGGTACATGGTGACGAGCCACGCCGTGCCCGTGCCGATGACGAGAGTAAGCGCGCCGACGCCGGCCATCAGTCCGAGCGTGCGCTGCAGGGCGCTCGGCAGCACATTGGCGATCAGATGCGGCCAAGTGTCTCCGCTCGGGCGCAGCGCGATTACGGCTATGGCGATCACGGGCGCGAGCGCGATCAGAGAAAGGATGAGGGCAGCGATCGACCAGCCGAGATTGCCGCTCTCGACGAGGCGCCTCAGCCGCCGGCGAAGCGGCGCGCGTTGACGCAACTTGCTCGCGCCTCGTCCGCCTTCGCTAGCGGCGCGCAGTCGGACCGTCCCCGCCACCTTTGCGTTTCTCGATCATGAGCGCCGCGACCGCCTCCTGCGACAGACGTTGGTCGGCCTCCTCGAGCACGTCGGCAAAAGCGTTGGCGGCAGAGATCACCGGCTCGACCAGATCGGAGCCGGTGAGCGCGAATGCGCAGGCGCGCATGGCGGGGCAGCGATGGTGCTGCGATGCGGCGATCAGCGAAATCGCCATGCACTCGTCGGCGCAAAAGCCCGGGCAAGAGAACGGCGAATACTCGATCTTGCGCGAGGCCGAGCTGCGCACGGCTCTCACCCAGCAGGCAAGCTCGGTGACGGCGCGCTTGGCGCGCTCGGGCCCGAGCGCGCGCGAATATTCGTTCCAGCCGTGCTCCCAGCAGGAGATGTCGCCCGTGTCGTAGCCCGCGAGCCAACAGCGGAAGCCGACGCCGACCAGCCACTCGGCCCCGCTCCTAACGCGAAGCGAGCCCGTTGGCATCCGGACCGCGTCCTTGTTGTCGATCTTGTTGTAGAAGCTCATCCGTCAGGTCCTCACGAGCTCGGGCCTTCGTCGAAGCCGACCTTGTCGACGAGTTCGCTCGCCTTCTTGCGCAAGGCGGCAATCTCGTTGAGCGAGATCGGGTCCGGCTTGAACTCTCCCCACGACTTGACCAGCGGCGACCAGGGGATGCCGTCCTTTACCGGATATTCGTTGTTCACCTCGGCATACATCTCCTGGCCTTTGTCGGAGGCCAAGAATTCCAGCAGCTTGACTGCGTTGTCCTTGTGCGGGGCGTATTTCGCCACCACCGCGCCCGAGATGTTCACATGCGTGCCGCGGTCGAGCGTGTTGGGAAAGATGATCTTCACCGAATTCGCCCACTCCTTCTGCTCGGGCTCCTTATCGTTCTTGAGCATGGCTCCCATGTAGTAGGTGTTGCCGATGGCGATGTCGCACTCGCCCGAGTAGACGCCCTTGACTTGGAGCCGGTCGTCGCCGGCGGGCTTGCGCGCGAGATTGGCCTTCACGGCCTTGAGCCATTGTTCGGTCCACTCCTCGCCGTGCGCCGCGATCAACGAGGCGATCAGCGCCACGTTGTACACGTGCTGGCCCGAGCGGATGCAGATCTTGCCGCGCCATTTCGGATCGGCGAGGTCCTCGTAGGTGATCGTGCCGAGCTTGACCCGCTCCTTCGAGGCGTAGACCACGCGGGCGCGCCGCGTGAGCCCGAACCACTCGTCGTCCGACGCGCGATAGGCGGAGGGGATCGCCGCATCGAGCGTCTCTGAATGGATCGGCTGGGCAATGCCGGCCTCGGTGGCCTGCGTGAGATTGCCGACATCGACGGTGAGCAGCACATCGGCGGGGCTATTGCGGCCCTCGGCCTGGATGCGCTCGATCAGCCCTTTCTCGGCGAAGATCACGTTGACCTTGATTCCGGTCTCCTCCGTGAATGCCTTGAACAGCGGATTGATCAGGTAGGGCTGGCGGTAGGAATAGACGTTGACCTCGGCCGGTTCTTCGGCCGCGGCGATCTTCGCCTGAAGTGCAGGGAATAAGAAAAGCGCGAGCGCAAGAGCGCAGGCGGAACGCAGTCGCATATTTTCCTCCAATGGCCGGGGGTCAAGGCCCCGGTATCGGACTTAGAACCGCGCTCGAAGGCTGGGATGGCAACGGGCGCTCTTTTGAGTAAGGCGCGGGGTTGGGGAGTGTCAACAAGAATATCCTAATTGAACTGACTTTAGAAGATTTCTAAGCTTGTAGAACATGACCATACGCTAAGTATATATAAGTATAGATTGGGTTTAGCTTGGCAATGGTTGCCGGAAATTTTGCAAACGTCATCGAATTGTGAGGTGTCTCGCAAGTGCAGGAGAGATGAGGAGAACGCGGCTGCCAGCCCGCTCACTCGGCGAGGTCTGAGGTGAACAGCCGCTCGGGCGGGAAGATGACATCGGCCGATGTTCCAATGCCGGGCTCGCTTGCCAGGACGAGCCGCGCGCGGTTCGCATCGACAAGCGCTTTGGTGACCGGGAGCCCGAGGCCCGTGCCCGCCTGCTTGCGCGGCGCCGTGTCGAGCTGATGGAAGGGCTGCATGGCGAAGGCGATCTCGTCCTTGGTCATGCCGACGCCGTTGTCGCGCACGCGCAAGCGCAGCTCGCCGTCGACCATCGTGCCGGACACGATCACCTGGCCGCCTTCCTTGGTGAACTTGATGGCGTTAGTGAGGAGGTTGAGCAGGATCTGCTTCAGCCGCCGCGGATCGGCCACCACCGACGGCAGCTTCTCGGCGAGCGAAGTTCTGAGCACGATGCGCGACCGCTTGGCCAGCGGCTGGAGGCTATTGACGCAATCCTCGACCAGCTCGGGCACGTCGACCGCGGTGAAATCGAGCTCGAACTTGCCCGCCTCGATCTTGGAGATGTCGAGCAGGTCGTTGAGCAGCGAGAGCGCGTAGAGCCCGCTCTGGTGGATGTCCTCGACGTAGCCCTTGTAACGGGCGTTGCCGATCGGGCCGAAGCGCTCCTGCAGCATCAGCTCGGTGAAACCGAGGATCGAATTGAGCGGCGTGCGCACCTCGTGGCTCACTTTGGCGAGGAAGTCGAGTCGGCCTGAAGCGGCATTGGCGTTGTGCTCGGCTTCTGTGGGGGCAGCCTCCTCGTCGAGCGCCCTCTGATCGATGAGGCGGATGAGTGTAAGATCCGGTTCGCAGTCGAGCGCGGTCGATGTGAACGCGACCTTGAGCCTGCGCCGCGAGCGGGTGAGTGCGTCGACGAGTTCGCTCCGACCGTTTCCGTTCGCGCGCATCGATGCTGCCGCCTCGCGCGTGAGAATCGCTGCAAGCCCACCGGCCTCGATTAGCTCCGCCGGCGAGCGGTAGCCGAAGGCGAAGGCGAAGGCCGAATTGGCGTGGATGAGCCGGCCTTGCGAGAGAATCGCAAGCGCCGCGGGCATCGCCTCGAGCAGAAGCTTGAGTCCCCGAGGGTCGAGTGCTGGCGCCGTCTCCTCGGCGGGCGGCTCTGCGCCGTCCGGGGCGCTCGGCAGAGGAAGCACCCGCCCTTCGAGCGCGCGGGCGATATGCTCGAGCGCCTCGCGGTCTCCATCGAGCTGTTCCATCCGCCGTTGCAATCTGAGATCGGCCATCGCGGGGCCACTCTTGAAACCGGTAACCTCGTCCACACACGCGCTTGGCGCGGAGCCAACTCTTTCCGGGGCGCCTTCCTTTTGGGGCGCTCGCTCGACTCAGCCACTAAATTTAGGCGAATTCGGTTTTTTGAATAGGGTTAATGCGAAAACTTCGCCGACACGACTAAAAAAGTACTGACAACGATGCGATCCCTCTTGCCTTATCGCAGCGCAGCATTTATATTGCAGTGCACAAGACAAAGACTGCGGGGGCCCATGCCTTCCGTCGTGGGCCGAACCCGGTGCCCAGGCGAAACGAGTCCAAGCAGAGGTAACCCACCATGACCGATATCTACAGCCCCCAGGCCGCCGCCGAGCAGGCGCGCGATGCCTTCACCAAGGCCGCCAAGGAGTTCGAAGCATTGAAGCTCGATCCAGCCGTTCCTGAGAGCATCCGCGCTCTCGCCGAGAAGACCGTCACTCAGACCCGCGAGGCTTATGAGCGCGGCAAGGAGCAGTTGGAAGAGGCCATCGATGCGCTTGAGCGGTCATTCGACGCCGCGGGGCAGGGCGCGACCGCCTTCAATCGCAAGCTCATCGACCTTGCTCAGCGTAATCTCAACTCGGGCTTCGACCTCGCCAAGAAGCTCGCCGGTGCCAAGACCCTCGGCGAGATCGTCGAGCTCCAGTCGGCCTTCATCAGGAGCCAGTTCGACGTGTTCGCCGCTCAGGCGAGCGAGATCAGGGCTCTGACCCAGAAGATCGCGGCCGACACCGCCGAGCCGATCAAGCATCAGGTGAGCAAGACCTTCGAGTCGGTGCGCAAGTCCTAGAGCGAGTTTCTTCCCTGAGTGAAGTGCCAGTCGACGAGGCCCGGGCCGTTCGCCCGGGTCTTGTTGTGTTGAGCTGTGGGCAGAAACGCCCCGCCAAATCGCGTTTCCCGCGCTTGCAACGGCCTCGTGCTCCGCTTAGGTTCCCGCCGAGGCATGAGGGATATGCCGCCGTAGCTCAGCTGGTTAGAGCGCTTGACTGTGGATCAAGAGGTCGGTGATTCGAATTCACCCGGCGGTACCATTCTTCCAGGATCCCGGCTTCCAGAAATCGGCAAGGACATGGGTAGCGGTGCCTGGCGCCAGCGCGCTTTAGGCGCGGCCGGCGACGATCTCGCCGGGCGCGCGAAGGCGCGATTGAGACCAGCAAAAAAGACCCCGACCCGAAAACGGGCCGGGGTTTTTGGCATTTGCCGGAGAAAAATCTAAGGGCGTTACCGATCGACTAACCGAGCTTCAACGGCTGGGTTGCCACGGCCTTCTCATGGTGGCCGAAGCAGCCACCGAGCCCGATTGTTGCAGTGATGATGATGGCGCAAGCTAGAAAGAGGCGCATGGATTGATCCC
>NZ_DASRGO010000180.1:0-6733 GCF_035650995.1 Methyloceanibacter sp. | reverse complement strand
CAGGACATGGCGCTGCAGAACCGCGCCCCCATCATCGGCCTGTTCGACGCCGGCGGGGCGCGCATCCAGGAGGGCGTGGCGGCGCTCGGCGGCTACGGCGAGGTGTTCCTGAGGAACGTGCTGGCCTCGGGCGTCATCCCGCAGATCTCGGTGATCATGGGGCCGTGCGCGGGCGGCGACGTCTACTCGCCGGCCATGACCGACTTCGTCTTCATGGTGAAGGACACGAGCTACATGTTCGTGACCGGCCCCGACGTGGTCAAGACCGTCACCAACGAGACGGTGACGGCCGAGGAGCTGGGCGGCGCGCGCGTGCACACCACCAAGTCGTCGATCGCCGACCACGCCTACGACAACGACGTCGAGACGCTGCTGCAGATGCGGCGCCTGCTCGATTTCCTCCCCTCCAACAACAGGTCGGGCGTGCCGGAGCTGCCCACCAGGGACCCCGCCGACCGCACCGAGCCCTCGCTCGACACGCTGATCCCCGACAACCCCAACAAGCCCTACGACATCAAGGAGCTGATCCTGAAGGTGATCGACGAGGGCGACTTCTTCGAGATCCAGGAAGCGTTCGCCAAGAACATCGTCGTGGGCTTCGCCCGCATGGAGGGGCGCACGGTGGGCATCGTCGCCAACCAGCCGATGGTGCTGGCGGGCGTGCTCGACTCGGATGCCTCGCGCAAGGCCGCCCGTTTCGTGCGCTTCTGCGACTGCTTCGAGATTCCGATCCTCACCTTCGTCGACGTGCCGGGCTTCCTGCCGGGCACGGCGCAGGAGTACGGCGGGCTCATCAAGCACGGCGCCAAGCTCCTGTTCGCCTTCTCGGAGGCCACCGTGCCGAAGGTGACCGTCATCACGCGCAAGGCCTACGGCGGCGCCTACGACGTGATGAGCTCCAAGCACATCCGCGGCGACGTGAATTATGCCTGGCCGTCCGCCGAGATCGCGGTGATGGGGCCCAAGGGAGCGGCGGAGATTCTCTACCGCGCGGAGCTGGGCGACGCCGCCAAGATCGCGGCGCGCATCAAGGAGTATCAGGACCGCTTCGCCAACCCCTTCATCGCGGCGGAGCGCGGCTACATCGACGAGGTGATCATGCCGCACTCCACCCGCCGCCGCATCTGTCGCGCGCTCAACATGCTCAGGAACAAGACGGTGGATAACCCCTGGAAGAAGCACGATAATATTCCGCTGTAGGGGGCGCATGCGGCTCTCAGGGGCAAAGGAACGGCAGCGGAGGACGTGGACGTTTCCGTCATTTGGTGCGCGGAGGCCGGCCGGGAGTGGCGACCGATTAAGCTAAAAGAGTAGAAGTAACGCTAGATCACCAACAAGGGGCTAGGGTCATTCCTCGGTACCACCAGCATGAGGCGGCTCATCGCCCTGCTGATCGCGACGTAGAACAGGCAGCGTGAGATCTCATCATTCCTAAAGGTGCGCGCATCACACGGCGCGACAACCACGCTATGATACTCTAACCCTTTGGCCTTGTGTATCGTGCTGATTGCCTTGTCCGGCGGCATTGGCCGAGTGTAGGCGCGCCGATGGCTGAGCTCGGCGTATCCCTCCTGCGGGGATGTGAAGTCGGCGAGACGTGCGCCTTCGTGGAACTCCTTCAGGGCATCGATCTTGATATGCTGAAAGTCTTCGTCCTCGGCTCTCAGCCGAGCGAGGCGGGCAAGAACCTTGGCGGCGCCTTTGTGATTGGGCTCATCCACGATCATGCGGGCAAGCGCCTGTATTTTCTCAGGGCGCCCGCGCCTGTGGCGCGCACAGCCTTCGGCGACGTCTTGTAGAAACGTCTTGGCGAAGCGATTGTTGGTGAAGCCGACGCACGTGGCTTGAATGAACGCGGCGACAGCCTGCGCTACCGCTAAGCGATCGGCAGCGGCCGTTAGCGCGTCGACGAATCTTTCCAATTGCGCCCGCACATGGCCCTCCCAGAGCACAATCCTCCGGTTGAACGCGGGCCTGAGACTTAATGCTGTCTCGTTGTAGCGTGTCAGAATGAGCAGCCGCTGATCCTCACCCACGAAACGGTCGATCAGTTGTCTGTCGCCGCGGGCTGGCCGGTATTGAAGGTTGCCTTGCGCCTCATTCTCGGCGCGGACGACAGTGACGCTCATGGGTCGGTTTTGTCGTAGATCAATGGGTTCACCTCGCCTCAAGGTGGCGCGGGCATCAAGTATCCATTGTCCGAGTTCTGCGCTCCCACTCGTCCAGCGATGAGGATGATCCAGTTCCTCAAATCGGTGCGCTTCCCGCGTCAGTGCCGCCCAGTCCAGAGGCGGGCAGCCGCCGATGTGCTGCCTTGTCACATATATTCTTTGCATTGGATCGCCAAACACCCGGAGCTTGGCGCCAGCGGCGTGGATCGCCATGATGATCGCGTGCCGCTCACCCGTAGAATCCTGATGCTCGTCGCAGATGATTACCGGGTACCGGCACGCGAGAGCTTTCGCTATGAACGGATAACGCTTCAGGAGCGCCGCAGTCTTTACTGCGAGCAGATCGTATCCATCCTCGTTTCGTCGTGCCCACGCGGCAGGGTCAGCCGGCAGGCCGAGCCCATTCCGGTAGGCCGTTGCAATCTGAACCACGAGGCTGTCGATGGTACGGATTTCGACACCAGACGCCAGCCCGCGCGTGCGCTCATCGAAGACTGAGCAAGCTGCATGCGTGTGCGTTAGTATCAGAAGGCGCTGCGTGCGATTGGCCGAGATGAGATCCCGCGCGTAGCCCGCGCCCTGGAACGTCTTCCCGCATCCGCCCGGAGCCTCGATAACGACCAGCTCCATCTCGGAGCGTAACGCATCATGGACGCTCCGGTCGCTCACGGCGCGAGATCCTCAAGTGCGGGAAGCCCAACAGCCTCACGGATCGCGTTGAGAAACGGCAACAAGCGACCTTTGAAGGTCGGCCATAAACCCAGCGCGAACATTTTCGCGGCGAGTTCCTGTCCGCCTTCGATCGACTTAAACCAAATCTGCGCGTGGTTCTTGTAGAGCTTCTTCTCCGCGTCCTTCCCCTCTGGGACACTGCCGAGTGCGGCCTGAACGATGAGAGTCTTCAAATTATCACCTGCCTGAGCTCTAACCGCGGCGATACTCTTATCTTCGATTTGCAGGCGGACGGCCAGCGTTCTCAGACGCCCGCCTGTATCCTCAGGATGCTCGATCAACGCCTCGATCTGATGGTCGGCCAAGGCGGCGATGAAGTTCTCCTCAAGGCTACCGTTCTCCCAGCGAAACAGCAGCGGGCCGAGCCTGCGCGAAATGGCCTGCCAGCGCCCCGGATGCTTACCTTCTTCGTTGTCGGCGAAAGCGGCGAATGCAATGCCGCCATCCAACAATCCTTCTAGCAGTCCGAGTGTGGTCTCATGGCCGCCGCCATCGCTCACGTGAACGCCGAGCGTTTCGAGGGGATGCGGAAGAGCCCTCTCCAGCAAGGCCACGACAAAGCCCACCTCTGTCGCGCCCTCGGCAACAACGGAAAAACGGGCGAGGAAAGTGTCCGGGTCCAGTTTCTGGTGCGCCGACACCTTTTGGCCATCCAGCTTGCCGAGACGGCCCAAAGCACCAAGATGCCAGAGCGAAGCATTCGTCGCGGCGCTGATGGTTGATATGCTGTGCGTCGTGACGAACGTCTGCGACCCTGCCGCCTGAAGCTTCTTCACCAGTGCCCGCTGGCGGTAAGGTTCAAGGCCTCTTTCCAATTCATCCACCAGGGTGATGGGGGACGCGCTCTGGTTCTCCTCGGCAATCGCTAGCGCCGCCAGCCTTCGCGTTCCAGACCCCCAATTGGACAGCGGGAGCTGGACACCGCGGCAATCTGCGGTCAATCCGATTAGTGCGGTGATTGTGACGCCCTGAGCTCCTGTCACTGCAAGGTCCAACTTGTCTGGCAGGGCTTGTTGCTTGAAGGAGGCGTCGAGCTGGATGAGCTTTTGCTTGGCGTCGTCGAGCAGTTCAGCCCTTACCTCCGTTCGCGCCAGCTTGTTGCCGAGCCGGGAGCGCAGCGCGTGGTCGGATAGCAGGCGTTCGAGCGCTGATCCCTGGACAAGCCGCAGGTCACGGTCGTTGCGATCCTCACCGCTTAGCCGAACTATGCCGATGGCACGACGTAGCCCGACGCTGAGATGATCGGTGTCGCCGTTGGGCTGGACAACTTCGTAGTGCAGTTCGAGATCGGGCGATCCAGTTACTCGTAAGACGTAAACCGGTTCGCCCCGAGGACCTTCCTCGCCGATCGCGGGAGCACGCGGTTCGTTGTCCTTCCACTCCCACGGCCATGCCGGTTTTAGCGTTTGCCCCGCCACCAGCTCAGGTGCCAGCGACATGACGGCCTCGATCTTAAACCCAGTCGCCAAGTCACGTCCCGCGTAGTCCGCATCCGACAAGGCCGTGTTGTTGGTCGGCGCGAGCAGTAAGGCGATTGCATCGAGAATGGTGGTCTTCCCGGAGTCGCCGCCGCCGAGAAGGACATTCATGCCCTTGGCCGGAAACCAAGTCAGGTCGATTATGCCGCGGAATCGCTCGATCTTTAGACGTAGGATGTGTGCTTCAGCCATGCCTTGAGATTAGGCGAACGGAGCGATGGGGCAAGGTGAGGTGGTTGACAATGCACAGCAAGCAGCACCTTGGCGCCGCCCAGAAGAAGACCGCCGGGCAGGTGCTGTCCGAGCTCGCCCGCAAGGGGCTGACGCAGGCGCCGGCCGCAGGCTTTGGTGAGCCGGCCCCTGCCGACTTCGTGATGGAAGCCGGCTGGTACCAGCTGCCCAACCGCGAAGGCGTTGTCGTCACCAAGGAGTTGGTGGACCGGCTGATCGAAGAAGCCGACGAGGAGGAGGCCCGCCGCAAGGGCGGCTATTGAGGCCGGCATGCGCGCGCTGCTCGACGTGAGCGTGCTCCTTTCGCTCTTCGACAGGGGCCATATTCAGCACCAGCGGGCGACGGCCTGGAGTGCGCAGAATGCCCTAGCGGGTTGGGCGAGCTGCCCGCTCACACATAACGGCTTCGTCCGCATCGTGTCGCAGCCGGGCTACCCTAGACCCGCGCGCATCATCGATGCGCTCACCGTGCTGCGCCGGCAGATGGAAGGGTTGGATTACGTTTTCTGGCCCCACGACATCTCCATCGCCGACGAGACCATATTCGACCGCGGCTACATCCTGGGCCCCAACCAGATCGCCGACGTCTATCTGCTGGCGCTCGCCGTCAGGAACGGCGGCCGGCTCGTCACGTTCGACCGCGGGCTGCCGCTCAGGGCCGTGCGCGGTGCCGAGCCCCGGCACCTCGTCGTGCTCCGACCCCGCCGGCATGACGGCCGTGACAACGGACGCATGCAGCAATGGCGTTGGACGAACGGGGCCGCGCCCCCATAGACTGCGGCCGCAGCACGTCGGCACCCGTCTGCCGGCCAGCAGGAGGATGTGAACCCGTGGACCTCGGCACGACCAAGATGATCGCCCGCACGGAGGGCGGCATCGGCTGGATGATCTTCAACCAGCCGGAGAAGCACAATGCGGTGTCCTACGAAATGTGGCTGGCGGTGCCGAAGATCATGGCGGCCTTCGAGGCCGACCCGGCCGTGCGCGTGATCGTGCTGGCGGGGGCCGGCGAGAAGGCGTTCGTCTCGGGCGCCGACATCTCCGAGTTCGAGAAGAAGCGCGGCAGCGCCGAGGCCATCAAAGTCTACGACGAGGCCGGCAACGCCGCCCACGCCGCCCTCAATGCGGCGCTCAAGCCCACCATCTCCATGATCCGCGGCATCTGCATCGGCGGCGGGCTCGCCATCACGCTGTCCACCGACCTGCGCATCTGCTCCTCCGATTCGGTGTTTGCCGTGCCGGCGGCCAGGCTCGGCCTCGGCTACCGCTACAGCGGCATCAAGAAGCTGGTCGACATCGTCGGCCCCGCCTTCGCCAAGGAGATTTTCTTCACGGCCGGCAAGTTCACGGCCGAGGACGCGCGCATCATGGGGCTCGTCAACCGCGTGGTGCCGCCGGCCGAGCTCGAGGCGACCGTGACCAGGATCGCCTCCACCATCTCCAGCAACGCGCCGCTCACCATCAAGGCGGCCAAGCTCGCCATCAACGCCGCGGCCGACGACCCCGAGCGGCGCCGCTTCGACGAGATCGACGCGGCGATCAAGGCCTGCTTCGCCAGCGAGGACTACATCGAGGGCCGCCGCGCCTTCATGGAGAAGCGCAAGCCGGTGTTCAAGGGCCGCTAGGGCCAGGCCGGCGCGGCCTTCGCGGTTGCCGCCGCGCTCACGGCCGGGCGATGAACACGGGAATGACGCGCTTCGTCTTGGCCTGGTACTCGGCGTAGGGCGGATAGGCCGCGACGGCGAGCTTCCACAGCCGCTCGCGCTCCGCCTTGTCCGTCACCTCGCGCACCTTCATCGGCCGCACCACCGTCTCGTCGCGCAATTCGATGTTGGGATTGGCGCGCAGGTTGTGCACCCACACCGGGTCCTTCGGCGCGCCGCCCTGCGAGCCGACGAGGACGTAGCCGTCGCCGTCCTTGACGCGCATGAGCGGCGTCTTGCGGATGGCGCCCGTCTTGTTGCCGGTATGCGTCACGATGATCACCGGCAGGCCGGTGTCGCGCAGCGTGGTGCCCTTGGTGCCGCCGCTGCTCTCGTAGAGCTCGACCTGCTCGCGCACCCAGTCGCGCGGGCTCGGTATGTACTTGGCCATTGTCGAACCTCGCTTCCGTTTTGCCCC
>NZ_DASRGO010000179.1:0-3565 GCF_035650995.1 Methyloceanibacter sp. | reverse complement strand
ATCGACGAAGGGAAAGGTGGAGGCGCTCGATCTCAGCGTGGTGGCGCCCCGCATCTCCGAGCCGATGATGAAGGCATCCACCCCACCGGCCGCTTCGCAGAGATGGGCGTAGTGCAGAATGAAGCGGCGGAACGACCATTCTTCCGGCCCGGAATAGAACACGGTGTCGCCCGAAATTTCGAAATCTCCTGGCGCGGCGCTGCCGACGAACGATGCGACCTGCGTGGCGCAGGCCGCCGTCTTGTCCACGCTGCCGGCGACACCAGGCGCCGGGTCGCAGGTGATGCGCCCGCGCCAGGGATAGGGCGGCTGGCCCGTCGCACCGCTATAGGGATCGGGCAGCGAATTGCCGTCCGCTACATCCATCGAGATGAACGGGTAGAAGGTGACGCTAAACCCACGCGCCTTGAGATCGCGGATCGCCGAGACCACCGCCTTGTCGGCCGGCGTTCCGCCATAGGCCGGCCTCCCGTCGATCTCGGACACGACATAGGCCTCCTCGCGCACGATCCCTCCGACCGACCAGGCGTAAGGCTGCGTCGTCTTCTCCGGCACCTCGACACCCGGCCGGATTTCGCAATGGCTGATGCGAAGGTCCGTGCCGAACCAGCTCACCATCAGCGACACGTGCCCGACATTGGGCAGCTGATCCTCGAGCTGCCCGATCGCGACCTTCCAGTCCGTGCCGCCCTGCGCCGTGTGCAGGTTCTCCGAGATCGTCTGTCCGGCGGCGATACGAATGACGCTGTCGTCCTCGTAGACGAACTCGCCGGCGCTCGGAATCAGGGTCACAGCTCGCACCAGCGTCTCGAAATCGTCGACCGCGCGGAACACCTCGAAATTGAGCTGGGGCAGGCGATTGCCAAAGGCCGCGAGCGGCAGATTCTCGAACACGACATAGGCCGTGCCGCGATAGGCGGGCGCGGCGGTGCTGCCGCCTTCCTTGCCCGCGATCAGGCCGTCGATGACCTGGGCCTCGTCGCCGCGATAGACCCTGATCGTAAGGCCGGACTGATCGAGCTCCTGTCCGTCGGCCCAGATTCGCCCGACGCGGGTGATCTCTCCTTCGCACAGCGCGTAGGCCGCGTTCGCGTAGTAGCGGTACTCGATGCTCCTGACCGTCTCGCCCTGAGGAACGCTCGGCTGATCGAGATTCTTGCCCCCCTTCGCCTGTCCGCCGCCTGTGGTCTGGGTGGCGACGATCACCTCTTCCCTGAAGCGCGTGGCCCAGATGAGCTGACCCGGCAGCCGCATGCGGCCATAGACGCGCGGCAGCGGCGCGCCCTCGCTCGAAGCGCCGAGCTTGAGGTCGAACAGCCTCGGGCCCTGATCGATGCGCGTCTGGCCTGAGCCCGCGGCGAGCGGACCGAGCAGGGCCTGGTCGATGACCGCCCCGCCGACTGAGCCGAGCGCGCTGCGAGCGCTGCGCCCGTGAGCGTCGTGCCGAGAATGGAAGCGCCGCCAGGCAGCAGCGCGCCGCCGATCGCGCTCCCCACCGCCCCAAGAACCAGTGTTGCCATTAATGTGACTCCCCCTCTCCCCTTTGGGGAAAGGGCTGGTGTGAGGGGGACCGCGGATGATCTGCCCCCTCACCCGGCGTGCGCTGCGCGCCAACCTCCCCCCAAAGGGGAGAGGTTGTGTCTACTCCCGGAAAGCTGAAGGCCGCGACGGCTCGGCGCCGCCACCACAGCCCGAGCGTGATCTCGACCACGCCGAGCCCCTCTTGCGCATGGATCAGGCCACAGCCGCTCCCGTCACCGAGCGTGAGTATCCCCGCATGTTTCGCAACGCCTCGGTCGCGCATGCGGAACACGAGCACATCGCCCGGCCTCGCCTCGCCTACACCATCAAGCTTCACGAGATGCCGCGAGGCCGCTGCAAGCAAAGTCTCCGACCCCGTGGCGCTGCCCCAGTCCGGCGTGTAGGGCGGCATGGGTTCCGGCTCCTCGCCGTAAAGCTCGCGCCAAACTCCTCTGATCAGGCCAAGGCAGTCCGCGCCCGCCCCGCGCAGGCTCGCCTGATGGTGATAAGGCGTGCCGAGCCAGTTGCGCGCGGCGGTAACGATCGCGTTCCGTGTAACCATGACAGCGAAATGACGTTGGATGGGGCGCCGAGCGTGTTGCCTTGCCGCCCTCATGTGCCCGATAAAGTGTGCCGTCCTGTCTCATGTGGCTTCAGGGAGGGAGCCGCCATGATGAACGGCGATGACATGACGCCGATTGCCCGGCGCAACTTTCTGAAGCGCGCCGGCGTTGCCGCCGGGAGCGCGATGTTGACACCGTCGCTCGCGGCGGCCGGAGCCGAGGCCCCCGTGCCGACGCCGGATCAGCAGCCTCTGCTCGTCAATCCGGAGAAGCCTGTGCCGGAGAACATCACCGCCGACGAAATCAGGAAGCTGCTCAAGCTCGAGCCGAACGCGACCTGCGGCTTCGTGCGCGAGACCTACAGAAGCGCGCTTCAGATCGCGCCCGGCGGATTGCCGTCGCCCTTCGAGAAAGGGCGTCCCGCCGGCACCGCACTCTATTTCATGGTGACGCCCGACGCGCCGGTGAAGCTGCATCGCATCAAGAACGATCAGCTCTATCACTATTATCTCGGCGACCCGATCGAGGTTCTCCTGTTGCACGAGGGCGGCACGAGCGAGCTCGTGCTGGTCGGGCCGAACATTCCGGGCGGCGAGCTGGTGCAGCTCTTCATTCCGGGCGGCACGTTTCACACCGCGCGCGTCACCGGCAAGGCGCGCTGGTTCTTGGGCGCCAGCACCGAGTGGCCCGGCGTCGATCCCACGCAAGACGTCGAGATGGGCAATATCGAGAAGCTCGCGATCGAATATCCGGAAGCCGCCGCCGATCTGCGCACCTTCCCCCTCCCCGCCAAGCCTAAGGGGTGATCACCTGAATCGGCTGCCGCCGTCGTTGTTGCCCTGGCGGCTCGCGACCGACAGCATGAAGTCGTTGCCGGGCACGTGCGGGAAGCCCCGGAAGTTGGCGACGTTGGCGAACTTGGCCTGGCACGTCGAGAATTGCTTGTCGCAGCCGGCCACGATGCGGAACTGATCGCCCGCGGCGACCGCCTCGCTCATGCGCTGCCACAACTCGATCTTGACCGAGCTTGCGTCCTTGCTATGCACCCTGACTTGCGCCGCGCGCCCTTCATTGGCGCCCGAGAGCCAGGTGATGAGCCCGCGCGTGAACCAGCCGTTGGCGTAAGCGTCGAGCCCGCCCGCGACGAACTGGCGCGGCGAGCCGGTAAGGCTCGCGACCACGCCCGCGTCTGTGCGGTAGGCCGGCGTATCGAGATCGACCTTGCAGCGCGCGTCACCCAAATCGGCGTCGCAGGCGAACTGGATGATGCGCCCCTTGGGCTGCTGCAATTCGTGCGCGAGCCCCCTCACCTCGCAGCGGAAGTGACGCTGCCCGCGGCTGACCTCGCCGAGATTGCCGTAGCGCATGAGCACGCGCTGCGCGGGCTCCGCCCAGTTCACCCGGTAGATCTCGATCACCGCGTTGTCGTAGAGGCCGGCGGCGAGATCCCTCTCGTTCAGCCGCTCAGACTTGAGCGCGCC
>NZ_DASRGO010000178.1:0-54830 GCF_035650995.1 Methyloceanibacter sp. | reverse complement strand
GATGGACATGTTTGGGGGACTGACAAAAACATCCAGCCGCATCGCCATCGCAGCCGCACTTGGCATGACGCTCGGCGGGTTCCTTATGAGCTCGCATCCTGCCAAAGCTGCGGATCTCGGTGGCGACTGCTGCGCGGATCTCGAGGAGCGGGTGGCCGAACTCGAGGCGACGACCGTCCGCAAGGGCAACAAGAAGGTGTCCGTGACACTCTCTGGTTGGGTGGTCAAATATGCCGACTGGTGGGATGACGGCGTGGAGTCGAACTTCTACGTCGGCGACAAGCACACCACGCTGTCGAGCCATTTCCAGATCTCGGGATCTGCGACCATCGCTCCCGGCTGGTCCGGCGGTTACACGATCTCGGTCGAGACGAGAGGTGGCAACGCGGTCGGCGACGACAACCAGTTTGTCGACGACTCTGCGCAGGGGCAGTTCAGCGATCTCGATATCGTAAACAACATTAGTGTGCTCTTGTCCTATATGTGGATCAAGAGCGACAAGTGGGGCACGTTGAACTGGGGGCAGCTCAGCCAAGCTACGGATAACGTGGCCCTTCTGCCCGACCTGTCCGGGACGATCATCGAATCGAACGCCGTGCTGTTCGACGGAGCAAATTTCTTCCTGAGGCCTAAGGGCTTCCCGAAGAACGCCGAGGGCTTGGCGACTGTGACGTGGGGGAATGTCGTGAACTGCTTGGAAGCCGGTGGCGGTATCGGCGCAGATTGCAACGGCTATCCAAACAACGGCGTTCGCTACGATTCGCCGACGTGGGGCGGCTTCAGCGTGTCCGGCGGCTATGCCGAGGATGACACTTGGGACATCGCCGTCAAATACGCGGCCGACTGGAACAACTTCAAAGTGTCGGCCGCCTACGGCTTCACTGAGACCACCGACGAGGGTTGCTTCGCGCAGGGCAAGTGCTTCAACGGAACTTTCCAAGGCGGCGGCGGTGCCCCGTTCCAGGGCGCGCGGCGTGATGTCATTCTCAACCAGGTCGGCGCCTCCGTCATGCATGTCCCGAGCGGCCTGTTCATCTATGGCATGTACCAAAACGAGCAAAACGAAGGAACCGATGTCAGGCTAGTTAACTTGGGCGTCTCAGGCGTTAAAAACTTTGGAGCCACTGTTCCTGGTAGCCAGGCCAATGAGACCAACGTCTGGTACATCAAAGGCGGCATCAAGCGGAATTGGCTGCCGCTCGGTGCGACGGTCCTCTTCGGTGAAGGCGGTCAATATGAGGATCAGTTTGCGGGTCTGGCCGGTTTCGATCTCTGCGGTGGCGGCATCCCGGGCACGACTAATCCCGTGATCAATCCGAATTCACCGAATAACGGCGGCGGCGCCTGCGGACCACAGAATCAAAATTTCCTGTTCATGACGAGCTCGACGGTCAACCGTTGGGGCGCTGGCATCGTACAGGAAATCGACGCGGCTGCGATGCATGTGTGGTTCAACTGGCAGCATCTGGAAATGGACGCCGACTTCGTAGGCGGCCCCACTACCGCCAATCTTCAGAAGGTCAACCAGAGCTTCGAAGACCTGGATATGTTCATGGCCGGTGGCGTGATCTTCTTCTAAACGCCGAGCCAATACCAACAACGGAAGCCGCCCTTCGGGGCGGCTTCTTTGTTTCAGGGGTCGGCTATCGGGGGGTCAGGCGCCGGTGGCAAGATGTGGTGCCACTTCGCGGTCTGTCTGGTGCCGGGATTCCGCTGGTGGCGGGGATAAAGCGCCCTGGCACCCGGCACCTGACAGGGTTGTTTAAGCGTTTGTCCGGCGCTAAACCTTGGGGCGAGACTGGAGCTCATGGGGCAAGCCGCGACCGGCAATCGTTGCCCCGAGAACAATACATGCAGAAAGATCCCTCACGGGACGGACCGCGCGTTCCCGTCCTGACCGTCAAGAACGTTTCCTATTGGTACGGGTCTAAGCAGGCCCTCGACGACGTGAGCTTCGACGTCTATCCCGGGAGGGTCACGGCGCTGCTCGGGCCGAACGGCGCAGGCAAGACGACGCTCTTCTCGCTCATCACGCGCCTCTTCGACGCCCCCACGGGCCGCATCGAAATCTGCGGGCGGTCGCCCGCCGAATGGGGCTCGAAGGCGCTCGCACCCCTCGGTGTCGTGTTCCAGCAGCCCACGCTCGATCTCGACCTCACCGTCAAGCAGAACCTGCGCTACTTCGCAGCGCTGAGAGGAATCAAGCGTAAGGAGGCCGATGAGCGCATGCTCCGTGCGCTCGAGGCGTTGGACATGGCCGAGCGCATCAATGAGCGCGTCCGCTCTCTGAACGGCGGCCATCGCAGGCGTGTCGAGATCGCCCGCGGCATCCTGCACAGCCCGAAGCTCATCCTGCTCGACGAGCCGACCATCGGGCTCGACGTGCCGACGCGTACGGCCATTGTGCGCCATATCCACGAGCTGGCGCGGACCGGCAATATCGGCGTGTTGTGGGCGACGCATCTGTTCGACGAGGTCGAGCCGGACGACGACCTATTGGTGTTGACGCGCGGCAGGATCGTGGCGCGGGGCGCGGCCAAGGACGTCGTGGCCGAGACGGGCGCCAAGGATCTCGGCGGGGCGTTCCGGCTGCTGATCGGCGGCGATACCGAGGAGGATATCGCCGCATGAGCTTCATGCACTACGTCCGCGCTTTCAACGGCATCGTCTGGCGCGAGCTGTTGCGCTTTTTGCAGCAGCGCGAGAGGTTCTTTGCGGCCCTGGTCAGGCCCATGATCTGGCTCATCATTTTCGCGGCGGGCTTCCGCGCCGCGCTCGGCATTTCGATCATCCCGCCCTATCAGACCTACATCACCTACGACGTGTACATCACGCCCGGCCTGCTGGCGATGATCCAGCTCTTCAACGGGATGCAGAGCTCGCTGTCGATGGTCTACGACCGCGAGATGGGCTCGATGCGGGTCCTGCTCACCACGCCCCTGCCGCGCTGGTTCTTGCTCGTGTCGCGCCTGTTCGCCGGCGTGATCGTGTCGCTGTTCCAGGTCTATGCGTTCCTGCTCGTCGCCTATTTCTGCGGGGTGGAGCTGCCGCCGTGGGGCTATCTCACCGCGCTTCCCGCGCTCGTGCTGTCGGGGCTCATGTTCGGTGCGCTCGGCATGGTGCTCTCCTCGACCATCAAGCAGCTCGAGAACTTTGCGGGCATCATGAACTTCGTCATCTTCCCGATGTTCTTCGCCTCCTCGGCGCTCTATCCGTTGTGGAAGATGAAAGAGGGAAGCCTCACCCTCTATTACGTCTGCCTTTACAATCCCTTCACCTGGGCGGTCGAGCTGATCCGCTTCGCCTTCTATCTCGAGGTGAACTGGCAGGCGCTCGGCATCGTCACGGGCTGCACGCTGCTGTTCCTCGCGCTCTCGGTGTGGGCCTACGACCCGGCGCGCGGCATTCAGCAGCGCAAGGTTGCGGCCGCGATGGGCTAGCCAGCCGCCGCGCTGCAGTTCAACTGACGGAGAAATTGGCGGGGTAGCGCAGCGCGAGATCGGCGAAAATCGCCTCGACCGCGGCAGGATCGCGTTTCCCCCGCGGGATGGCGATGGTCTCGACCGCGATTACGTGGGTCGGGCGCGGCGCGAGCAGCACGAGCTGATCGGCGAGCAGGATCGCCTCTCGCGGATTGTGTGTGACGAGGATCGCCGTGGTCGGCCGCTCCTGCCAGACTTCGAGCAGGAGGCGGCGCAGGCGATCGGCGGTGCGCTCGTCGAGCGAGACGAAAGGCTCGTCCAAAAGAAGGAGATCGGGCTTGGTGGCGAAGGCGCGGGCGAGCGCCACGCGGCGCGCCAACCCGAGCGAGAGCTCCTGCGGAAAGCGCGGCAGCATGTCGGCGATGCCGACCGCATGGGCCAGCCGGTCGAGGTCCCCAGGCCCGAAATCCGGGCCCGCGACCAACTCAATGTTCTGCCGCACCGTGCGCCAGGGGAGGAGACGCGGCTCTTGGAACATCAGCCCGATGCGGGTGTCAGGGGGAATCCCGGTATCGCCGGTAAAGTGGTCGTCGAGGCCGGCAATGATGCGGAGCAAGGTCGTCTTGCCGCAGCCCGAAGGCCCCATCAGCACCGTCATGCTCTCGGGCAGGACGTCGAGCACGAAGTCGCGGATCGCCGGCACGGGCGTGCCGTCCGCGCTCATGTGCGTCTTGTCTTCGACGCGGATTTCAAACTGGCCTGTTACGCCAGCGTGTTGAATATCGTTCAAGGGGTTGCACCAGCAAATATTCGATGGCCAGCATGACGGCGACGAAGGCAAGGGTATAGCCGAGAATGGCCGTCACGTTGAAAAGCTGAAAATTGAGGTGAAGCTCGAAGCCGACGCCGTTGGAGCGGCCGAGCAGCTCGACCACCAGCACGATCTTCCAGATGAGCGAGATGCCGGAGCGCGAGGCCGCAGCGAAGTACGGCTGGAGCTGCGGCAGGGTGACGTTGCGGAGCTTGCTCCAAAACGAAAGTCTATAGGCGCGGGCCATTTCCTCGAGCCCGGGATCGAGCGCACGGGCGCCTTCGCGCAAGGTCACGATGACGTTTGGGATCTTGTTCAGAGCGACGGCGCCGATCGCGGCCCACTCGTTGAGCCCGAACCAGACATAGGCGAGGATGATGATCACGAGGGCCGGGAGATTGAGCAAGACGATCAGCCAAGGGTCGAGCACGCGGTTCAGTCCGGGCATCTCGCCCATGGCAAGCCCGACCACGCTGCCGATCAGCATGGCAACCACGAAGGAGGCTGCGACGCGCCACAGCGTGATGCCGAGCTCGGTCAGGAGGTCGCCGTGCACGCTCTCGTCATAGATGTAGTGCAGTACGGCGCCCGGCCCCGGCAGGAGCCTGCTCTGTGCGATCTCGGCGGCGATAAACCAGAGCAGCAGAAAGCCCGCAACCGACAGGATCGAGACGAGAGGGGCGCGCAGGAGGCGTGCCCCGTTCATGGTCTCGGTGCGGGCAACCGTCACGCTCATGGCTTGCCGCCGTGCCAGAACGTGCCGGGCGCGAGCTCGGTCGCCGGGCCGACGAGCTTTTCGCCGCCCAGCTCGCGCAAGAACTGATAGAGGACCTTGGCATCCGCCTCGTTCTCGGCGACGGAGCGCTCGGGAATGCCCTCGCGGTAGCGGCGCTTCAGCGCGTTGAAAGTAGCGTCGTTGAAGTTGGGATCGTTCTCGGCCATCAGCGGTTTGAGCTTCTCCCATTGCTCATCGGAGGTCGCGAGCAGTTCGTCGGCCTTGGCCGCGGCGCGGAGGAAACCCTGCACCGCGTCGAGATGAGCCTTGGCCCAGCCGTCGCTGAACACGAATCCGACCATGGCGACCTCGCCCTTGGCGCCGAGCTCGCTGACCACATCCTCGATGCCGATGAGTTGGGTGAAGCCATCTGCCTCGAGTCGCGCGGCATAGGGCCAGAAATTCAGCACGGCATCGAGCTCGCCCTGTTTGGCGCGCTCGCTCAGCAAGGGCGGGGCACCGAATTCCTGCTTGGTCTCGCTTCTGAGGTCGAGATTGGCGGTCCTGAGCGCATAGGCCACCATCAGGAGCCAGCTCTTGTCGAGCGGGCCGCCGGCGACGCCGAGGCGTTTGCCCTTGAGGTCGGCGAGCGTTTTGATAGGCGAGTTGGGCGGCACCATGATCGAGCCAAGCGCGGTCGTGAACGGCGAGAAGGTGAAATCGGCGCCGCCGCTCCGCTCGCGCGAGACCCACAGCCAGTCGGTGGCGATGATGTCGACCGAGCCGCCCTGCAAGCCGACGGTGGTGGCCTGGGTACTGGCGAGAGGCGTCACGTCGAGCTCGATGCCCTCGGCCTTGTCGAGGCCGTTGGCACGAATGGTCTCAAGCACCCAGCTTACGGTGCCGAATTTGAGCACCCCGACCTTGACCTTGGTCGAGGCGTGACTGGCTGGCGAGCCGGCGATCGAGGCCAGGGCTACGACCAGCAAAGCTAACAGACATGACCGCAACGGGCGCTCCTCCACGTTGGTTCTTTTCATCCTATGGTTTGGGCTGACCAGGCGAGATGCGCGCCGAGCACTCGTGCCGCAGGGCGGCAGACGCAAGTCGCGGCCCTCTGGCGAGGCCCGGAAGATCTATGGCGCATCATTGGCGAGTGGCGGCGCATACTCTACTGATCCAGCCTCACTTAGCAAGGTTCCAGTGTCCCGGTTGCCAGAGCCCCGGCAGTTCTTCTGGGAAAACTTCCTGGCCTTCGTGCAAAAAGTTCATGCCGGCGAAGCCTTCAGGCGGTAGCCGTGCCCGCGCACCGTTTCGAGCAAGGGTTCGCGGCCCGGCGGATCGATCTTACGTCTGAGCCTTGCGATATAGACGTCGACCACGTTGGTCAGAGGATCCTCGCTGTAGCCCCAGACCTGGTTCAGGATGCGGGTGCGCGAGAACACGCGGCCGGGCGCGCTCATCAAAAGCTCGAGGATGGCGAGCTCCTTGGCCGTGAGCTTGATCGTCTCCGAGCCGCGGCGCACTTCGAGCAGTTCGCGGTCGAGCACGAGATCGGCCACTTTCAGCACATTCGAGCTTGGGGCGAAATTGTGCGAACGGCGTACCAAGGCTTCGATACGGGCGAGCAGTTCGTCGAAATCGAACGGCTTGGTGAGATAGTCGTCGGCCCCCGACTTCAGACCCTTGATCTTGTCCTCGGTCGCGTCCATCGCCGTCAGCATCAGAACCGGCGTGTGATCGCCCTCGGCGCGGATGCGCTGGCAGACATCATAGCCATGCATATCCGGCAGCATCAGATCGAGCACGATCACGTCGAAGTCGCCGGTCTTAGCGAGTTCGATCCCTTCGCCCCCGGTCGCGGCGACGGTCACGCCGTGATTCTCGGCGCGCAAGCCGCGATTTATGAAGTCGGCGACGCGCGGCTCGTCTTCGACCAAGAGCACGTTCACGTATCGGCCTCCTCAGGTGCGGCCGGGAGCGCCACGGTGACGGTGGTCCCCTCGCCCAGACGGCTCGCCATCTCGATCCTTCCCTTGTGGGCCTCGACGATCGCCTTGGCCACGGGAAGGCCTAGGCCCAATCCCTCGTCGTTCATCGCCGACGCGTTTCCGCCCCGGCGGAAACGCTCGAAGATGCCCTCAAGCTCCTCCGGGGCAATGCCTATGCCCCGATCGGAGACCTTTACTCTGACCTCGCCATCGACGCGTCCGACATCGACCCTCACCTTTCCGTTCGAGTTCGAGTAGCGCACCGCATTATCGAGCAGCACAAGGAACAATTGGCGGAGACGAGCCGGATCGCCGCGCACCACGTCGTGCCGGCCTTTGCCCGCAAACGCGATATCGACGGCCTTGTCGCGGGCGATCACCTTGGCGTCGCCGCACACACGTTCGAGCAGGGTATCGAGATCGATCTGCTGGAGATTCAGGCGCGCGGCGCCCGCGCCCTGCCGGGCGATGAACAGAAGATCGTTGACCAGCACCGACAGGTGCTTCGCCTGTTCGACGATGCGCTCGATTGAACGCTTATACTCGGCAACCCGCTTGTTGGCGCCGCGCAGCGCGATCTCACCCTCGCCGCGAATAATGGTCAGCGGGGTGCGCAACTCGTGGCTGATATCGGCAAAGAATCCGCGGCGCGCGGCGTCGATTTTGCGTAGCGATTCGTTTGCTTGGCGGAGTTCCTCGGTTCGTTCCTCCACGATCGTTTCGAGATTGGCGTGGGCGTCCCGGAGCGCCTTCTGGTGGCCTTGCAGGTCCTCGGCCATGCGGTTGAAGCTGCGGCCGAGATCAGCGAACTCGTCGTGGCCGGAGATGGCGATGCGATAGGAAAGATCGCCCTCGGCAAGCTTGGACGTGCCGCGCAACAGCTCGGCAAGCGGCGCGCGCAGGCCGCGCAAGAGCAGCATCACGAGCGCCATCGTGGCGAGGATGGCGAGGGCGGCATGAATCTGGCTGATGCGCTCGAGCTGGGCGAGGAGTTGCGCCGCGTCGGCATCGATCCTGATGACCTCGGCGGTCTCGTCGGCGACGCCCACCTCGATCAGCTCGTTGAGCTTCTGATCGATGCCACCCTTGAGCAGCTGGATCAGGTTTTGCCAGGCAATGTCGGGCCGGCCCCGGCTCCGCAATTGCTCGACCTCGGCGAGCTGATCCAAAGTGTGCTGAAACTCGGCCTTGATCCGGTCGAGACGCTCGAGCTCGGCCGATTCGGCCTTAAGCTCCTCCTGCGGGACGATGGCAAGCTCCTTTTCGGTGAGCTCCTTCAGCGTGGCAAGGTCGGACTGAATAACCTTGTTCAGATAGGCGGCGCCGATCGGCTTGTCGGTCATGCCGGTGAGCAAAGTGTCGGTCCAGGCCTTGAACAGCTGTTGACTATGGCGCGAAAGCTGAAGCTGGCGCTCGAGCTCCTCGTGGGCGAGGCGCGAGCGCGTCAGATACATGTGGGATTGCGTCACCCCCCAATAGGCGAGCGCCGCCGCAGAGAGCGACATGGCAAGAAGCAGTCCCGCGGTGATCAGGAGTTTGGTCTGATAACGCATGGAAAAGTCTCAAAACCAGGGCTCGCCCGGTGCCCCTGGGGGGTGCAGCATCACCCTCCAAGAGGCCAGTAAAGCCGTCCTAGCCGCCGCGCGATGCCCGGGTTTCTCTATACATCACTTTCATGAAGACTTGGGGTTCCCCTCTCGGGCTCGTCATGAATTTTTCATGCTCACGTTGGGTTCTTTTCATGTTTCGGCGGCGTCCACTTTGGGCTCTAGAATTGCCGGCGGGCTGGGAAAGACAGGCATGGTTTTTTGCCAACGCCGGTCCAGAGATGTTTGTTAAGCTGCGAAAGTAAAAGAATCAGGCCTGGCAGGGCTTAACGTCGGGGGGCGGCTCTTGCGACACTATTTGTCGGCTTTGCGCGGCATAAAGTATTTGGCGTTGACGGCGGCCTCAACGCTGGCGACGGCGGGACTCATCTTGGGGAATGTAAGACCGGCCCACGCCGAGTTCGAGATCCAGGAAGCCACGATCGAAAAGGGTGAGGTTCAGGTCGAATATCGCGGCGCCGTACATTGGGGCGTGCCCAAGGCCGACAAGGAGGGCGGCGCGGGGAACAATGAAAGCCAGGCCGTCGATTTCGATCAGGAAGAGGCCCCGGTGCGCCAGAGCAATGAACTTGAACTGCAATATAGCGTGACCGATTGGTGGATGGTTTCTCTCTTCACGCTCGGCGCGGATAAGCCTGATGGCGAGGATTTCAACGTAGACTCGATTGAGTTCGAGACGCAGTTCCAGTTGCTAAAGCGCCATGGAGACGGCATCGCGCTGGCTGTCCAAGGCGGATACGAGAAAGCCATCAACCATGGCCGCCAGCAAAATGCCGATGGGATCGCCTTCGGCCCCATCGTCGAGCTCGCAAGCAAGAAGGTTCTGATCACACTCAATCCGCTCTTCACCGACCAAGTTGGGCCTAATCGCGATACCGACGGTTTGGGCTTCGAGTATGGCTGGCGCGCCGAATATGACTTGGCCAAGCATTGGGGCATCGGCGTCGAGATGTTCGGCGAAATTGATGACCTATCCCATTCTGGCCCGTGGGACGCTCAGAATCACAGCATCGGCCCGACCTTGTTCTGGAACCCGGGTAGCGACGACGAAGAAGAAGCCAAGAACGGTAGTGACGACGACCAGGTCGCCGGTGCGCCCCATATGGAGCTTTCCTTCAATGTCGGCGTGCAGTTCGGGCTGACCGATGCCACCTCCGACGGCGCCTTGAAATTTCAGGGCGAACTCTCCTGGTAGGCGCGAGGCGCATTTGACCAGCTCCAGCCAAGCCGCTTCTGCGGCGCTCGCCGGAGCCGCTTTTTGACCTTGACGGAACCGGCGCTCCCCCGCCATTTGACTCCGCGCCATGTTGATCAAAGTCCTCGGTTCAGCGGCCGGAGGCGGGTTCCCGCAATGGAACTGCAACGGCCGCAACTCGGCCGACGTGCGTAAGCGCATGCCGGGCCTTAAGCCGCGTACGCAGGCCTCAGTCGCAGTCAGCGCCGACGGACGCCAGTGGGTGCTGCTCAATGCGGCGCCCGATCTCAGGCAACAGATCATCGACACGCCTGAACTGCACCCGGACCCCAACGGTGGCCCGCGCAACAGCCCGATCAAGGCCGTGGTGTTGACCAACGCCGATGTGGACGCAATCGCCGGCTTGCTTTGCCTGCGCGAGGGCCAGCCGTTCACCATCTACGGCAGCTCGCGCGTGATCGACGTTCTCGCGGCGAACAGCATCTTCGATGTGCTCGATGCCGATATCGTGAAGCGCGTCCCAATGGCGCTCGGGCGTCCGTTCGAAGTCGAAGGCCCGTCAGGACCGGTCGGCCTCACCGTCGAGCCCTTCGCCGTGCCCGGCAAGATTCCGCTCTATCTCGAGACCGAGGACGCCAAGGGCAACTACGGCTCGCAGGAGGGCGACACGGTCGGCCTGAAGGTCATCGACACGGGTAATGGACACCATTTCTTCTACATTCCAGGCTGCGCCAGGCTGGACGAGCCGTTGCGCGCGCGACTCAAGAATGCCCCGCTTATCTTTTTCGATGGTACGCTCTACGCCAATGACGAGATGATCGTGCAGGGACTGGTCAACAAGACGGGCGAGCGCATCGGGCACATGAACATGTCGGGCAAGGGCGGTACGGTTGAAGCATTCGCGCCGCTCAATGTCGGGCGCAAGATTTTCATCCATATCAATAATTCGAATCCCGTGCTGCGCGACGACTCGCCCGAGCGCCAGGCCGTCGAGCAGGCCGGGTGGGAAGTCGCTTACGATGGCATGGAGGTGAGGGTCTAACACGCCATGTGCGGCATCGCGGGCTTCCTCGAGCTTTCGCGCCGTCCCGGGACGCAGGAGCTCGAGGCGATTGCGGGCGCCATGGCGGCGAGGCTCACCCATCGCGGGCCCGACGCGAGCGGCACCTTCGTCGATCCACACGCCGGGCTTGGCTTCGGGCACACTAGGCTGTCGATCGTCGATCTTTCTCCCGCGGGCGCGCAGCCGATGGTCTCGGCGTCAGGGCGCTATGTCATCACCTATAACGGCGAGATTTACAGCGCCACCGAGATCAGGCCCGAGCTCGAGTCTCTCGGTCATCGCTTCAAGGGTCATTCCGATACGGAGGTGATTATCGAGGCGGTGGACCAATGGGGCGTGGGGGCGACCGTCAAGCGGCTCATCGGCATGTTCGCCTTCGCGGTCTGGGACCGGAAAGAACGCCAGCTCACGCTTGCGCGCGACCGGCTCGGCATCAAACCGCTCTATTTCGGGCGGCAAAACGGGCGCATCGTTTTCGCCTCGGAGCTGAAAGCGTTCGAGGCGCTGCCGGGCTGGAAGAGCGAGCTCAACGAGGACGCGCTCGCCTCCTATTTGAGGCTCGCTTACGTGCCGTCGCCGCATTCGATCTATCGCGGCATCGACAAGCTATCGCCTGGGCACCTTGCCACCATCGACGAGACAGGGCGGGTAGAAACGGCTGCCTTTTGGCGTCTCGCCGACGTCGCGCGGGAAGGACGCGCAACTCCCCTCGACGTAAACGACGCGGAAGCCATTGGCATGCTCGAGGCGCTGCTCGGCGACGCGGTCAAGCGGCGGCTCGTCGCCGACGTGCCGCTCGGCGCGTTCCTTTCGGGCGGGATCGACTCATCGACAGTCGCGGCGATGATGCGCGCGAACAGCACGTCGCCGGTGAGGACTTACTCGATCGGGTTCGGCGAGAGGAGCTACGACGAGGCACCGCACGCGAGGGCCGTAGCGCGCCATCTCGGCACCGAGCATACCGAGCTCTACGTCTCGCCGCGCGAGGCCGAGGCGGTGATCCCCGAGCTTCCCGCAATTTACGACGAGCCGTTCGCCGACTCGTCGCAAGTGCCGACCTATCTCCTCTCCAAGCTCACGCGCCAGCACGTGACGGTGGCGCTGTCGGGCGATGGCGGCGACGAGCTGTTCGCGGGTTACACGCGCCATCGCTTCGCGCGCACGCTTGCAGCGATGCCGGCGGGTGTCGGACAGGCGCTCGCCTGCGGTCTCGGCGTGGCGGGGCCCGCGCTATGGGACCGCCTCTTCAGCCTCGTTCCGGCGCGCCGGCGTCCCAGCCTCGCCGGAGACAAGATGTTGAAGACGGCGGCCATGTTGCGGGAGGGAGGCGCCGGCGCCTATCGCAGTCTCGTCAGCGCCTGGGACGAGCCGGAGAGAATTGCCCGCAAGGGGCGGGAGGTAAGAGGCCCGATTTTCGATTCCGACATCGCGCGTGCGTTTCCCGACGGACTCGACCGCATGCAATATCTCGACACGCTCACCTACCTCCCCGACGATATCCTCACCAAGGTCGATCGCGCGAGCATGGCGGTTGCACTCGAGGTGCGGGTGCCGATTCTCGATCACCGTGTCGTCGAATTGTCGTGGCGGTTACCGTCGCGCTTCAAGATGCGGCGCGGCAAAGGCAAGTGGCTGTTGCGCCAGGTGCTCTACCGCCACGTGCCGCCCGATCTCGTCGAGCGCCCGAAATCAGGGTTCGCCCTCCCGATCGGGGTGTGGCTCAGAGGCCCGCTCAGGCCCTGGGCCGAGGAGCTGTTGTCGGAGAAGAGGCTTGCCGCTGGCGGGCTGCTCGAACCGGCGCCGATCATTGCCAAATGGCAAGAGCATCTTGCGGAAAAGCGCAACTGGCACGCGCCGCTCTGGACGGTTCTGATGTTCCAGGCCTGGCGCGAGGCGAGAGGGATCTAGCGCAAACTCAGCTCGCACGCGTGGTGCGAAGGTCGCCGAACGCAACGACGTTGTCCTGGCGCACCGGCTCGACCAGGGCGGGTTTGCCAGCGCGGCTGGCGGCCGCCGTCCAATAGGCTTCGATGCGCTCGGCGAAGGGCCGCGATCGCTCGGCCAAAAGCCGGGCACCTTGCACAGCCGCTTCCCTGCGCAGCCTCCGGTGACGTTTGCGGCCTAGCTTGAGAAAGGCCGCTGTCTCTTCGGGGCTGCCGAAGGTCATAGTCGGCGTCGAGACGAGCTGGCAAAGAAGCGAGATGTCGTGGTCGTCACCAAGAAGCTGCGAGATCGCTCGCGCGGCCTCGGCGCGCGCGGTCAACTCCGACGGCCAGCAGGGAGCGAGCAATTGCATCTGCCGCCAATGGTGCTGAACGCCCTTGCGCCAGTAGTGCAAGTCCTCGTCGCGCTCGGAGGAGAGCGCATTGCGGAAGGAGGTGCGCGTCGTGCGGTAGCAGCGCCTAAGCCCCGTAGCGAGCGGGGTGAAATTGTCGGGATAGACGGCGAGCCCCGCGAATGCGCCTCTGATCTCGAGAAGGCCGCGCAGCGCCTCGGCCGCCGCGCTCCGCTCGAGGTTCTGTTCGGCGGCATGGCGGCGCTTTTCGAGCCAGGCGCGCATCGATTGGATCGGCCCGAGGCCGAGACCCGGCTTGGTCTCCCGCTCGAGCTTGGTCACGGCGTCGATCAGCGCCTGGGCGTCACGAGCGGCCGCGAGGCCTCGTGCGATGCGAGCAACCTTCTCGGTGAGGTCGGCAAAGACCGGTTCGGCCATGCCCGGCCTCGCCAGAAGCAGCAGAGAACGGAGCCTTTTCAAGCACTTACGCGCGTTGTGAACGCCGCTATGGCGTTCAGGCGGGCAGGCCAGGGCCCCTTGCGCAAGCTCGATCTCGCCGAAGGCGACGCGCCGCAAGGCCTCGCTCATGGGTATGGCCGGATCGAGACGATAGCTCATCTTTAATGCCGCGAAGAGAACCCCCCGGGGCAGGATGATCCTCGGGGCGGGGCCAGAGGGTCAAGCCCGAAACGAGGGCTTCAGCACTGTGGAGGGCGTGTGGATAAGTCCCGCCAAGGGGCGGTCGCTGTGATCCAGCGCCGCACGCGCTCCTCGGGGCTGTCGCTCGTCACGATATCGGTGATGACCGCGACCGAGTCGGCGCCGGCGGCGAGCGCGAGCTGGGCACGCTCGGGCGTCAGTCCGCCGATGGCGACGAGCGCGCAATCGATCCGCGAGCGCCACTCGGCAAGCCGGGGCAGGCCTTGCGGCGCCCAGGGCATTTTCTTGAGCATCGTCGCGTAGATGGGGCCGAGCGCGACGTAATCGGGACTTGCTGCGAGCGCAGTGCCGAGTTCATCGATGCTATGCGTGCTCACCCCGAGCCGAAGCCCCGCGCGCTTGATGGCGGCAAGATCGGCGGCGGCGAGGTCCTCCTGGCCGAGATGCACGAAATGTGCGCCGAGTTCGATCGCTTCGCGCCAATAGTCGTTGATCACCAGCTCACATTTATGAGCGCGACAGAGCCCCATCGCCTTGGCGATTTCTTCTCGCACGACCGCGTTAGGCTTGTCCTTGATGCGAAGCTGCACGAGCTTGATGCCTTCGGGGAGAAGGCGGCCAAGCCATTCCGTGTCGGGGAGGATGGGGTAGAAGGGATCGAGCCTGAGCAAGACCGGCCTCTGCCGACGAAGCCGATCAGGAAGCGCTATCGATCTTGAAGAACGGGGTGCCGGCGACGGGGGTCGAGGGCGAAGCCATGTCGCGCGGCTCGATCAAGCCAGCCTCGAAGGCGAGCCGCCCCGCCTCGATGGCGCGAGCGAAGGCTTCGGCCATCTTCACCGGATCGCCGGCCTTGGCGACTGCCGTGTTGAGCAGCACGGCATCGTAGCCCATCTCCATCGCCTCGGCGGCATGGGACGGCGCGCCGACGCCGGCATCGATGACGAGGGGCGTGTCGGCGAAATAGGCACGGAGCGACCGTAGCCCGTCCTTGTTGATCAGCCCGCGCGCCGAGCCGATCGGCGCAGCCCAGGGCATCAGCACCTTGCAGCCCGCGGCGACAAGGCGCTCGGCGGCGCTCAAGTCTTCGGTCGTGTAGGGCAGCACCTCGAAACCCTCCTTGGAGAGCTCCGACGCCGCCTCGACCAGGCCGAACAGGTCTGGCTGGAGCGTATCGTCGTTGGCGATCACCTCGAGCTTGACCCAGGAGGTGCCGAACAGCTCGCGCGCCATCTTGGCGGTGGCGATCGCCTCCCTCGCGGTATGGCAACCGGCGGTGTTGGGGAGGACCTTGACGCCGAGTTCTTCGATCAGGGCCCAGAAACCTTGGCCGGTGCGGGCTCGCGCCGATTCGCGCCTGAGCGAGACGGTGACGATCTCGGCGCCGGATGCCTCAACCGCCCGCTTCAGGCAATCGGGCGAAGGATATTGCGCGGTCCCGAGCAGGAGCCTCGAGGTCAAGGTGGCGCCGTAGAGGGTGAGCATCAGCCGCCCTGCCTCGGCGCAACGATCTCGACCTCGGCTTCGTCGGCAAGCGGGGTCAGCTTGCGCTCGCCGGCCGCGACGAAGCTGCCGTTCACGGCGGTCGCGATCTTGGCGCCGGCGAAACCCAAATCGGCGCAAAGCTCATCGAGCGTCTTGGCGTCGGTCGCGAAGCGCTTACCGTTGAGCAGGATCTGCAACGAACACCTCCGAGTGCGTGTCGCCGGTCGCGATGAAGGTTGCGACAAGCTCGGCCAGCACCGGCGCGAGCAGGAAACCGTGCCGGTAGAGGCCGTTGACGTAGATATAGCCTTTCCTCGGGATAATCCTAGGCCGATTGTCGGGGAAGGCGGGCCGCGCGCCCGCGCCAAGCTTAACGATCTCCGCTTCGCCGAAGGCGGGATCGAGCGCGTAGGCTGCGGAAAGCAGCTCGAGCGCCGAGCGCACGCTGACGGGGCCCGTCTCCTCGCTCTCGACCACCGTGGCCCCGATCATGAACAGGCCGTTCCCCCAGGGCACGGCATAAAGCGGAAAACGCGGATGGAGCAGCCGCACGGGCCGCGCCAGCACCACATCGCGCGCGCGCACCACGATGCGTTCGCCGCGCACACCGCGGAGCGTGGGCAGATCGTCCCTTGCTGCAAGGCCGCGGCAATCGATGATGAGGTCGGCGCCGTCCGGCCTCTCGCTCGCGCCGAAAATGAAGCGCGCGCCGGCGTCCTTCGCCGCGCGGAGCAGAAAGTCGAGGGCGTCATCCGGAGCAAGATGCGCTTCGCCGGGATAGTAGAGGGCGCTCGGAAAGCGCTCGCCGAGATCGGGCTCGAGCGCCTTGAGCGCTTCGGCATCGAGCCGCTCGGAGCCTCGCGTCATGCGCGCGAAGCGGTCGAGCAGGGTCTGGTCGCGAGGCGGAGCAACCACGAGCGAGCCCTTGACCTTCGTCCCGGGATAAGTGTCCCGCCATAGCCCGATGCTGCGGAGACCAAGTTCGCGGATGATGGCTTCCGCGCTTTCCTCCTCGCAGCGGGGCGCGAGCATGGCACCGGCGTAAGGGCTGCATGCATCGGCGAACGGCGCGGCGGAGCGCTCATATATGGTGACGGCATGGCCCGCGCGTGCAAGCGCAAGCGCTTGCCACAGGCCAACGATCCCTGCACCCCTGATCGCGATCGATGGTTTGGCGCCGGCCATCAGTCGCCGAGCGCCACGCCTTCGCGGCGCGGGTCCGCCCCGCCTTCGAGACCGTCCTTGGTCACGGCGATGATGTGGAGGCCGCTGATAAGCTCGCTCCGTTCAACGTTGTGCCCCAGGCTCTCGAGCGCGGTCGCGAGATTGTTCCACTCGGCCCCTGGCTCGATCACCACGCTATCGCCGGTCGAGCCGAAATTGACGAGCGCCGCGGCCTCGGCAGGGTCGAGGCGCCAATCGATCAGGGCGATGAGTGCCTTGAGGTCGTAGAGGATGATGGCGGCGCCGCCCGGGCTGCCGAGAATATAGTGCAGCGTTCCGTCATCGTTATGGAAGACAATGGTCGGATCGAGCGAGCTGCGCGGGCGTTTGCCGCCGTCCACGCGATTGGCGACGGGGTGTCCCTCCTCGTCGAGGGGGACGAAGGAGAAGTCGGTCAGCTGATTGTTGAGCAAGAAGCCGCGCACCATGATGCGCGAGCCAAACGCGCGCTCGATGGTCGTGGTCATGGAGAAGGCGTTGCCGTCGTCGTCGACGATCGAGATATGGCTCGTGCCCTTGGCTTCCTTCGTTGCGTCTGCACCATAGGCGCCTTGCCGCGCATTGGGGGGCGTCCCAGCCACGATCTTCGCTTGCGCGCGGGCGGGATCGATCAGTTGGCGGCGCGCGTCGAGATAAGACGGATCGAGCAGGCCCGCGATTGGGGTGCTCACGAAATCGGGGTCGGCGAGATAGCGGGCGCGGTCGGCATAAGCGAGCCGCTCAGCTTCGATGATGGTGTGGGCGGCGCGCACGCCGAGCGGCGCGGGGCCGAGATCGTAGGGCAACAGCAGGGAGAGCACCTGGGCAACGGTAACGCCGCCGGATGAGGGTGGGCCTGCGCCGCAGATCTTCTCGGCACGATAGACGATGCAGACCGGCGTCCGCTCCTTGGCTTGGTACTTGCCGATATCCTCGACTGAAAGCGTGCCAGGGTGACGCGGATCGGTCTGAACGGCGCGGGCGATGTCGGCGGCGATGTCGCCCTTGTAGAAGGCATCGGGGCCGTCGCGGGCGATGATCGAGAGCGTGTCGGCAAGCTTGGGATTGGCGAGGATATGGCCGACCGGCCAGGGCTTACCCTCGGCATCGAAGAAATAGCTGCGCGCCTCCACCGTGAAGCTTTCCGGCGGCGCCTCGGCGAGAACGGCGGCAAGGCGGGGTGAGACGGCGAAACCTGCGCGGGCGAGCGCGATCGCGGGCTCAAACAGATCGGCCCAGGGGAGCTTGCCGTATTTGTCGTGGGCGAGCTTGAGCGCGGCGAGCGCGCCCGGCACGCCGACCGAAAGCCCGCTTCCCATGGCTCCTTCGCGCGGGAGCGGCTTTCCGTCCTGGTCGAGGAAGAGCTCGGGCGTCGCGGCAGAGGGCGCCGTCTCGCGGCCGTCGATGCTCGCAAGCTCGTTCGTTTGCTTGTCCCAGTAGAGGATGAAGGCGCCGCCGCCGATGCCGGAGGATTGCGGCTCGACGAGGTTGAGCACCATCTGCGTGGCGATGCCGGCATCGACGGCGCTGCCGCCCTTGCGCAGGATCGCAAGCCCAGCTTCGGCGGCGAGCGGATTGGCCGCCACCACCATGTGGCGTTTTGCGGTAACGAGCGGCTTCGGGGCAAATCCGCTTGCCCCTTCCGGCTGCTCGAAGGCGTGCGCGGAGAGCGCGCCGAAGGCGAGAAGTAATGCGAGGGCGGCGGCAATCAGAGGTCTAAGGGTCATCGGCGCGCAGCATAGCCATTTTCGCCAATGGAGCTACCTCTTGAACGCGGGCCGAAGTTTCCCCTGCCTCACCTTGCCGCCAAAGGCGGCGGGCGGGGTTTCTTGCGCTTCCTCCCCACCGGCTCGCCCTGGACAAGTCCGGGTCGAGCCACCATCCCCGTCAAGGGGAGGGATGAAGCCAGCCTAGTGGTCGGAGTCGATTGGCGCTTCGGTGGGCCTAATGAAAATCGCGGGATTTGGGAATGATGCGCTCGTTGCGGGGGTGCCGGCGCGGGTGCCAGCGAGGATGGCCGCGTTCGCGCCCATCCTCGCCGCCCGCGTGTTTGACGTGGTCGCCATGGGCGAGCGTCGTGCTCAAGGCTTCGCCCTCCTCGGTCAGGAGCCGTAACCACTCGCTTTTGTCCTCGAGCCTCGCGGCGACCACATGAATGATGTCCTCGTGGCGCTGGACGCGGCCATGCACCACGACGAGCCGCGCGCCCATCACCACCTTGCGCATCCGCTCGAGCACTTTGGGCCAGATCACCGAATTGGCGATGCCGGTTTCGTCCTCGATGGTCATGAACACGACGCCTTGCGCCGAGCCGGGGCGCTGGCGCACGAGCACGACGCCTCCGACGGTGACCCAGGCGCCATCGCGCGCGTTTCTGAGATCGGCGCAAGCGGCAATGCGCGCGCGAGCAAGCCGCGTCCGCAAAAAGCTCATGGGATGGGCTTTGAGCGAAAGCCTAAGCGTGCGGTAGTCATTCACCACATGCTCCGAGAGCGGCATGACGGGAAGCGCCACGAAAGGCTCGGTGCCCGATTCAGCGGCATCCGCGTGATCGAAGAGGGGCAGCGGAATTTCCTTCGGGAGCGCGCGCACTTCCCACAGCGCTTGGCGACGATCGAGCCCGAGAGAGCGGAAAGCGTCGGCGCCTGCGAGCCTTTCGAGTGAGACGCGGCTCAGCCCGCTCCGCCGCCACAGATCGCGCACGTCGCGATATGCCCCCCTCGTGGGGAGGTCCGACGCCGCCTTGGGTGGGGGGCATTCCTCAGTGCAGCCCGGGGCGAGCGGCGGCATGAAGAGGTGCGGGTTCAGCTCGGCGGGGAGGCCATCGCGCACCGCGACGAGGCGCTTGGCATCCTCCTCGCGCAGTCCGTCGATCTGGCGGAGCCCGATGCGCAGCGCGCAGGTTCTATTCGTGGCGGGGCTATTTGCTCCTGCTTCCCCATAAGGGGGGAGCGGAGAGTCTGAGGCGGACGCCTCTAGAGGTTCGAGCGTGCAGTCCCAGAGGCTGAAATTGACGTCGGCCTCGCGCGCCGCGACGCCGTGCTCGCGCGCGCAACGCACGATCTGCGCCGGCGCGTAGAAGCCCATGGGCTGGGAGTTGAGCAGAGCCGCGGCGAAGGCCGCCGGATAATGGCATTTGATCCATGCCGAGACATAGACGAGATGGGCGAAGCTCGCGGCGTGGCTCTCGGGGAAGCCGTACTCGCCGAAGCCCTTGATCTGGTTGAAGCAGCGCTCGGCAAAATCGTGTGGGTAGCCGCGCGCGATCATGCGCCCGACCATTTTTTCGCGAAGCCGGTCGATGGTGCCCCGGCGGCGGAAGGTGGCCATGGCGCGGCGGAGCTCGTTCGCCTCGGCGCTCGTGAACTTCGCCGCGACCATGGCAAGCCGCATGGCCTGCTCCTGAAACAGAGGCACACCCATGGTCTTGCCGAGCACCTGGTGGAGCTCGTCGGGGGGGCCGTGATCCGGATGCGGCGAGGGGAATTCGACCGGCTCCTCGCCGCAGCGGCGGCGAAGATAGGGATGCACCATGTCGCCCTGGATCGGGCCCGGGCGCACGATCGCAACCTCGATGACGAGATCGTAGAAGCGGCGGGGTTTCAGCCGTGGCAGCATGTTCATCTGCGCGCGGCTCTCAACCTGGAACACGCCGATCGAATCGGCGCGGCAGAGCATGTCGTAGACGGCGTGGTCGTCGCGCGGCACAGTGCCGAGGGCAAGATCCCGCCCGTAATGCGTCTTGATCAGCGCGAAGGCCTTGCGGATGCAGGTGAGCATACCCAAGCCCAGCACATCGACCTTGAGCAGGCCGAGCGCGTCGAGATCGTCCTTGTCCCATTCGATGAAGGTGCGGTCCTCCATGGCGGCGTTGCCGATGGGAACGACCTCCGAGAGCGGCCCGCGCGTGAGCACGAAGCCGCCGACATGCTGAGAGAGATGGCGCGGGAAGCCGATCAATTCTTGCGTCAGCTCGAGGCAGGCCGCGAGCAGTGGGTCTCTAGGATCGAGCCCGGCCTGGCGGACATATTCCTCGGGAAGTCCGGAATTACTTAAGCCCCAGATGGCGGTGGCGAGCGCGGCGACGGTATCCTCCGAGAGGCCGAGCGCCTTCCCCACCTCGCGCACCGCGGAGCGGCCGCGATAGGAGATGACGGTCGCGGCGATCCCGGCGCGATCGCGGCCGTAGCGGGCATAGATATATTGGATCACCTCCTCGCGCCGCTCGTGCTCGAAATCGACGTCGATGTCGGGCGGCTCTTTGCGCTCCGGCGAGACGAAGCGCTCGAACAAAAGATCGATCTCGGTCGGATCGACATTGGTGATGGCGAGGCAATAGCAGACGGCCGAGTTGGCGGCGGAGCCGCGGCCCTGGCAGAGGATGCCGAGCCCGCGCGCGTAATGCACGATGTCGTGCACGGTAAGGAAATAGCGCGCGTAGTCGAGCTCCTCGATCAGGGCGAGCTCCTTCTCGAGCGTGGCGCGCACCTTAGCGGGGATGCCTCCGGGGAAGCGCCAGCGCGCGCCCTCCCAGGTCAGGTCGGCGAGATGCGATTGCGGCGTCTTGCCTTGCGGCACCGGCTCGTCGGGATATTCGTACCGGAGCTCGTCGAGCGAGAAGGCGCAAGCTTGCACGATCTCGACGGTGCGTTCGAGCGCGTCCTCGTGGCCTCTGAACAGCCGCGCCATCTCGCGCGGCGGCTTCAGGTGCCGCTCGGCATTCGCTTCGAGACGGAAGCCCGCTTCGTGGATGGTGCATTTCTCGCGGATGCAGGTGAGTACGTCCTGCAACCGGCGCCGATGCGGGGCGTGGTAGAGCACGGCGTTGGTGGCGACGAGGCCTAAACCCGCACGGTCTGCGAGTTGTGCGAGCGCGTTGATGCGGGCGCGATCGCCGCCGCGGTAGGCGTGGTTTGCGGCGAGATAGAGCGTGGCATGGGCCCCGAGCGCCTGCTTGATGCGCTCTAGCTCGGCTTCGAAACTTTGCTCCCCCTCACCTGAAGGATCGGGCTCGCCACCCCCTCCCCGCCGGGGAGAGGAGGCGGGACTCGCGGCAGCGCTCGGGACTTTCCTCTCCCCATTGGAGAGAGGGCTTTCCACCGCGATCTTGCGCGAGCGCAGCTCTCCGCAAGCCGCAGGGCGGGAAGGGTGAGGGGGGAAGGTGATCAGGTTTTTTGACTTGGGACTCACGCCATTCGGCGTCGATAAATCATCAGGCGGGAGGACGATGAGGATGAGGCCCTCGGCATGCATGGTGACATCGTCAAGGAAGAGCGTGCATTGACCTTTCTCGGCTCTCATTTGGCCAAGCGTGAGCAGACGGCAGAGACGGCCGTAAGCCGCGCGGTCGCGTGGATATGCAAGCAGGCTCGGCGCGTCCTTGAGATCGAGCCTGGCGCCGACGACGAATTTGCTCCCGACCTCCTTGGCCGCGAGATGGGCGCGCACGGCGCCGGCAAGCGTGTTGCGGTCGGTGACGGCAATGGCCTCAAGCTGAAGCGCCTTTGCCGTCGCCACCAGCTCCTCGGGGTGGGAGGCGCCGCGCAGGAAGGAGAAGTTGGTGGTGACGTCGAGCTCGGCGTAGCGGGGCATGGCTTGCCATCATCCGAACACCCCGTGCAGGAACCAGCCGGGCGCCTCTCGCTCGCTCTCCGAATAGAGACCCTCGCGGAATACCCAGTAGCGATGCCCATCCTCGTCCTCGATGCGGTAGTAGTCGCGCGTGCTCTCCCTCCCCTTGAAAGGGGGAGGGCCGGGGAGGGGGTCAGACGCAAGCCCCGATGTCGTCATGCGACCCCCACCCGGCGATGGCCTTGGGCTATCGCCACCCTCCCCCTTGCGGGGAGAGGGAGTTCGCAACTCACGCCACCATTCCGGGGCGATGCGCTCGGGCCCTTCGGCCTTGACCACGCGGCGGCTCACCTGCCGCCAGGTGAAGCGCGCGGGCGGGCCTTCGGGGATCTCGGCCAGCACGGAGAGGGGCTCAGGCCTTGCGAAGAGAAGCGGCGGACGCTCGGGTTTGGCCTTCCCGTCCCAGGCAGATCTCGCAGCACTTCGTGCCAAGGCGCTCCGCGCGCCTTGCGCCAATTCGGGGATATGGCTTTCGCGTGGCATTAGGCGGCGCACAGCGCGTGCGCCCAAGCGATTGACCAGGCGGTCGATCAAAGGCTCTGCCGCGGCCTTCTCTTCGTCGGCTGCGAGGCTTGTCTGCGCGGGCAGAAGCGTCTCGGTGACGAGAGCAGAGAACGCCATGAGGTCGACGCCGAAGCCCATGTCGACCCCCTCGATCTTGTCCTGGAACAGGGCAAGGAGATGCTTCTTTTCGCGCGAGGGGGCGCTTAACCCCGCCTCGATCACGGCAGAGGAGCCGTCGCTGCGGCAAAGCCAAAGGGCAAGGCGCCGCGCGCCGCGCGCCTTCCGGGCGAGCAGAACGCAAAGTTCCCCGGCCAGATGATCGAGCCCGGCGAGCACGCCCTCATGGGTGATGAGCGGCTCGGGGAAGGGAAGCCTCACCGTGAAGTCTGCGTCAGGCTTTAGGGGTACGCGCTTCTCCTCGCGCATCCCAAGCGCCTGATCGAGGCGGAGCAGAACTGCTTCGGCCAGGTCCTTGGCATGGAAGCGCCGCTCGAGGCTCGCGCGCGGCAGGGTGTAGAGCTGGCCGATGCGCTTCAGCCCAAGCCGCCTGAGGAGATAGGCGATCTCGGCATCGAGCCGAAGCGCTTCAACGGGGAAATTGGCGAGCGCCGGCGCGATCTTGCCGTGGGGGACGATAAGAGGCGACGATCTCCCGAAACGGGCAAGCGCATGTGCGCCGCCGAGCGTCTCGGCCAGGGCAATCCGTGCGCTCAAGCCCGCGCGGGAGAGCCGTCCTTCGAGATCGGCGAGGAGCTTCTCCTCGCCGCCGAAGAGGTGTGCCACGCCGGTGACGTCGAGCCAGAGCCCGTCGTCGCCGTCGACGTTCAGCGTCGGGCTGTAACGGAGGCTCGCCCAGCGCGCGAGATCGAGCAGGGCTTGGGCATCTTTCTGCGGTTCCGCCGGCGCGGTCGAAAGCTGCGGGCAAATGGCGCGCGCATCCGCAAGCCCCATGCCGGGGAGAAGCCCTTGGGCTCGGCTTGCGGCGTTGACCGCGGAGAGAAGGAGACCGCGCTCCTCGTTGGCGATGAGAGCGAAAGGCCTGTCATCGGCAAGATCGTTGCCTGCCTTCTTCAGCCTCTCGAGCGGGAGATGCGGCAGATAGACGGAAATCATGCGACTCATGACTGAACTCCACGATTAAACTTCGTCCCGGTGCCTCGCCCCGGCAACGCTCGAGGGTGAGGTGCCAAGCGGCATTTCCGGGCGCGGCTGCATCAAAAGAGGCACGGGCGCTTCCACACGCAGAGATGCGCCAAGAGGTGAGTGTTCCAGGGAGTCTCTCCCGCCGATGATCCGAGATGAAGAGGCAGGGCGTGCCCGAGGCTTTCGCAGCAAGGCCGAGCCGTCGGGCGGCAAGCTCGGCCATGGTCTCCGACTGTCCGAGCGCAGCCCTGAGCGTCAGGCTCCGCAAACCCTCTTCGAGGGCCCAGGCGGCATCGTGCATCGTCCTGGCCTCGATGACGAGGAGACGTTCAGGGTCGAGGCCGAGCGCCATGAGACCGGGCCCGTAAGGGTGCCCCCACTCGCTTGCCACCTCTCCCGTCAGGCACCAGAGCAAGAATTCGCGGCGGTTGAGCGCCACTCTGCCTCGAGCAATCGCGGCGAGGGCGAAGCTGAGCGCGGCGGGCGTGTCGCGATAGGAAGCGGGCTTGATCTCATGCAGCCCCGCCTCGGTGAGTCTGTCGAGAAACTCCTTCCCCCGGAAAGGGAGAAGGCTGGGAAGAGGGTCCAATTTCCGCATCGAGGCCGCAAGGAGACCCCCACCCGGCGACGGCCTTCGGCCATCGCCAACCTCCCCCTTGCAGGGGGAGGAATCTGAGCCTGCGGGCGCCAAGGATAAAGAGCAGGCGGGGCGGGAAGGGGCCGGACCCAGTGCGGGGGAAAGGCCAAGGGACACGGGAACCTGCTCGAGCGCACGGATCGATGCGCGTAGCTGCTCGATCAGGACCTTTCCCGGGGTCCCGCCTGCTCTTGCAACGCCAGTCGGCGGAACGAGAAGACCTTCTGCACCGTCTGGAACGTCGTTACGCACGCTACTCACCTCAACTCTCGTTCCTGTTTTGTTCTAGACAGAGTCGAACCGAGAGTCAAGGCGAGGACCGAGCGATCTCCCCCCATCGGCATTTGCAGCAAGTTCTGTAGTCCTCCCCTTGCCTGCGGCGGCGTAAGACGAGGTTCTGTTACCTATCGGAGGAGGTGGGGAGATTAGTTTGTGGTGAATGCTCGGTAAAGACGAGACAAACTTGATCTAAAATTTCTCAATGATTCCCTGGTTTCGACTTTTAGCCGTTTTCCATCTATTTACCGTAAAATGCCTGTCTTTATTCTATCCGCTTAACTTGTACCTAAGGTGTGAATGCTAGCTTCCGCGTCAGGTTCCGCCGTTCAAATTCGCGTGGGGGGACCTTGAACCAAAGCAAAGGGAGAGTCGAAATGAGGACTTCAATTACCCGCTTCATCCAGGACGAGTCGGGCGCCACCGCGATCGAGTATGGCCTGATCGCCGCCGGCATCTCGGTCGCCATTCTGGTCGCTGTGCAGACTGTGGGCTCGAACCTCGCAAATCTGTTCAACACGATCGCCGGCGATCTCGCGCCTGCCCAGTAAATTCAAAGCCCGGAGCCAGCTCCCGCGATGGAGCTGGCTCCGAGCTATCACGGCCGCGTCTGCCGACTTCCGACGCAAATAGCTGGCGACAGGCTCTACCCCCGCGAGGGGGAACTCAAAATGAGAACTGCATTCGCCCGCTCCTAGAAGACTAACCCCACGCCATCCAGCTTGAGCTGATAGCAACAGGCTGTGGGCTCACTGCTCCACGTAGCGCACGGAAAGCGCACTTGCTCACGTCCTCGTCGCGTTCGCTGGTCCGAAAGCCTTGCGAGACCGGGCGCGGCGACCCGCGAGGACAGGCGTTCGGAAGCCAGGCTTCGCCTGGCGGATCCTCAAAAAATTGCCGGCAATAGGCGATAGCGAACGCGCGCGGCGTAAGCTCTATACGCCTGATCTTGCCCCAGGAAGTGTTCTTCCCTCAGGAGGCGCGCCACCTGGATGGCGAACTCGGCCGAATAGAGCGCCGCATTCCACAATGATGGAAAGGCGAGTAGGAAGCCGACGTGGGCAATCATATAGCCCGCATACATCGGATGGCGCACGAAACGATAAGGCCCAACGACCTTGACGCCGCGGTTTGCCGCCACGAGGCCGAAACTTTGGCCGAGGCTGACCTTCGCCGAGATTTGCAAGTACAAACCCGCAAGCATGATCACCGCACAAACGCCGTGCGGCGCCAACGAGCCGGGTCCGGTTGGGCTTACGAGAAGAGGGATGATCGCGCCGGAAATTCCCAAAAGCCAGTCGGAAGGCTTGCGCGAGACGGCGTCTGAGCGTCGCCGGCTCAAAATGAAAATGACGGGGAGGATTTCCGACAAGAGGATCAGGACAGTGACAAAATCCACTTCCGATCCCGGCGCGGCCAACATCTTGAACGCGAACCGGCCGAACAGGAACACCACGATGAGACGTTCGAACGCGTCGAGGGCAATCGATTGGATCGTGTCACGTGAGAGACTGGAGCGAGGGGCATCCATGGATGACGCTTTGACCTGTCATTTGCTGGAACAGATGTTGCTGAAGCTCAGTATCGCGTCTTGGTGAACGTCCCCTTACCGAACGTCGCTCGTTATGCGTCGCGCAACGATGGTTGTGACGGACCGTGCGGGGGCATCGCAGTGGTAGCCCCCGGTCCAACGGCGGCCGCAGCCTGACAAGCGTCACGCGGTTTCCCCGGCTGGCTCTGGCACGCGCACCGGCACTGAATGCCGGCGCGACAGAATGTGACGGGAAGCCCAAGACGTCACCGCAATTGCGAACACAGCAACGACGAAGCCGCCCGCAATGTCAATAATGTGGTGACCGCCCTGAATCGGAATCGAAAGGATGACGAGCGCATTGAGGCCGATGGCGGGCCAACGGAGCCACTTCAGGGGCCATGCATACCATGCAATCAACAAGGCAAGCACGGTGTGGAAGGAAGGGAAGGCCACCAACCCTTTCACCTCGAGCGGCGAAATGCGTCCCGGGCCGTTGGCGGCCAACTCGAGCAAGTCGCGGGCATAGGCAGCGTCGGCCATAAGCGGGACAGGCGGAGAGCTACCTATCGGATAGACCGTGAATGCCCCGAAGCTCGGAGCGACGGTCCAAATGCCGATTGTCACGGCCGCGCCGATCGCAAGCGAAAGGCAGAATGCGTAGATGTCATTTGGGCGCCCGCACAGTCCAAGGGCGTTCACGAGAACTGCCGTCTGCGCGAGACTCGAGGCATAAACGAGAAACAAGAGGAGATTTGCCGTCGGATGCTGTTCTGCGAAGCGCAAGAGCGCTGGCCAGTCGATGCCCAGCATGCGGTCGATCGATGCGAGTTCCTGGTCGATTCGGGGCCCTGCAACCGTCAGGAGCAAATAGTTCAGAACACCGAAACTTGCCGCGAAGGCAATGAGAAAGAACGTGCCAAACAACATGGCGTGGAGCTTCTCGTCCCTGCGAAAAGACCCATAGAACAGACTGCCCGTGGCGCAAGCAGCTGCGGCCGCGCCGACCAACAGGTAGGCGGGGCCGTCGATATCGAATGAGGCAAGGCTCGCCCACGTCGAATCCACGACAAGCGCGAGGACCACGAAGGAGACGAGGATTGCCTTTATGCTGAGAGTCATGGCCATCCCGTTTTCCGGATCGTTAGCGTCGCTCGGTTAATTCGGAAGAAACGCACGGGGATGTGGGAGGCAAGTTTGCTAATGAAAGCTTAGCGGCTTGGGGTTTCTTCGTCGGCTAGGCCACCTTTTGGGCGACGTCACGCCATGACGCCGCTCAGGCCGCGGGGTGGGCGAAGCCCCTAAACCTCCACAATCTCTTGCTAGCCAAGGCCGGTTTAGAGGGAGCTTCAAGCCTTGCTTCTCAGCGCTATTCATGCGCGTCGGCGTCTTGCCGCGACGCTGATTGGGCTTTCTACGTTGGCGTCCACCGCTTCCGCTCATCCCCATGTCTGGGCCACGGTCCGCGCCGAGATCGTGCTCGGCGAAAATCACCAGATCACCGGAATTCGCCAAAACTGGACGTTCGACGAGTTCTACACCGCGATGGCCGTCCAGGGCCTCGATACCAACAACGATGGCGTCTACTCGAAGCAAGAGCTCGCTCCTCTCGCCAAGGTCAATGTCGAGTCGCTGAAGGAGTTCGACTACTTCACCTTCGTCCATTTCGACGGCGAGGATGACAAGCTGATCAAACTCAAGCCGCCGGTCGATTATTGGGTCGACTACGACAAAAACGTGCTCACACTGCACTTCACCCTGCCGCTCGAGACGCCGGTGGATACGCACGGCAAGCCGGTCGCGGTGGACGTCTACGACCCGTCCTTCTTCGTCGCGTTCGGATTCGCTACCGAGAACGCGGTCAAGCTCGCCGGCGCCGACACCAAAGGCTGTAGCGCAAAGATCGTCCTGCCGGATCCCGAGACCGCCGCCGACACCAAGGCCCTGACCGAATCCTTCTTCACCCAGCTCGGGCCGAACTCGAACTTCGGATCGCAATTCGCCCAGACGGCGTTGGTCTCATGCAAGGACTCGCATCTGTGAAGGGTCCGGGTGCCGCGCTTGCGGGCCTGGTTTTGCTTGCTCTCCTAGGCTTCGCGTGCGCATCGCCGGCACAGGCCGAGCTCAAGCCAATCACGCCGTTCGGGGCTGCAGAATCGGCGCCTCCCCCCGCTTTCGGGCCACGGCCGGTCGCCGGTGCCTTCCAATCGCGCGGCCCGCTTGGAGGTCTGTTCGCCTGGGTGCTGGACAAGCAGCAGAACCTGCAGCGCACGCTCGCCTTAAGCGTCAAGAACCTCAAGAGCGATCATCCCGTGGCCGGAGCGCTGACGCTCGCCGGGCTCTCCTTCCTTTACGGCATCCTGCACGCGATTGGCCCGGGGCACGGCAAGACCATCATCTCGTCTTATGTCGTCGCCAACGAGGCGACGGTCAGGCGCGGGATCATCATTTCCTTCATCGCTTCGGCGGTCCAGGCGCTCACGGCCGTCGCGCTCGTGAGCGTCCTTCTGTTCGGGCTTAGCGCCTCGGGTCTTACCATCAACTATTGGTCCAACCAGCTCGAGAGCGTGAGCTATGCGCTGATCGCGCTCGTCGGGCTCTATCTCTTGGCGGGGCACGTGTCGCGACTCTGGCGCACATGGCGGGGAGCGTCCGAGGCGGGGCACGCTCACGCCAATGATGGCCATCACGCCCACGATCATGGGCAGGACCATGCGCATCACCACCACGACGATCACGGCCATCACAGCCATCATGGCCATGGCCATGACCATGCGCCAGGCGAGGCCTGCGATCATATCGTCGATGCGCGCCAACTCGCGGGCGCCGTTTCGTGGCGAAAGATGATTGCAGTCGTCCTTTCGGTCGGGGTCAGGCCGTGTACCGGAGCGATCCTCGTGCTCGTCTTCGCGGTGACGCAGGGATTGTACTGGGCGGGCGTGGCGGCAACTTTCGCCATGGCGCTCGGCACCGCCATCACGGTCGCGGCGCTTGCCGTATTTGCGCTCGGCTCGCGCGAGCTTGCACTTAAATTGGGCGGCTCTGGCGGCACGTGGACCAATGTGGTCTGGACAACCTGCGCCATTGGCGGCGCGATTGTCATATTCTTGTTCGGGGCCCTCCTCTTCGCCGCATCGCTCGGCCCGGCGCGCCCCTTCTGACGACCTGCGGCTATCCTCCGCACTCTTCGCCGAAACAACCTCAGCGCATCGGGCGTTCTTGTGGCAAGAACGCAAGGAGGTTGTTCCATGACCAAGCTCGAAGGGAAACGTGTGGCGATGCTCGCGGCTGACGGGTTCGAGCAGTCGGAGTTGCTCGTCCCGAAGCAAAGACTGGAAGAGGCTGGCGCCAAAGTGGACGTCATCTCGCTCAGGACCGGCGAGATCTGGGGCTGGCAGAAGGACGACTGGGGCGATCCCATTGCGGTCGATCGCACCATCGATGCGGTCTCGACAGACGAATATGACGCGCTCGTCATTCCCGGCGGCCAGATCAATCCCGATCTCCTGCGCGCCGACAAGGATGCGGTCGCGCTGGTGCGCGATTTCTACAATGCAAAGAAGCCGATCGCCGCGGTCTGTCACGCGCCATGGGTTCTGGTCGAGGCGGGCCTCGCCAAAGGCCGCAAGATGACCTCCTATCACTCGATGGCGACCGACGTTAAAAACGCGGGCGCCAACTGGGTCGACAAAGAGGTGATCGTCGATCAGGGCGTCATCACAAGCCGCAACCCGGGCGACCTCGAGGCCTTCTCGGCCAAGATCATCGAGGAGATCGGCGAAGGTCTGCACGAGCGTAGGGCTGTAGCGTAAACGCTTGCGCCAAAACGCGTCGCCGCAATTCGCCATTCTCGCGTTACCCGTCCTTGCGCAATTGGCGCACTGAGACTAGGTGTAGCGCGGGAATGGCTTTGCTATTTCGGGCCGATTCTTGCGGCTTGCCGGCAAGCCAGCCTAAATCTTGATCGACACGCGGGGACCGTCAGAGGCTTGGCTCAAAGCCTCGTGCTAGCAAATCGAGAGGTAGGAGATGGCACTTTCACTTGGCGACACCGCACCCGATTTCGAGGCCGAGACGACCCAAGGGCGCATTCGCTTTCACGAGTGGCTCGGCGATTCGTGGGGGGTTCTGTTCTCGCATCCAAAGGACTTCACGCCGGTTTGCACCACCGAGCTCGGCTACATGGCGAAGATCAAGCCGGAGTTCGACAAGCGCGGCGTCAAGATCATCGGCCTCAGCGTCGATCCGATCGACCACCACGCGAAATGGGCCGAGGACATCAAGGACACGCAGGGCTTCGCGCCGAATTTCCCCATGATCGGCGATCCGACGCTTGCGATCTCGAAGCTTTACGGCATGCTCCCGGCGAGCACGTCGGGCAGCGCCGACGGGCGGACGCCGGCCGACAACCAGACCGTGCGCAACGTCTTCGTCATCGGGCCCGACAAGAAGGTCAAGCTGATCCTGGTCTATCCCATGACCACTGGCCGCAATTTCGACGAGGTGCTGCGGGTGATCGACTCGCTTCAGCTCACCGCCAAGCACCGGGTGGCGACGCCGGCGAACTGGAAGCAGGGCGAGGACGTGATCATTGCCGGCTCCGTCACCGACGAAGAGGCGAAGAAAATCTATCCTAAGGGATGGAAGGCGCCTCGACCCTATATCCGCATTGTTCCGCAGCCTCGCTGAGGCTGGATAGCAGGTTCTTTCTTGTTGTCGTGGAACTGTCGTAAATGGCCGCAATGGCCGCTCATGACAGCAAGATTCGATTCGCGGCCCGAACTCCAGCCATGTTAAAAAGGCGGTACACGGATCATAACCTTCCGTGAACAATAAGGCGCGCGCGGTTATTGCAGCCGAAAGCGCGGGGGGCAGGGCGATGACCGATTCAGGCGACTCCGGCGCTTCCGGTGGCGGCGCCGATGCGCATGCGACCGCCAAGCGGATCGCCGATCAATTAGCCCCGTTGATCAGGCTCGCACGCTCAGCCAAGTTCGACTTTCTCGCCTATCTTCTGGCAATGGCGCTCAAGGAATCCCGGCGCCTTTCCGGCCAATGAGCGTGTGACATCCTTCGTGTAACTGCTAACATTTGGCGGTCATGCCCCTTCCCGCGACGCCAGCGCTTACGACCGACTGCGTGATCTTCGACGGGCGTGGTCGCGTGCTCCTCATCCGCCGCGGGCATCCGCCCTTTGCCGGCGCCTACGCCTTGCCGGGCGGATTCGTGGAGATCGGCGAGACGGTCGAGGCGGCGTGCCGGCGCGAGGTGGATGAGGAGGCGGGGATCGGGGTATCCGGCCTTCGTCTCGTTGGCGTTTATTCGGATCCCACGCGCGATCCGAGGGGCCACACGGTGAGCGTCGCTTATCTCAGCATGTTGCGGCATGGGGGAATTCCCAAGGCGGGCTCGGATGCGGCGGCGGCCGAATGGGTCTCCGATTGGCGGGCGCTTCCGCTTGCCTTCGACCATGCGAGGATCATCGCCGACGCCGAGGCGCTGAAAGGGAGTGATTAGGCGGCTCCAGCCGTTGCCGAGGGGCGAGCTTTCCTGGGCAGTTTTCGCTTTGCCGACCCTACGTCTAGGCCTGAGGGGCCGGATGTCCTATCTAGGCTCTGAATGGAGCCAATCATGAACGAGACGACGCGTGCCAAGGCCATCGCCGGCCGTCCTGTGACTGAAAAGAGAGAGCAACCCGGCCGGATCGGCGTGCTCCTGATCAATCTCGGCACGCCTGACGCCACCACCTACTGGGCCATACGGCGCTACCTCAAGGAGTTCCTGTCCGATCGCCGGGTGATCGAGACGAATCGGGTGCTATGGTGGTTCATCCTCAACGGCATCGTGCTCGTGAAGCGCCCGTTCGCAAGCGGCGCCAAGTATCGCTCGATCTGGAACGAGGAACTCGACGAGTCCCCCCTCTTCACAATCACCCGGAACCAGGCCGAGAAGATCGCCGCGGCGTTGGCCTCGCGCCAGCATCTCGTCGTCGACTGGGCGATGCGCTACGGCAGACCGAGCATCGCCTCGCGCGTCGAGGCGCTGGTGGCGCGAGGCTGCGACCGGCTGATCGCCTTTCCCCTCTATCCGCAATACGCCGCCGCGACCACGGCCACGGCCAACGACAAGGTGTTCGATGCGCTGAAGATGCTCCGCGCCCAGCCCGCGCTCCGCACCGTGCCGCCCTATCCCGACGATCCCGTGTACATCGCGGCGCTTGCCAAATCGATCAAGGCGCATCTTTCCGGCCTCGATTTCGAGCCCGAGGTCCTCCTCGCCTCGTTTCACGGTCTGCCGGAGGCCTATGTGGATCAGGGCGATCCCTATCGGCAGCAATGCGAGCGTACCGTCGAAGCCTTGCGCGCGGCGCTCGGTCCCATCGGCTCGAAGCTCAAGCTCACTTTCCAGTCGCGCTTCGGCCGAGCCGAGTGGATCAAGCCTTACACCGACAAGACAGTCGAGGCCCTGGCGCGCGAAGGGGTGAAACGGCTTGCGATCGTATGTCCCGGCTTTGCGGCCGATTGCATCGAGACGCTCGAAGAGATCGCACAGGAGAACAAGGACATTTTCCTCGAGCATGGCGGCGAAAGGTTCAGCTACATTCCGTGCCTCAACGACAGCGACGATGGCGTCAACGTGCTCGTGCATTTGATCGAGCGCGAGCTTCAGGGCTGGGTGTAGGGGGACTTGCATTATTCCGGCGAAAGCCGGAATCCGAATATGACCGGTCCTGTATCTCGGCTAGCGCCGGGATGACGGAGGGAGGGCCATTATGCAATTCGGTCGGCTGCTATGCTTGTCCCTGGTTCTCATCGCGAATGCGCATGCACTTGCCGCCGATCAGGGCGGGGGTGCCCACGCTCCCGCCGTCTATATCTCCGTCGCCGGCGCGCCGGGGGACGGTGAGCAGGCACTCGCCGCGGCGCTTGGGCGGCGGCTTGAGGCGCTCGGCATAAGGCAGGCGACCGCGTTCGAGGCCGAGGTCTACGACGTACAGGGCACGGTGCGGGTGAGCCCGGCTTCGGGCGGCAAGGAGACGGTCACCATCATCTGGGTCGTGCTCGGGCCTGACGGCAATCAGCTCGGCGTCACCAAGCAGACCAAGGACGTGAAGAAGGGCTCGCTCGGCAAGAAATGGGGCGGGGCCGCCGACGCCGCCGCCTCGGCCGCCGCCTCCGACATCGCGCAGCTTTTGCCGCATTAACGTTCGCTCCGTACATTCAGCTTTATGCGCCGGTGCCGGTCTTTCGCCGGTATGACTGCGGAAAGGCTCTTATAATGGCCAAGACCAGCACCCATTTATCCTGCCGCGAGGAAGGCCGGCTCGACAGATCGAACCAAGAACGCTCCTAGCGATAAGACACGCCAAGACATCTCTTCTGGAGGGTGGCCATGCTCGGCTTCAATGTCTTCGTCATTTTCCTGCTCGTCCTCTTCATTTCCATCATCATCGCCGGCGTCAAAGTGGTTCCGCAAGGCTGGAACTACACCGTCGAGCGCTTCGGACGCTATACCCGCACGCTCCATCCCGGGCTCACCCTCATCATTCCGTTCATCGATCGCATCGGCCGCAAGCTGAACATGATGGAGCAGGTGATCGAGGTGCCGAGCCAGGAGGTGATCACCAAGGACAACGCCATGGTGCGCGTCGACGGCATCGCCTTCTATCAGGTGCTCGACGCGGCGCAGGCGAGCTACGAAGTCAGCAATCTCCAATTGGCGATCCTCAACCTCACCATGACCAATATCCGCACGGTGATGGGCTCGATGGATCTCGACAAGCTCCTGTCCGAGCGCGACGAGATCAACCATCGCCTGCTCAAGGTGGTCGACGACGCGACCCACTCTTGGGGCGTCAAGGTCACCCGCATCGAGATCAAGGACATCGAGCCGCCGCGCGACCTGGTCGACTCGATGGCGCGGCAGATGAAGGCCGAGCGGGACAAGCGCGCGGCGATCCTCGTGGCGGAAGGCGAGCGGCAGTCGGCCATCCTGACGGCAGAGGGCGCCAAGCAGGCGGTGATCCTGGCCGCCGAGGGACGGCGCGAGGCCGCCTATCGCGACGCCGAGGCGCGCGAGCGCTCGGCCGAGGCCGAGGCCAAGGCCACGCAGATGGTGAGCGAGGCGATCAGCAAAGGCAGCGTGCAGGCGATCAACTATTTCGTCGCCAACAACTATGTCGGCGCGCTGAAAGCGCTGGCCGAGGCCAAGAACCAGAAGGTAATGATCCTGCCGATCGAGGCGTCCTCGGTCATCGGCGCCATCGCGGGCATTGGCGAGATCGCGCGCGAGGCCTTCGGCGGCAATAGCGGCGGCGAGCAAGCCGCGCCGCCTGCGGCTCAGCCGCGAGCGGCGGCACCGGCAGGGCCGCGCGGCGGCTCGGTCCCGTCGGTTTGATGAGGAGATAGGCCATGCACACGATTGCCGGCCTTGGCGCGTGGAACTGGATGATCCTCGCGGCGATCCTGTTCGTGCTGGAAATCACGGCGCCAGGCATCTTCTTCATGTGGTTCGGGCTCGCCGCGGTCGCGACCGCGGCCATCGCCTTTCTGTTCGACGCGGGTTGGCAGTGGCAACTCGTGTGGTTCTGCCTCCTGTCTTTGGCGTTCGTGGTGGGGGCGTGGAAATATCTCCGCATGCATCCGCTCGAGAGCGAGAGGCCTTTGCTCAACGAGCGGGCAGTGCGCCATATCGGCGAGTCGCACGATCTGATCGACCCGATCGTCAACGGACGCGGCAGCGTCAAGATCGGCGATTCGATCTGGCGGGTGACGGGACCCGAGCTCCCGAAGGGCGCGCGCGTGACGGTAGTCGGAGCCGACGGCTCGCTGCTCAAGGTCGTGGCGGCCGGAACGCAAGCCGCCTAGCCTAAGTCTCGATCACCTCGATCGTGGTGATCTCGTCCGGCACCTCCGCAGTGGCGTCGGGATGCGGCCAAAGCCCGGTGCCGACGCGGTTTCGTCCGCTGCCGGTGACACTCACCTCCGTGAAGCCAACTTTGCTGAATTGATCGGCGACCTGTTGGTTCGAGGCCACGCTCTGGAAGAGGCCGAGTCTGATGTCGGCCCGGTACCGCTTGCCCTTCCTCACCGTGAACGTCGCCATGTTTGTTTCTCTCGGTTCTGCCTTTAGCCATCATAGACGCGATGCTTGGAGCGGGGATTACAAGCCGGAGGCGATGAACCAGCGTTCGACCGCGTCTCGCTCGTCGGCGCGCAGGGTGAGCGCGAGCTTGGTGCGGCGGAGGAGGAAATCCTCAGCGGTCATCGCGTCCTCGGCTTCGACGGCGTGCTCCAGCTCGGCGCGCGTAACGCCGGGGGCGATTTCCCTTGCGGCCGACGGATCGTCTTCCATCCGCGCGAACAGGCCCCGGGCCTGGTCGCCATAGGTGAAGACAAGCCGGCGGCGGGTCGGATAGGCGAGTTTGGCGGGCCCGTGCTCGGCAAGCGACAAGAGCTCGGCGCGGGAGAGGCTGCCGCCGAACAGTGCGGTGCCCTTGTTCCATGGGCCGCCCATCTTGGCGCCCAGGCGCGCGAGCCGGTCGAGAACCTGGCCGGCCATGAGGCGGTGGGTGGTCAGCTTGCCGCCATAGAGCGTGACGAAGCCGCCGCTCCCGTTAGCGATCGAAGAAAGCGCGGCGTTCCGGCTGATGCGGCTTGGACTGACCGCCTCGTCGTCGTGGAGTGCGCGCACGCCTGACCAGGTGAATACGATATCCCGGCTGGTCGCCGCCCGAGAGGGGAGGGAGAAATAGCGATTATAGGCGGCAAGCAGGTATGCCTCCTCCTCGGCCGAGCAGACCGCTTCGGCAGGATCGCCTTCATGCGGCATGTCGGTCGTGCCGACGATGAGGAAATGGCCGTCGAGCCAGGGGATGACGAAGACGATGCGCTCGTCTTCATCCTGCAGCGTATAGGCGTCGGCAAGGGGCGGTTCCGGCATCGGCAGCACGATATGGCTCCCGCGCACGAGCCGCAAAGGACGCGGCGGCGGGGAGCCTGCGGTCATCGCATCGATCCGCGCCACCCACGGCCCGCTCGCATTGACGACGAAACGCGCGATGACGCCGATCTTCGTGCCGCGCTCGTCGAGCTCGACCGCATAGCCGTTCTCGACCGGGGAGATTGCCGTGACAGCCCGGCGGTTCAGGATATCGGCGCCGCGCTTTCGCGCGTCGAGCAGGACGGCGAGCGTGAGCCGCGCATCGTCGGTCTTGGCGTCGTGGTAGTGGAGCACGGCGGCAAGCTCGTCTTGGCGCAGATGCTGGAGAAGCGCAGTTTCACGCTGCGAGAGCCTGCCGCTCGCGGGAAGACCGTCGCCGCGCGATAGGAGGTCGTAAAGAGCGAGCCCGGTCTGAATGAGCCAAGCCTGCCGGTTCTGCCAATCGTAGACCGGCAGGAGGAAGCGCTGGGGCACGACGAGATGGGGCGCAGTCCTCAGCAGTTCCGCGCGCTCGAGCAGCGATTCGCGCACGAGCGCAAGCTCGAGATGCTCGAGATAGCGCAAGCCGCCGTGGATCAGCTTGGAGGAGGCCGAAGAGGTGGCGGAGGCATAGTCGCCCTTCTCGGCGAGCATCACTTTCATCCCGCGGCCGGCCGCGTCGCGGGCGACCGCAGCGCCGTGAATGCCGCCGCCGATGACGAGAAGATCAACGCTTCCTGCTGCCGCCATAACCCCGCCCCTGTAAGGGGCAGGATTATAGTGGACTGAGCCGGAGCGATAGCGGCTTGCGCCGGTTCGAGGCTAGGCCGCGCTCGTACGGCGCGCAATCGCCGCATTCGCGCTATAGGATTGGAGAGTGCGATCTTGGACTTGCGAGCAGCCTCCCATGCACGAGCCTCGCCAGGGGACCGATCTCGACAAGCGACACCGGTCGCCGGAGATCATGGACGCGCCGGATTTGCCGGCCGCACGTCTCATCGAGACGCTGAAAGGTCTCCGCCGCGTCAATACCGTGACGCAGTCGAGCCGGCTGATGTGGCCGGATCTCCTGGCTGCGGCAAGGCGCATTCCCGGCAAGGGGCTGCGCGTGCTCGATGTCGCCTGCGGAGGGGGCGATGTGCTCATGGAGCTGTCGCGCTGGGCGGCAAAGGCCTCGCTTGATGTCGAATTCGCGGGCTGCGATGCGAGTCCCGATGCCGTGGCCTACGCGCGCGATACGGCCGCGAGCAGCGGGGCGCCAATCGAATTCTTCGTGCTCAAGGTCGGACGCGATCCTCTGCCCGAGGGCTACGACATGATCATGAGTACGCTCTTCCTGCATCATCTCGACGAGGACGACGCGATCGCCTTCCTGCGCGAGGCGGCAGCAAAGGCGCACGACCGCCTGGTGATCCAGGACCTGTTGCGGAGCCGGCTCAGTTATTGGTTCGCGCGGCTCGGCACGCGGCTCCTCCTTCTGAACGACATCTGCCGTATCGATGGCCGCAGCTCGGTCGAGGGCGCATTCACCCGCGCCGAGGCAGAAGGACTCGCGAAGGCCGCAGGACTGGAAGATGCCGAAATCGTGCCGCGCTTTCCGTTCCGCTATCTGATCCGCTGGGTCAGGCCTGATAGGCCATGACGTCGGCATAGGACCTGATGCGCGTCGATTGCGCGAGCCAGGTGACAAGCGGCGGCAAGAGCCTTGCCGTGCCGATGGTGAGGCCGTGCAGCCGCCCCGTCTCGAACAGGACGTTGACCATCCCTGCCCAACGGAATTGCGGCGCAAGCCGCGTTATCATGCGGCGCTGATAGGCTTCGGCGCTCTCTCCGGCAAGCACGGCTTGAGCCGCGGCGATGCCCGAGAGGAGCGCGATCGACATGCCGTCGCCGGTGAAGGAGGGTATCACGGCGAGCTGGTCGCCGACCGGGAAGATCGCAGGCGACAGCGCCTCGCGGCGAAGATAGCCGTAAGGAATCGCCGCGACTGCGACCGGCTTCGCCCAGCATGGCTTGGCACCATCGAGAAGCTCGGCGAGAAGCGGCGACTGCCGTGCAAAATATGCGGCCTGGGCCTGCCAGTCGGCGCCGATCCGCTGGAGCAGCGCGTTGTGCATCACCCAGCAGAGCGTCACGATCTCGTCCTCGACGATGATGGCGCCGATATAGCCGCCGTCGAACATCGCGAGCTGGACAATGTCGTCGAGCTGGCGAAGCGCCGCCGCGCTCACGCGAAGCTGAAGCTTGAAGCCGACCATGTCGCTCGGCGCACGCGGGAACTGGCGGAGGTTGTGCTTGCCGCTTGCTAGCCCAATGGCTCTCGCCGTGAGCTTCCGGCCGCCAGCCTTGAGAACAATGGGCGCCTCGCTCCCGTTGATCTCGGTGACGCTGATGCCGCGCCTGATTTCGGCGCCGGCCTCCGCCGCCTTGTCCAGCAACGCCTGATCGAGGCGATAGCGCGAGTAGCCGGCGGCGCGGAAGGGAAGGGGCGCTTCGGCGAGGTTCCCGCCTGCCGCCAGCCTGAACGTGCCCATCGAGCTTGCGCCCATCGTGTGCACGTCGATGCCGAGATAGCTCAGAAGCGTTTGCGCCTCCTCGCTCAGGAACTCGCCGCATACCTTGTGATGGGCCGCGCGCGTGCTCTCGATCACGAGCGCGGGCGCACCGTTGCGGGCAAGCTCGAGCGCAAATGCTGCGCCGGCAAGACCGCCGCCGACAGCGACGAAAGGGGCCTCCTGCATCGCGGGAGGTTCGCGCTTTTCGCGCGAAGGATCAACCGCCCGGCCCGGGGCGCTAAGCGACGCCGGCGCGCAGGAGATCGTGGATGTGGATGATGCCGACCGGGCGGCCGTCCTCGACCACGAACAGCGCGGTGATGCTCGAGGCGTTGATCAATTCGAGGGCCGCGCTTGCGAGCAGGTCCGGGCTAACCGTCTTGGGCGAGGGCGTCATGATCTCGCCGATGCGCCGCGCGAGAAGCCCGTCGCCCATATGGCGGCGGAGGTCGCCGTCGGTGATGATGCCCCTGAGCAGCCCGTCGCCGTCGATCACGCCGAGGCAGCCGAGGGCCTTCTCGGTCATGATCACGATCGCGTCGGCCATGACGCCGTCGGCCGGGGCCAGGGGAAGGCGGTCGCCCTTGTGCATCAAATCGCCGACGAATTTGAGCCGGGCGCCGAGCTGACCGCCCGGATGCAGGGCCTTGAAGTCGCGCGCGGTGAAGCCTTTGCTCTCGAGCAGTGCGATGGCGAGACAGTCGCCAAGCGCAAGCTGCATCACGGTCGAGGTGGTGGGGGCGAGCCCATGCGGGCAGGCTTCCTTGGCTTGCGGCAGCGCGAGCACGAGATCGGAGTTCGTTCCAAGCGTGCTCGCGGCGTTCGAGGTCACTGCGATCAGCGGCACGGCGAAGCGGCGCGAATAGGACACGATATTGCCGAGCTCCACCGTCTCGCCCGACCAGGAGAAGGCGAGGATCACGTCCTGCTTGGTGATCATGCCGAGGTCGCCGTGGCTTGCCTCGCTCGGGTGCACGAAAAAGGCCGGCGTTCCGGTCGAGGAGAGGGTGGCCGCGACCTTCAGGCCGACATGGCCGCTCTTGCCCATGCCGGTGACGACGATGCGGCCATGGCAAGCCCGCATCATGGTGATCGCCTTGTCAAAGCTTTCGCTCAGCGTCCCGCTGAGGCCGGCGCGAAGCGCGGCAAGGCCTTCGGCTTCGAATTGGAGGGTGCGGGTCGCGGATTCGATCGCCGCGCTCGGGCCGTCGCGCTGCACAAAATCCCGCTTGAGGCCGGCCGGCGTCATCGTGCTCCCCCGTTTGCGACTGGCCGAATATTAGCACGGTTTGAGGCCCTGTCAGGGCAGGCCTTCCCGTTTCGGCACGGTACTAAACTACCCGTTAACTCTATTCCCCCTAGGCTTTCCCGAGCAACGGCCGGACGGACGCGGGGGAGAGGCCTTTCCGCGCCCCGGCGCCGATCGAGGTTCGCGTCCTTGCCGGGTCTCCAAAGGATAAGCGCAGCGGGCGCTCTCGCTGTAGCCGTGCTTCTTGCTGGCCCGGTGCCGGCCGAAGCCCAGTATGCGACCGGCCAGCCCATGCGCGGGAGCATCGCGCTTCAGGATCCCGGTCAGGCATCGAGCGCACCGGTCACGCCCGGTACATCCGCCGACACCACGCCCAAAGGTCCGACGCTGCCCGTTGGCGCAATCCCTCCGTTGGAGCGGCTTCCCGGAGAGACGCCGCCGCAGCCTCTCGGCGGCACCGGCGACGCCGCTACCCAGCAACCCGGCGAAGAGGCGGTGGAAGGCCCCCCTACGGATGAATTCGGCGAGGAGATCCAACCTCCTGCGGCGGTGCCCGAGATCGGCATATCGACCGAGCAGGGAGAGGCGACCACGCAGATCCCCGGTACCCAGTATGACTCGGCGCGACATCGCATTCTCGCCCCGCCGCGGCACGATCTCGATCCTTATCTCCCGATCGGCATGAAGCTCGGTACCTTCCTTCTGTTCACCGAGGCGGAGATCGGCACCATCCTCACCGACAACGTGCTCGATACCGATTTCAACGAGCACAAGGACGTCGCCTTCGAGTTCGCTCCCGACGTGCGGCTCGAATCGAACTGGGCGCGCCACTTCTTCATGGCCCAGTTCACCGCCGACCGGAGCTGGTATCACGACTTCTCCGTCGAGGACGACAAGGTGTACCAGGCCCTGCTCAGGGGACGTCTCGACGTGACGCGCCGTACCCATCTCGAGTTGGAAACCGAGAAGTCGCAGACGCAGGTGGGCCGCGACTCCGTCAGCCTCACCGACATCGCCGGCAATCAGACCAATCTGCAGGAACAGCATATTACCGCGGCGGCCGATCACACCTTCAACCGGCTGAACCTGAAGCTGACCGGGACGATCGCCGACTACAATTACGAAAACCCGCCTCCGGTCTTGATTCTCGATCCCGCCGCCAACGCGCTGGTGCCGTTCCAGGATGTGCGCGACTATGTCGAGGACGAGCTGAGGTTCCGAAGCACCTACGAGCTGAGGCCTGATACGGCAGTGTTCTTCGAGGGTTCGGTCAACAATCGCGATTACAAGCAGAACGTCAATTCGGCGGGGTTCCGCCGCGGCTCCTCGGGGACGACGCTGCTCGCCGGCGCCGTGTTCAACTATAAGCGATTGACCGGAGAGATCAGCGCCGGGTGGGGACAACAGCAATCGGTTGATGACCGGTTGTCTCCGGTTGAGGGACCGTTGCTCAACGCCGACCTGATCTGGATGCCGTCGCCAATCAACAAGCTCGAGTTCATCGCGCGCTCGGAGATCGACGACACGTCGCTCACCGATTCGCTCGGCGCCATCGACCATTATTTCGAGCTGTCGTTCCAGCACGCCTTCTGGCGCTATCTCGTGCTCGGCACTTACGTCTCGTACGAAATCGCCGACTATGTGGACGATCCATTGGTCGACCAGCGCATCAAGACAGGAGCTACGGCCGAGTATTACTTCAACCCGTACGCCTCGGTCTATGCGCGCTACGAGTACACGGACTTCTTCTCGACCAGCCAGACGAGCGACTTCATCGAGAACAATTTGCGGCTCGGCTTCAAAATCCGTCACTAGGGCTTTGGCTTCCGTTCAACCCACCATGGCGCGCTGTGTCACAGCGCCCGAGGTCAAATCGGCATAATTTTCGATCGGTCGCGGATAGCCGACGAGATAGCCCTGAATCTCACGGCACCCTTCGCGCCTCAAGAATAGGCGCTCGCCTTCGGTCTCGACGCCCTCGGCGATGACGGGCACGTTTAGCGCCTTGCCCAGCCCGATCACCGCGCGCACGATCGCCTCGGCCTGGACATTGTGGTCGACGCCGGTGACGAAGGTGCGATCGATCTTGATCTTGTCGAAGGGGAACGACTGGAGCGAGGAGAGCGAGGCATAGCCCGTGCCGAAATCGTCCATGGCGATCTTGACGCCGAGCAGCTTGAGGCGGCGCAGGATGGACAGCGCGCGCTGGGGATCGCCGATGAGAACACCTTCCGTGATCTCGAGCTCGAGCCGCCCCGGCGCAAGCCCCGTCTCGAGCAGGATCGAGTGGATCAGGCTTGCCAAGTCGCCGTGTCGGAATTGCGCGGGCGAGAGATTGATGCCGATCTGCAGCGGCGCGGGCCAGGCGGCGGCCTCACGGCACGCCCCACGCAGGGCCCACTCGCCGATTTCGCCGATCATGCCGCTTTGCTCGGCGAGCGGGATGAAGGTGGTGGGCGGCACGAAGCCGTGCTTGGGATGGTGCCAGCGAAGCAGCGCCTCGAAGCCGAATACCTCGCCGTCGATCGTGGCTTGCGGCTGGTAGTGCAGCATCAGCTCGCCATGGGTGATGGCCGAGCGCAAATCGTGCTGGAGCGCGTAACGCTCGCGGAGACTCTTGTCCATCTCCGGATCGAAGAACCGCACCGTTTGCCGGCCCTCGATCTTGGCCCGGTATAGGGCAGCATCGGCATTGGCGAGCAGGGTCAGTGTGTCGGTACCGTCGCTCGGATATATCGCCGCACCGATGCTGAGCCCGATGGGGATTTTCTGCTCCCGGACATCGAACTCGTCCTCGACCGCCTTGAGCACTCGGTCGGCGAGCTGTGCAGCGGTTTGCGGCTGGTCTCCACCCGTCGACAGGATAATGAACTCGTCGCCGCCGACGCGCGCGATGAATTCTTGGCCGACAGCTTGCTCGAGCCGGCGCGCGATGGCGCAAAGGAGCTCATCGCCAATGACGTGACCGAACACGTCGTTGGCCTCCTTGAAATGGTCGAGATCGACGCTGAGCACGGCGAAGCTATCGTGGGTGAATCGTCCCCGCTCTAGGACGCGCGCGAGCTGCTGGCTCAGGGCGGGGCGGTTCGCCAAGTTGGTCAGAGCGTCGTGATGGGCGAGGAAGGCGATCTGCTCGTGACGCGCCAGAAGCTCGGCGCGCGCGATCTGCATCTTGTTGCGGGCCTCGCCGAGGCTGAGTGCGGCTTTGCGCACCTCCTCCTGAAGGATATTGAAAGTCTCGGCCATTTCGCCGAGTTCGTCGCGCGAATTCGGCTTGACCGGCACGATGTTGACCGAAGCGTGCGCGGCGTCGAGATCGCCGCGGCCGAGCGCCGCCATGGCGCTGGTGAATTGCTGCAGCGTTCCGGCGGTAAGCCGCTTGGCAGCTTTGCTCACCTCGGTTGCCGAGTAGGTGATCATGCCGGGAAGGACGAGGCCGACGCTGATGGTGAGCAAGGCCACCGCGGTGAAAATATCGGCGAGCACAGAGACGAGCTCGGGATGGTGCTCGGCCGAAATCGTGTGGATGGCGACGAGGTAGGCGATGCCGTCAAGAATGAGCACCAGCACCATAGCTCCGGTCAGCTTGACGTGGAGCGTCGGCGCGACTGCCGGAAGACCTTCGGCAATGCGGTCCTCAATGACTCGCCATGCATAAAGCGCCGCGCCTGAATAAGCGAGGGCAAGGCCGAACACGACGGTCGGAAGACCAAATTGCTGGAACCCGAGAATGGCCGATAGCAGCCAGACTGCGGCGGCTGCGACGCCGAGTACGATGGTCCCGCGTGGCGCGCGGTAGGGCCTCGCCGCATCGGGCATGTCGCGCCTGAGTAGCCATGCAGCGATGTTCGGCATGCAGATACCAATGAGATAGGTGAAATTGGCGGCAGCGATCATCCACACCGGATCGCCGGCGATCAGGAACACGATGGCAGAGCCCGCGGTCAGGGTCGTCGCAGCCCACGGACAGTCGGTGCGCTGGTAGCGAAGCGACAGGAAGCGGGGCAGCAGTCCATCGTCGGCCATCTGGGACAGCGTGCGGGCCGCGCCCGCAAGAGGCTGAAGCGTGCCGTGGAACATGTTCAGCATGATGAACCAGACGGCGGCCGCCTTGCCGAAGCTTCCGAGCAAGGGAGCAAAGGTCGGACCGAGCACGGTCGCAAGGTCCTGGCCTAAAGGCCCGGGACCAAGTACTCCGAGCCACACGACCGGCAACACGATGAAATACACGCCGGCCATCGCGGCGGACGCCAACATGGCGCGAGGGACGTTGCGGTTTTCGTCCTTGGTCTCGCCGACATGGCAGGCTGCGGCCTCGAAGGCAGGAGCTGCGAAGCCAATCAAATAGAGCCCGGCCATCACCGAGGTCAGCTCGCCGAAGAAACCTTCGAACGGAGTCGTCAAGTGATAGTCGAAGGCCTGGTGCCAATCGACAGCACCGGCAAGCATCGGCGCGAAAGCGGAGACAAAGGCGAGCGAAGCGGAGGCGGTGGCGATCGGCATGGCGAGCCGCGCCACCCATTTGATTCCGCAGAGATTCACGAAGCTGAATAGGCAGACGATCGCGATGGCGACCGCTTCTACCGGTAGACTTGGCGCGTACCACTGTTGGATGGCCGAAGCAGAGAGCAGCGCCGTCAGGCCGCAGGTCGGCACCCAGCCCCACCAATAGCAGGTGCCGGTCAGGGCCGAGAGAACGGGGTTATAAGGCCTGAACGCTTCGGCGCAGGCGGCCGAGATGCCGCCGACGCGATTCGGCCACATGAGCACGAGCTCGGTCCACGCAGGGGCCGCCGCCCAGCCGAGAAGGACGCCGAAGGCGAGAAGCGGAACGGCGGCGCTGCCCTGACCGAGAATCGCTCCCTGACCGACGAACAGCGCAGTGATCAGGAAGATCATCTGGTTGCTGCCGCCCATGGCGAGCGCAGTGGTGCCGAACCAGCCGAGCACCCTCGGATGGGGGGGCGTGACGTGCAGCTCAACCGACGTCGAACTCAACCGGAACCAACTCCTCCTGCCCCGCAGAAGACAACCTCCGCGAGCGGAGCACAACGTCACCACAAAATGGTTACCAAGTGGGTTCCCGCGCGATGGTTAAAATTCGATTGTTTAGATCAGCTTCCTGATTTCTTCCTTGAAGGCGTCGGCGAGATCAGGCCGGGCCAGCGCGTAGGCGACGTTGGCGGTGAGAAAGCCGATCTTGGAACCGCAGTCGAACGTCTTGCCTTCGTATTTCAGAGCATAGAAGGGCTGGCGCTGCAAAAGCGCAATCATTGCGTCGGTGATCTGAATCTCGCCGCCCGCTCCCTTCTCTTGCGCCGACAGAATATCGAAGATCTCAGGCTGGAGGATGTAGCGGCCGAGAATGGTGAGATTGGAGGGCTCGGTGCCCGGCTTCGGCTTCTCGACCATGCCGTCGACAGGAAACACGCGCCCGTCGCCTTTACCGATCGATACCACGCCGTAAAGCTTGACCTGATCCTGAGGCACGGGCTCAACGGCGATGATGTTGCCGCCATGCTCGGCATAAACGTCGAGCATCTGGGCGAGACAGCCCTTGCCTTTCGTCTGCACCAAGACATCGGGGAGGAGGAGCGCGAACGGCTCATTGCCGACGAGCTCGCGCGCGCACCATACGGCATGACCGAGGCCGAGTGGCTCCTGCTGGCGGGTGAAGCTGGTCGAGCCTGGCCCGGGCAGGTCCTCATCGAGAAGCTTGAGCTCAGTAGTCTTGCCGCGCGCGGCGAGAACCTGCTCGAGTTCGAATTGCCGGTCGAAATGATCTTCGATGACCCCCTTGTTTCGCCCGGTGACGAAGATGAAGTGCTCGATGCCTGCTTCCTTCGCTTCGTCCACGACATGCTGGATCAGCGGCCGATCGACGACCGTCAGCATTTCCTTCGGCATGGCTTTGGTGGCGGGGAGAAAGCGGGTGCCAAGCCCCGCGACGGGGAACACAGCCTTGCGCACGCGATGCGCCATTTGCAGTCCTCGTTAACGTTAAGATGAAGCAGGGGTCAGGGGGGATCAAGCGGCAAAGCTACAAGTAACCTGTTTCCGATAGGTAGCGGGGAAATGCAACGGCCGTGCCGCAGGTTCCGTAAATGAGTGTGCTCGTCACAGGTGGGGCTGGCTTCATCGGCAGCCATATGGTGCTCGAGCTGCTCGATGCCGGCGAAGACGTTCTCGTTCTCGACAATCTTTCGACCGGGTTCCGTTGGGCGGTTCCGGCGGAAGCGAAATTCGTCGAAGGCGACGTCGGCGACCACAACCTGGTGCGCCGGCTGCTCCGTCACAACACAATCGACGCCATCATCCATTTTGCCGGCTCGATCGTCGTGCCAGACTCGGTCGTCGATCCGCTCGGTTATTATCTCAACAACACCTGCAAGTCGCGCACGCTGATCGCTGCTGCGGTTGAGTCCAAGGTCCCCCATTTCATCTTCTCCTCGACCGCGGCGGTCTACGGCATCGCCGAGGTCGATCCGGTCACCGAGAACGTCGATCTCAGGCCGATCTCGCCTTACGGCAGCTCGAAGCTTATGACCGAGATCATGCTGCGCGACACGGCGAATGCCTATCCACTCCGCTACGTCGCCCTGCGCTATTTCAATGTCTCGGGTGCCGACCCCAAGGGCCGCAGCGGCCAGTCGACGCCGAAGGCCACGCATCTGATCAAGGTGGCTTCGCAGGCCGCACTTGGCGAGCGCCCCTTTCTCGAGGTGTTCGGCACCGACTACGCGACGCCCGACGGCACCTGCATCCGCGACTACATCCACGTCACCGATCTCGTCAGAGCCCATCTCGAGGCGCTGCGCTATCTCAGGGCCGGCGGCAAGAGCGAGGTGCTGAACTGCGGCTATGGCGAGGGCTTCTCGGTGCTCGATGTGATCTCAGCGGTGAAGCGCGTGGCAAAAACGGACTTCCCGGTGAAAATTTGCGGCCGACGCGCGGGCGATCCCGCCTCGCTGGTCGCCGGCGCGAACCGCATCCACGAGGTTCTCGGCTGGGAGCCGAGGCTCAACGACCTCGATACGATCGTGGGCCATTCGCTTGCCTGGGAACGGCGTCTCAGGGACGGCCGCCGCGCCGCCTCCTAGACGTCCCTCATTTTGCCTTTGCGGCGCCTTAAGCGAGCCCCACAATCGGGCCGCTGGACGGCTTCAGTAAAGCTCGCTTAGGGGTGCCCATGTCTTTGCCGAGACGCGCATTGATCCTGCTCGTCCTGATGCTCGCCTCGCCGCTCCTATCCTTGGGGGCAGCCCGAGCACAGGATGAGGTTGCGGTTTATAAGGCCGCCGTCGAGGCGAGCTTCGCCAAATGGCTCCAGGCGCTGTGGCCGGATGCCGAAGCGATGGGCATCAGCCGTGCGGTGTTCGACGCCAACGTCAAGGGCCTGAAGCTCGTCTGGGCGTTGCCGCATCTCGTCTATCCTGACCCGGCGGCTCCGGGCGGCCCGCCTCTGCCGAAGGTGCTCGCCGATCAGATGAAGCCGAGCCGGCAGCCCGAGTTCGAGCCCCCGGCCGGCTATTTCAATGCCGGCACGCTGAACGCGCTCGCGGCAAGCGGGCGGAGCCGCATGGCGCAGCTCGCGCCGCAACTCGCAGCGATGCAGAAGGAATACAGCGTGCCGGCCTCGATCGTCGTCGCGATCTGGGGTCGCGAGACCGGCTTCGGCAAGGTCGACATGCCGTTCGACGCGCTCTCGGCCATCGCTACGCAAGGCTTCATGGGGCGACGCCCTGACGAGTTCCGCAACGAGCTCCTCGTCGCGCTCAAGATTTTGCAGGAGCAGCATGCGACGCGTGCCATGATGAAGAGCTCGTGGGCGGGCGCCATGGGCTACACCCAGTTCCTGCCATCGGACTTCGACAAATACGGCGTCGATTTCGACGGCGACGGCAAGCGCGACATCTGGGGCACGGTCGTGGACGCGCTCGCCTCGACGGCCAACTCCCTGCACAGCCAGGGCTGGAACGGCACGGAGACGTGGGGCTACGAGGTCAAGCTGCCCGACAAGTTCGACTGCACGCTGCAGGGGCCCGACAAGGCGCTGCCGATCGCGGAGTGGGTCAAGCTCGGCGTGGCGCGGGTCAAGGACCGCCCATTCCCGCAAGAGCGCCTGAACGATCAGGCCTTCCTCGTGCTGCCGGCAGGGCTCAAGGGTCCCGCCTTCCTCGCCACCAATAATTTCTCGGTGCTGAAGCTCTATAACAACTCCGACGTCTATGCGATTTTCGTTGGTCACGTCGCCGATATGATCTCCCAGAACGCGCCGGCCGAATTCGTCGGCACGTGGCAGCCGGTCGAAAGCTTCCCGCGCGACCGTATCCAGCGTTTCCAGGAGGTGCTGGTGGCGCAAGGCTACGACGTGGGCAAGGTGGACGGTCTTGCCGGGTTCAAGACGCGACGCACCATCGGCGTGGAAGAAAAGAAGCGGGGCCTGCCCTTGAGCTGCTATCCGTCGAGCGCGCTCGTCAATGCGGTGCTGAAGGAAGCGAGTGCCGCGGCCAATTGACGCCGCATTTTGTCCTATCGACTTGCCTAGGTTTTGCCGGGGGTGGTTGCTAGATTTCGACCATGCGAATCATGCCGAATACCAAGTCATTGATCCTGCTCGTGGGTTTCGCGGCGTGCGGATTCTTTGCCGATCGAGGCGGGGTCTCGGCCGCTGACAAGAACCAGGCTTGTGTCGAGACCTTATGGCCGGCCGCCAAGGCTTCCGGTATCACGCGGGAGACCTTCGACCGCGCGTTTCAAGGCTTCACGCCAGACCCGGAAGTGGTCGAGATGGCGAATTACCAGCCTGAATATGTGAAGCCGATCGGCGAATATATCGACCGCGTGGTCTCCGATAAGCGCATCGAAACCGGCAAGCAGAAGCTGATCGAAAACAAAGCGCTGCTCGATCAGCTCGAGGCCAAATACGGAGTCGACCGGCATATCCTCGTCGCCATCTGGGGCGTGGAATCGAACTTCGGCACGCAGCCCGGCGACAAGAACATCATCCGCTCGCTCGGGACGCTCTACTGCACTGGGACCAAGGCCAAGTTCGCCAAGCCGCAGATCGTCACCGCGCTGAAGATCCTCCAGCACGGCGACATCAATCTCGAGGGCATGAACGGCTCGTGGGCCGGCGCCATGGGCCACACCCAATTCATTCCCACCACCTATATTCGCTTTGCGGTCGACCAGGACGGCGACGGCAAGCGCGACATCTGGGACAACGTCCCCGACGCGCTCGGCTCGACGGCAAGCTATCTCAGGGTGTCGAAATGGCAGCCGGGGCAGACCTGGGGCTATGAGGTCAGCGTGCCGAAGGGCGTCGATCCCAAGAAGGTCAACCCGAGCACGATGAAGACGCTTGGCGATTGGCAAAAGCTCGGTTTCGTGCGGGTGAACGGCGAGGCTTTCCCGCGCCCGAACGACAAGGCCACCTTGTTCTCGCCAGAGGGGGCGAGGGGGCCGTCGTTCCTCGTGCTGAATAATTTCCGTGCCATCCTGCACTACAACACGGCGACCTCCTATGCGCTCGCGGTCGGTCATCTTGCCGATCGTCTGAGAGGCGACGGACCGTTCGTCCATCCGTGGCCGACCGACGAGACCCACCTCAATCTCGAGCAGCGCACACAGCTGCAGCAGCTCCTCATCGCGAAAGGACTGCTGACCGGCGATGCCGACGGCGTGATCGGGCCAGCGACGCTCGAAGCGGTGAAGTCCTACCAGCGCTCAAAGGGCCTTCCCGTCGACGGCTTTCCGACGCAGACCATCCTGAAGGACTTGCAAGCAGGGGGTTAGACCTGTTGAATCGCTCTGAATGGGGAAGCGCCCGAGGGAAACCCAATGTTCGGTAACGCGTCGCGCCGCAGTGTGAGAATTCAGGCCCTGCTTGCCGCGAGCTATGCGGCCTTGGCCGTCCTGCTCGGCGCCCTCGCCGCAGGGTCCGCCGCCGCCCAGCAAGGCACGCCGCCCGTGCAGCGGAGCTATATCAATCCGTTCCCCACCGGCGACCGTTATCGCGTGCTCGTGATCGGCGATTCCCTCGGCGAGGGCCTGTGGACCGGGCTCTACCGCAACTTCGAAGAGGACAACACCATCGAGTTCGTGAAGCACACGCGTCCGAACGGCGGATTGCTGTCGAGCACGTGGGAGTCCGACCTCGCCGACGCGCTCAAGGACGGGACCTATCAGATCGCCGTGGTCATGTACGGCGCCAACGACGATCAGTCGATGAAGGTCAACGGCGAGTGGGTCAAGGTCGGAAGCGACGCCTGGCGGCAAGCCTATGGCGAGCGCGTCGAAGCGGTGATCAAGAAACTGCGCGCGGCTAATCTCGCCGTTTATTGGGTCGGACTGCCCATCATGCGCAGCCCCACGCAGAGCGCCGATGCCCAGGCCATGAACGAGGTCTATCGCGAGAAGGCCTTCATCAACGGCGCAAAATATATCGATATCTGGAACGGGTTCATGGACGAGGGCGGAAGGTTCAGCGCCTACGGCCCCGATATGACCGGCCAGGCGAAGCGACTCAGGGCCGACGACGGCGTGCTTTTCACCATGCGCGGCAACGTCAAGCTCGCGGGCTACGTGGAGAAGGAGCTCAGGCGCGACCTGGCCGTCGCCAAGCAGGAGCGCAATATTCCGCTCGCCGGAAGCGTCGAGGAGCAGGCCAAGGTCACGGGCCACGATCTCGGCCCCGCGCCATCGCCGGAAACCGCGGGCGCCGCCGCCGATGACGCCGCTCCGGCCGAGCCGGCTCAGCCAGCGCAAGCCCCGGCTCCAGCCGAGGCGCAGGCTGCCGCGCAAGGGCAGGGGTCGGCCGAGCCGCCCGCACCCAGTCAGGGCCAGGCTGGCGATGTGAATGTGGTCAGGCCGGAGATGGATCGGGCGCTACAGACGGCGGCACAGACGCTTGCGACACCGGGCGCGGCTGCGGCCACGCCGGATACCGAGATGATCACGAGCGAACTCGGCGACGGGCTGACGGCGGTCGCCACGCTGTCGTCGGTGACCGATATCTCGCTCGCCTCGTCAAAGCCGAGGCTCCCGCTCTCGCAGCGGCCCTATTACCGCGTGCTGATCAAGGGCGAGCAGCTCAAGCCCAAAGCAGGCAGGGCCGACGATTTCGCCTGGCCGCACAGCTAGAACGCTTCATCCCCTGGCCGCAGCCTTTGCGGGCTGGATCTAGCGCGGCAGCGTCGTCTTACCCATCAGGAACTTGTCGATGGCGTGCGCCGCCTGGCGCCCCTCGCGGATCGCCCACACCACGAGCGACTGGCCGCGGCGCATGTCGCCCGCGGCGAACACCTTGGGCCGGGAGGTGCGGTAGTCGAGGTCGTTCGCCTTCACATTGCCGCGGGCGTCGAGCTCGAGCTTGAGGTCCTTGACCATGCCTTCGTGCACGGGATGAAGGAAGCCCATGGCGAGGAGGACAAGGTCGGCCGGAATCTGAAATTCCGTGCCGGAGATCGGCTTCATCTGGGCGTCGAGGCGGATACATTCGAGCGCCGACACCTGGCCATCATTCGCAATGAACTTGGTGGTGGCGACGGCAAAGTCGCGCGCGGCGCCCTCCGCCTGGCTCGATGATGTCCGGAACTTGAGCGGCCAGTTCGGCCAGGTCAGCGCCTTGTTCTCCTTCTCGGGCGGCTGCGGCAGGATTTCGAGCTGGGTGACCGAGACCGCGCCCTGGCGGAAGGACGTACCGATGCAGTCTGAACCCGTGTCGCCGCCGCCGATCACCACCACCTTCTTGCCGTTCGCGAGGATCGGTTCGACGTCACCGAGAGGCTCGCCGGAGACGCGGCGGTTCTGCTGCGGAAGGAAGTTCATGGCGAAGTGCACGCCACGAAGCTCGCGGCCGGGGACCGGGAGATCGCGCGGCTGCTCGGCGCCGCCGGCGAGCAGCACCGCGTCATAGTCGCGCTCGAGCTGCGCGACGCGAAGATCGCGGCCGACATGCGCGTTGCAATGGAAGGTGACGCCTTCGGCCTCCATTTGCTTCACCCGCCGCTCGACGATGTATTTCTCCATCTTGAAGTCGGGGATGCCGTAGCGGAGCAGTCCGCCGGGACGGGCGTGCTTCTCATAGACATGAACGTCGTGGCCGGCGCGGGCGAGCTGCTGCGCGGCGGCGAGGCCCGCCGGCCCGGAGCCCACGATGGCCACGCGCTTGCCGGTCCTGGTCTCGGGCGGCTGCGGCTGCACCCAGCCTTCGGCAAAGGCCTTGTCGGCGATCGCGCATTCGATCGACTTGATGGTGACCGGCTCGTCGATGATGTTCAGCGTGCAGGCGGCCTCGCAAGGCGCTGGGCAGACGCGCCCCGTCACCTCGGGGAAGTTGTTGGTCGAGTGGAGGTTCTCGGCCGCCACCTGCCAGTCGGAGTGATAGACGAGATCGTTCCAGTCGGGGATCTGGTTGTTCACCGGGCACCCGGTGTGGCAGTAGGGGATGCCGCAATCCATGCAGCGCGCGGCTTGGCGCGTGATGTCGCCCTCGCTCGGAGCGATCACGAATTCGCGCCAATGGCGGATGCGATCGGCGGCCGGCTCGTAATGCCGGTCCTCCCGCTCGATCTCGAGGAAGCCTGTTATCTTGCCCATTAAACCCATGCTCGTTCGCCCGGGGCTCCTATGCCCAAGGAGTAGTCGCCGTCTTTCGGCTCGGTCAAGCGCGCCGCGCTGTCGCGCAGCGAGACTATCACCTGGGCGCCGTCTATCCAGGGCATCTTGGTCCTCGGTCTGACGATCTATCTGCCGTTGCCGCCGTTGCCACGGAGCCCGATCTCGATCTCGCCGAGACGGGTCTTGTCGGCGACCTGCGCCTTGGCCATCTCCTCGAGCGCGCGGCGATACTCGACCGGCATCACCTTGACGAATTTGGGCAGGTACTCGGCCCAATTGTCGAGGATGAGCTTGGCGCGCGCAGAGCCCGTATAGTGCAGGTGGTTTTCGATCAGCTGGAACAGGCGCTCCTCGTCGAAGCGGCTCATGTCGGTGATATCGACGAGGCCATGGCTCTCGAGATCGCCGGTCTGGTGACGCTGCCGCTCCATCACGCGGTTCTCGCTCGGCACCGGCTCGAGCTCGACCATGGCGAGGTTGCAGCGGCGCTCGAAATCGCCGCTCTCGTCGAGAACGTAGGCGATGCCGCCCGACATGCCGGCGGCGAAGTTGCGCCCCGTAGGTCCGATCACCACCACCACGCCACCCGTCATGTACTCGCAGCCATGGTCGCCGGTGCCTTCGACGACGGCGATGGCGCCCGAGTTGCGCACGGCGAAGCGCTCGCCGGCGATGCCGCGGAAATAGCATTCGCCGGAGATGGCGCCGTACAGCACGGTGTTGCCGATGACGATCGACTTCTCCGGCACGATGGCCGAGTCCTCAGGCGGACGGACGATGATGCGGCCGCCCGACAGGCCCTTGCCGACATAGTCGTTGCCCTCGCCGACGAGGTCGAGCGTCACGCCGTGCGCGAGGAAAGCGCCGAAGCTCTGTCCGGCCGAGCCATTGAAGCGCACCCAGATGGTGTCGTCGGGCAGGCCGGCATGGCCGTAGCGCTTGGCGATCTCCCCGGAGAGCATGGCTCCCGTGGTGCGGTTCACGTTCCTGATCTTGAGGTCGAGCTTGACCGGCTTTTTCTCCTCGAGCGCGGGCCGGCACAGCTCGATGAGCGTGCGATCGAGCACCTTGTCGAGCTGGTGGTCCTGCCGCTCGGAATTGTAGATCGCCACGTCCTTGGGCACCTCGGGCTTGTGGAAGAGGCGGGTGAAGTCGAGCCCCTTCGCCTTCCAATGGTTGATCGCCTGGCTCTTATCGAGCACCTCGGTCTTGCCGATCATCTCGGAGAAGGTGCGGAAGCCGAGCGCCGCCATGTATTCGCGCACCTCCTCGGCCACGAAGAAGAAATAGTTGATTACGTGCTCGGGCTTGCCCTGGAAGCGCGCGCGCAGCACCGGGTCCTGGGTGGCGACGCCGACCGGGCAGGTGTTGAGGTGGCACTTGCGCATATAGATGCAGCCCGCGGCGATGAGCGGCGCCGTGGCGAAGCCGAACTCATCGGCGCCGAGCAGAGCGCCGACCACGACGTCGCGACCGGTGCGGATGCCGCCGTCGACCTGCACGGCGATGCGGCCGCGCAAACGGTTCAGCACCAGCGTCTGCTGCGTCTCGGCAAGGCCGATCTCCCAGGGGGAGCCGGCGTGCTTGATCGAGGTGAGCGGGGAGGCACCCGTGCCGCCCTCGAATCCAGCGATGGTGACGTGGTCGGCGCGCGCCTTCGACACGCCGGCCGCGACCGTTCCGACGCCGACTTCGCTCACCAGCTTCACGCTCACGTCGGCCTCCGGGTTCACGTTCTTCAGATCGTAGATGAGCTGCGCCAGGTCCTCGATCGAATAGATGTCGTGATGCGGCGGCGGCGAGATCAGGCCGACGCCCGGCGTCGAGTGCCGCACCTTGGCGATGACGGCGTCGACCTTGTGACCGGGAAGCTGACCGCCCTCGCCGGGCTTGGCGCCTTGCGCCATCTTGATCTGCATCATGTCGGCATTGACGAGATATTCGGCCGTCACGCCGAAGCGGCCCGAAGCGACCTGCTTGATCTTCGAGCGCATCGAGTCGCCGTTGGGAAGCGGTTTGTAGCGGTCGGACTCCTCGCCGCCTTCGCCAGTATTCGACTTGCCGCCGATGCGGTTCATGGCGATGGCGAGCGTGGTATGCGCCTCGCGGCTGATCGAGCCGAAGGACATGGCCCCGGTCGAGAAACGCTTGACGATCTCCTTGGCCGGCTCGACCTCCTCGATCGGAATGGGCGTGCGCCCGATCTCCTCGGCGCTTTTGATGCGGAACATGCCGCGCAAGGTGTAAAGCTGCTCGTTCTGCTCGTTGATCGCCTTGGCGAAGGACCGGTACTTCTCCGGAAGCTGGCCGCGCACGGCATGCTGCAGATCAA
>NZ_DASRGO010000177.1:0-3346 GCF_035650995.1 Methyloceanibacter sp. | reverse complement strand
GGGGCGGGGTGGAAGGCGCTGCGGTTGAGGGGGTGCCGCGTGAGACTCAAGCCCCCACCCCGGCGACGCGAAGCCCCGCCGGCAAGCCGCTGCGCCTTAGCGCGAAAGCAGGAACACCGCCTGCTCGCCGAACAGGTTCTGGGCGAACAGCGGCATCGAGACGCCGAGCTTCCGCCCATGAGCGTTGAGCGCCACCGCGCGCTCGATTCTCGCGCCCACGTCGCGGCAAAGATCGGTGAAATCGTTGATCGTGCAGAGATGGATGTTGGGCGTGTCGTACCAGCGGTCCGGCAGATATTCGGTGCGCGGCATGTGCCCGCCGAACAGGAGCTTGGTCCGCACGCGCCAGTGACCGAAATTCGGGAAGGATACGATCGCCCGCCGGCCGATGCGCAAGAGCTGCTCGAGCACGTGGCGCGGGCTGTAGGTCGCCTGGATCGTCTGCGACAGGATGGCGTAGTCGAAAGCGAGGTCGGGGTAATAGACGAGATCGGTGTCGGCGTCGCCCTGGATCACTGACAGCCCCTTGGCCACGCAATTGTTCACGCCCGCCTGGCTCAATTCGATGCCGCGGCCGTCGACGCCCTTGCGCGCCGCGAGCAGGCGGAGCAGCGTTCCGTCGCCGCAGCCGACGTCGAGCACGCGCGAGCCGGGCGTCACCATCTCGGCGATCAGGAGCAGATCGACGCGCGCCGTGTCGTTGACCGTGCGCACGGCATGAGGCGGCACGTTCACATTCATGGCAGCCATCCCTTCGGCTCCGCGATGCCGCGCTTCAACGCCGCGGCGCCGAGGAAGCCGCGGATGGTATCGAACAGCTCGGGCTCGTGCAGCAGGAACGAGTCGTGACCGTTATCGGTCTTGAGCTCGACAAAGCTCACATTGGCGGCGACCGCGTTCAGCGCGTGCACGATCTCGCGGCTCTCTTCGGTCGGGAACAGCCAATCCGAGGTGAACGACACGAGGCAGAAGCGCGTCTTGGTGCCCAGGAAGGCATTGGCGAGCACCCCGCCGTGATCCGCCGCGAGGTCGAAATAGTCCATGGCGCGGGTGATGTAGAGATAGGAGTTGGCGTCGAACCGGTCGACGAAAGTGAGCCCCTGGTGGCGCAGATAGCTCTCCACCTGGAAGTCGGCATCGAAGCCGAAGGTGACCTTGTCGCGATCTTGGAGATTGCGGCCGAATTTCCGGTGCAGCGCATCGTCCGACATGTAGGTGATGTGCGCGGCCATGCGCGCGACGGCAAGGCCTTTGCGCGGACTCCTGCCCTCCTCGAGATACCGGCCCTGGCACCAGTCGGGATCGGCCATCACCGCCTGGCGCCCGACTTCGTGGAAGGCGATGTTCTGCGAGGAGTGGCGCGCCGAACAGGCGATCGGCACGGCCGAGAACACGCGGTCCTTATACGTCGCGGCCCACTCCAGCACCTGCATGCCGCCCATCGATCCGCCGAGCACGCACAACACCTCGGGAATGTTGAGATGGTCGAGCAGGCGGGCTTGCGCGCGCACCATGTCGCGCACGGTGATGACGGGGAAGTCGAGGCCGTAAGGGAGCCCGGTGGCGGGGTTGATCGAGCTCGGACCGGTCGAGCCCATGCACCCGCCGATGACATTGGCGCACAGCACGAAATAGCGGTCGGTGTCGATCGGCTTGCCGGGACCGACCATCATGTCCCACCACCCCGGCTTGCCGGTGACGGGATGGGGGTTGGCGACATGCTGGTCGCCGGTGAGCGCATGGCAGACGAGGACGAGGTTCGACCTGTCCTTGTTGAGCGCGCCATAGGTCTGATAGGCGATCGAGAACGGCCTGAGCGCCGAGCCGCAGTCGAGCGGCAAGGCCTCGTCGAAATGCACGATCTCGCTCTGCGGGTTGGCGATCTGCGCCAGACGCAAGGAACTATCGGTAATGGCCTCAGCCGTCTTGGTCTCGCCCATCTCGTTCCGCCCGCGGCCCAATCCCACCTCTACACAATCTGCGGTTAGCTAGGAGCTTAGCAACGAAAGTCAATCTTTTCTTTGCTTTGGTCCGAGAAATGCCCCAAGAGAGGCGCCTTGCAGCATCCCTTCCGAGGAGCCTCAAGATGAGCGCCAAGCGTGGGCCAATCCCGCGGCAAGGCATTCTCGACATCGCGCCCTATGTGCCCGGCAAGAGCGCGCTCCCCGGCGCGCACCCGGTGATCAAGCTCTCCTCGAACGAATCGCCGTTCGGCCCCTCCCCGCGCGCGGTCGAGGCCTATCTTGCGGCCGCCTCCTCGCTCTCGCGCTACCCCGACGGCTCGGCGCGGAGCTTGCGCGAGGCGATCGCCAAGCTCTACGGGCTCGATCCCGGCCACATCGTCTGCGGCGCGGGGTCCGACGAAGTGCTGAATCTCATCGCCAGCGCCTATCTCGGCTCCGGCGACGAGGCGATTTACAGCGAGCACGGCTTCCTCGTTTACAAGATCGCGATCCTCGGCCGGGGCGCGACCCCCGTCGTTGCGCCCGAGAAGGACCTCACCGCCGATGTCGATGCCATTCTCGCCAAGGTGAGCCCAAAGACGCGCGTGGTGTTCATCGCCAACCCCAACAATCCGACCGGGACCTATCTGCCCTTCGACGAGATGAAGCGCCTCCGTGCCGGCCTCCGTGACGACATCCTGCTCGTGATCGATTCGGCCTATGCCGAATATGTGCGCGCCAACGACTACGAGGCCGGCATCGAGCTTGTGGCCACCACCCACAACACGGTGATGACGCGCACCTTCTCCAAGATCTACGGGCTTGCTTATCTCAGGCTCGGCTGGGCCTATTGCCCGGCCGAGGTGGCCGATGCGCTCAACCGCATCAGGGGACCGTTCAACGTCTCAGGCCCGGCGATCGCCGCCGGCGTCGCCGCGCTTGAGGATCAGGCGTGGATCAGGCGCGCGGCGGACCACAACGAGGTCTGGCGCGGTCGCATGGCCGAGGCGCTTACCAGGCTCGGGCTCCGCGTCACGCCGAGCGCCGCCAATTTCCTCCTACTGCACTTCCCCACGGGAAACGGCCGCTCGGCCGACGAAGCGGACGCCTTCCTGCACGAGCGCCGCATCATCCTGAGACGTGTCGCGGAATACGGCTTTCCCGATGCGCTCCGCATGACGATCGGCACGGAGGACGACAACCGCGCCGTGCTCGAGGCGCTGGCCGCCTTCATGAGCGGCAAGGGCACAGCGCGCAAATGACCGCGCCCCTGTTCGACACGCTGGCCATCATCGGGCCCGGCCTGATCGGCTCCTCCATCATGCGCGCCGCCCGCGCCAAGGGCGCGGTGCGCAAGATCGTCGCCACCTCGCGCTCGCCCGAGACACGGAAGCGCGTGGTCG
>NZ_DASRGO010000176.1:0-15951 GCF_035650995.1 Methyloceanibacter sp. | reverse complement strand
ACGATGGCGAGAGGCGGCCGGCCTATTTGCAAATGCGCCTTCCGTGTTATGAATTTGTCCGGGCGCGGGTGTAGCTCAGTGGTAGAGCAGTAGCTTCCCAAGCTACGTGTCGAGGGTTCGATTCCCTTCACCCGCTCCAATCCTTTCAATGAATGGAGGGGTCGTCTCCACCCGGGAACTACAACCGGCGAGATAACGTTAAACCGTGACGGGAAGGTCGGATTGGGAAAGGCCAGCTTTAGTAGCCGCAGTTCAGTGCTGGCTGTTGGCTTCGGATGACCTGGCTGTGCAGCCCGAGGGAGAGGCCCCATGACAACAATCGTTTCGGAGATGCCGATTGCCATGCCGCAACAGCCGCGGCCCGACAATGATGCCGCTTCGACGGCAAGGAGCCGGATCGCGGCGCCCCGCGTCGAACCGAGGGACAGTCTGACGGCAAAGCTGCTCGGCGCGCAAAAGAGTTCAGAAGCAGCGGACGCTGGCGGCTCGACCGATCTCCTCATTCAAGGATTGGTCGGACGGCTTCCGAAGGCCAACAGCGTGTGGTCCCTCGATGATCGCGCGAGATGGCTGAAGACCGCCGCCAGCGTGTTCGATCTCGTCTACCAGGCCGACGACGGCGAGCACAGGGAGATCGGTGTCGTGATTGCCAAGCCCGAGGTCGAACGCCCGGCTTAGCCGCTTGCACAAGCGCCGATCAGGTTAAGGGTTGCGGCAACGGCGATCGGCCGGAGGCGAGGCCGTGCTCGGTCTTTTCCCAGTAAAAGCGCGCGGTCACGAACTGGAAGATGGCGCGGTACGCTGCGGCCGAAACCAAGAGCCAATAGAGCGGCATCAACGGGACATCCTTGATGAGGCGGCGGTAACCGCGACGCTCTGCGCTCAAATAGCCGAGCGCCATCGCCGCAAGGTAGCCGGTCACGAGATCGAACCAGGCGAGCAGCCAGAACGGCCAGCCGAGGAGGCTCCCGGGTTGCGCGAACAAGGTTCCTTGCGCGAGCTCGATCCCCGCGAGCACGTAGAACCAGGGGTGGACCAGCGCTGAAAGAATCGTGCCGCCCACAATCGTCTGGAAGCCGAGGAAGCCGCGCGGGCCGAGCTCGCGCCAAAGTTTGCGCGGGGAGCGCATATGGACGAGCCATGTCTGCATATAGCCCTTGAGCCAACGCGTGCGCTGGCGGAGCCATGACGAGAGTCTGGGCGGCGCCTCCTCGTAGGTGGTGGACGCTATCGTGGCGCAAGAATAGCCGCTGCGGGCGAGTCTGATGCCGAGATCGGCATCCTCGGTAACGTTGAACGGGTCCCACGCCATGAGCCATTTCAGCGCCGCCATGCGAAAATGATTCGATGTGCCGCCGAGCGGGATTGGCAGGCGAAGTTTCTCGAGCGCCGGCAGAAGCGCATCGAACAGAGCGCAATATTCGAGCGTGAATTGCCGGGTCAGCCAATTCTCTCGCGCATTGTAGATATTGAGCGCGGCCTGAACGCAGGCAAGGTCCGGAGACCCGCGCCTGAATGCTTCGTAGGCGCGGCGAAGCTGGTCGCGCTCGGGGCGATCTTCGGCGTCGAAGATCACGACATACTCGCCGCGGGCGAGTGGAAGAGCATAATTCAGCGCCTTAGGCTTGGTGCGAGGTTGATGGTCCGGCACCAGGACGATCTCGCAATTGCCGGGAAGACGCATGGCGCGCGCGGCGGCGACGGTGCCGGGGTCGGCGGCTTCGAGGATCAGCTTGATGTCGAGTTTCGCCGCCGGCCAATCGAGTCTGGCGAGGCAGTGGACGAGACCCGGCAGCATATGGGCCTCGCGGTAGAGCGGCACGAGGATGGTGTAGATGGGAAGCGCGTAGTCCGGCACGGGGGACGGGATCGCCTCGTTTGCCTGGGGCGTGCGGCGCAACAGCCGATAGGCGGCCACGACACGGAAGCCGGTCACGGGAACGAAGAGGACGACGAGAGAGAGCGTCAACCACATGATCGTCGCCGCCGGCGCGACGAGGAGCGACGCGAGCAGGCACGCAAGGCCGAGCGCAAGCGCGAGGCGCTGCCAGAGCGCGGTCGGTTCGCGCGCGCTTCTTTCCGGGTACCGGGTGGCAAGCCCTTCGACGGCGCCACGCATGAAGGCCTTGGCGAAATGATGTTGGATCGCTTTGCGAACCGATTGAGGCGAAGAGAGCGAGAACGCATGCGGCTTGAGCCGCGCAAGCATCTCGCGGAGAGCGTTGGGACGAAGGCGCTCCGGCGCCAACACGAAGCTCCGCTCCCGCATGCGGTACTTCAGCAGCCCGCGCGCAAGACTGGCGCGTGGGCCCGCCCCTGCGGCGGGCACGACTTCTTGCGGGATGAGCCTCGCCTCGAACGGGGTGCCGCAAGCTTGCGCGAGCGCGCGGTAGTAGTCCTCGGCATCGATCCAGCCATTGGCGATCATTACCTCGTGCGGATGCACGCCCCAGCGGGCGGCAATGGCTATCGCCCGGGCAAGCGTCGGCGAATCGATGAAGCGTCCGACGAGGAAACGATATTCCAGGTCCGGGGGCGGTTTTGGCCGCGCGCTAAGTTGCGCGAGCCTTCGTCTGAGCGCGGCTGTGTCTCCCACCAGCAACACGGGAACGCCCCCCAACTTTCCCGACGGCGAGTATTTGCACTTTTAAGACGAGACGCAATATTCATTCGCGCCAATCTTTGGTTGCACGGAACTGCCCAACGAATAGTTTAGAATATTCGCTATTACAACTAAAGGATGTGATGCCCCCTTGGCATCCGGACTGAAGCCGCGTTATGAGGAAAGCGTGCTGCGATCCTTCTTCTGTTTTCCGGCTGCCCGTTCCGCGGTGCCTCCATGGCTCGCCGCCCTTCTTGCCATCTTGCTCTTCCTCTCGCCGCATCTGGCGGCCGCGCAGCAGGCCAAGAACGAGATCGTCCCCGACACTTGGCAAGGCGATGCGCTGCGGCCGAAGCCCGATTTGCGCGGGCTCTCCAAGCTCACCTTCATCACCGACAGCGACTATCCGCCCTTTCATTATTACGATGAGGTGGGCGCTCTCACCGGCTTCAACGTCGATCTCGCCAGGGCGATCTGCGACACGCTCGAGGTCCAATGCGAAGTGAAAGATGTCGCCTGGGAGGATCTCATTCCGACCCTCGACAAGGGCGAGGCTGACGCCGCCATCGCCTCCATGCGCATTACGGCCGAAGCGCTCGAGAAGGCCGACTTCACCTCGCGCTATTACGCGACGCCGGCGCGCTTCGTCGCCAAGAAGACGATTGACCTTAGGGACATCAGCCCGGAGAGCCTGTCCGGCAAGAAGATCGGCGTCACCAGGGGCACCGGCCACGAGGCCTATCTCAAGAAATTCTTCCCCGATGTCGCTGTGGCGACCTTCGACACTGCCGACGACGCCGAGAAGGCGCTGAAGGACGGCGCCATCGATCTCGTCTTCGGCGACGGCATTGGCCTCACCTTCTGGATCAACGGCGTGGCGAGCGAAGGATGCTGCGAGTTCCGCGGCGGACCCTATCTCGACACCACCTATTTCGGCGAGGGCGTCGGCATCGCCGTGAAGAAGGGCAACCGGCAGATGGTCGAGATCCTCAACTACGCGCTCGAGCAGGTGCATGCCACGGGCCGCTACGAGGAGCTTTTCCTCCGCTACTTCCCCATGAGCTTTTTCTGAGCGCGCTATGCTCCGATGATGGCGCGGAGGCGGACACCGGACGTTCTTCCTCTGCGCGCCGATCATTCTGAAACAAGCCTCGCCGAGACCTGCTAAGATCGTCCCATTATCATCGCGGCAAGCGATTATGCTTGATTGGAGCTTGGTTTCGGTGCCCAGGGGAGTTTGCGTCATGATGCAGGACGACTCGCATTCCGGTCACGAGACCGAAAGTTCGAACCGCGAAATCGACAAACCAAAGCTCAAGCGCAAGGACTACGAAAAGAAGCTCCGCGATCTTCAGACCGAGCTTTGCTCCTTGCAGGATTGGGTCAAGCAGACCGGCGAACGCATCATCGTTGTGTTCGAGGGCCGGGACGCCGCCGGCAAGGGCGGCACGATCAGAGCAATGACCGAACGGGTGAGCCCGCGCACCTTTCGGCTCGTTGCGTTGCCGGCCCCTTCCGATCGCGAGAAGACGCAGATGTACGTGCAGCGTTACCTCGCACATTTCCCCGCAGCCGGTGAGATCGTGATCTTCGATCGCAGTTGGTACAACCGCGCCGGCGTCGAATACGTGATGGGCTTCTGCACCAAGGAGCAGCATAGGCGCTTCCTCGAGATTTGCCCCGAATTCGAGAAGCAGATCGTCGACAACGGCATCCGCCTCATCAAGTACTGGCTCGAAGTAAGCAACAAGGAACAGAAGCGGCGCTTTGAGGCCCGCATCGACGATCGCCTTCGGCAATGGAAGCTGAGCCCCATGGACCTCCCTTCGCGCGAGCGCTGGTACGACTACTCGCGCGCGCGAGACATGATGCTCGAGGCGACGGACACCGACTTCGCGCCCTGGCACGTCGTGCGCTCGGACGACAAGAAGCGCGCGCGCCTCAACGTCATCTCGCATTTCCTTGGATTGATTCCGTACGAAGCCCCGCCTGCGAAGAAGATCAAGCTGCCCAATCGCGACAAGAAGCGCGAGTATGACGACGAAGCGACAATCAAGGATCGGCGCTGGATCAAGGAGAAGTTCTAAGCAGCGCGGGCTCCGCTGTCAGGCCCATTTCAGCGTGATGCCAATGTCGCCCGGCATCCCGCCAGGCCAGTCGATGATCTGGAACTTGATCTTGTATCCGAGCGGTTTGAGCCTGCGGTCCCAGAACTCGTACATCTCCTTGGGGAGGCCGGTCAGCGTCTTCTCCCAGCCGGCCTCCATCTGATTGATGGCGCGGCCATGATCGGTGCAAAGATCATTGGGAAAGCGATAAACTTGCACCTCGGTGAGCCCGTTCGAGACGGCACGCTGGACGATCGCCGCCACGCGTTTCATCGCTTCTTCATCGGACACGCCCGAGGGCTTGGTGATCTTGTCGAGTAGCAGCTTCTTCTCGGCTTCGGCCTCGGCCTGCTTGCGGGCGGCAGCTTCGGCCTTCTCGGCCTCGGCCAGCGCAAGCTTCTCCATCATCTCCTGGGCAGTGGGCAGCAACTTGGAAAAATTGTCGGTCTTTGCGGCCACGGTTCGCTCTCCCTATCGATATCGCGCTCGTTGCGCGCTTGTCGCGCTCAGGCCTCCGAGCTTCGATCGAAGACAATCTGACGACGCTAATGCCCCTCCATGAAGACGTAATTTTCCCAACTCCGCATGCGCAGCAGGATCTTGCGGATGAGCGCAAAATGATGAGCGTAAGGCGTATAGACTGCGACCTGCGCAGCAGCGCCGCCTGGAATGCTGTAGCCTGACGTATCCTCCTCCACGTCGATGATGGCGACGGCCCTGCCGCCGGGGCCTGCGAGACCCATGTCCTGGAGTGCGCCGGTCGTCTGTAGCTGGCCCGTGGCGATCGCATCGATGACATAGCGGACTTTGCCTTTGAACACCTTACCGGGAATGGCGTCAAAGGCGACCTCGGCATCGTCACCCGAGCGCACGCGCTGGAGCGAATTTTGCTGGAAGCCGGCCGCCAATTGTTGGTCGTCCGAGTGCACAAAGACCATAGCAGGTCGTAAAGGCGCCGGAATCACATACATGCCCGGGCGGAGCGCCATCTGCGTGACATAACCCGGACCCGGCGCCACCACCGTCGTCTGATCGAGATTATACTGGGCCTCGCCGAGTTCGGCCTGCAACCGCGCAACCGTCGTGTTCACGCCGCTGATCTCGGATTCATAGGCAAGCTTTGCACCCTCGGCGGCAGCCTCCGCTCCGGCCAGCGCCTGTTTCGCCGCATCGAGATTGCGGATCGCAACATCGAGCTGAGCTTGTGCGATCACCTTCTTGTCGAACAGATATTTCTGGCGACCGTATTCCTCATCTGCGAGCGTGACCTGGACCTTCACCTTCTCGACATTGGCGAGCGCTTGGTCGTAGGCAGCCTTGAGCTGCTTGACGTTGGTCTCGGCTTCGGCGAGCAGAGCCCTCTTCTGGTCGACCACGTATTGGTAGGGCGTCGGATCGATCTTGAATAGGACGTCGCCCACCTTCAGAGGAGCGTTCGGCTGAACCGGGACGTCGATTACGCGACCCTTCACGTTGGGCATGATCGGGGTCGTGACAAAATAGATGCGCGCAGTGCTGGTGAAAGGATGATTGTAGTTCATTACCAAGAGGATGATGCCGATCATGAAGATGCCGCCAAGCGCAGCGGTCGGCAGCGTCCACTTGTTGACCGGGATCCTGAAGATCTTGAACAGGGCGACGCAGATTGCGGTGTAGATCAGGATGAGAAGGAGCTCCATCAGCGCGCTCCTCGCTTCGCCGCAGCCTTGGCCGGCTCACCTTCTTTTTGAGCAGCTTCGCTTATCGCAGCGGGCTCGGCCGGCGCGAGGCGTTTCGGGCCCTCTTGGCTCTTTCCGCGCGCCTCGAGTACCTCGAGCCGTCGCAAAAGCTCATCGAGCTTCGCGTCTGGCGTCGAAGCGTTTACGCCCGCCGTGCCGTGAGCAAACCCCCAGCCCCTTTCGGGACGATAGAGCATTGCCCAAATCCACAGGAACGGCCAAAGCGCATGCAGCGTGAACAGGCTCACCCATCCCGCCGCGTGGATCGCGTCCTGGTGAGGATGATCGCGCTTCTTGGCGATCTCGTACGGCACGTCGTGGATCGCGATAATTCCGTAAAAGAGTGTGACGATGACGAAGATCAGGAGGCCCAGCGCGAAATAGTTCAAGAAGGTGTCGAAGTCGGGCTCTTGGCGGAAGAGAAGGACGGCGCCGGCAATAACGAGGCCGCCCAGTAGGACCGGCGCCACTACCCATTTGCCGATCCACATATAGGACAGCCCGAAGCGGCGAAGGGTATCGCGGAGCACGGCGCATGATCCTTTCGCTGGCGCCAATGGCGCACCAACAAACCTGCTGTGGCCTTCGTCCCCGACGAATTCAGTCGCGCGGTCCTACGACCGTCTCGACCGCCTGCATGAGAAGTGCGTCCGGATCTTCCGCGCAGTATTTTTGTATTTTGTCGGTGTCTTGATCCAACTGCTGTGTATCGATCACAGTATCGCCACGCTTGCCGTGATAGTAGCCGTTGAGCCAGATGGCGATGCTCTTGGGATTGGCCACCTTATAGCCAAGATACTGGCCGCACGTGATCTTCGCGATCTCGAGCGAGACCTGAGCCGTGACAGGCGCGCTGGCGGCCAGAACGAAGCCAATTGACATGACACAGATCGCAACGGCTCTCGTCATAGGTGAACCTTGAACCGGACTGGCGGGCCTTGCCTTGACGAAGGTCAATACCACCTCACGCCGGCGCTGTGGGATCGCCGGGCATATGGGACGATGAGCGCGCAAAAGGCAAGGCCAAGCTCCAGCCGAACCGCGTTGGAGCCTCGGTCTGGTAGGGGGCCAGGCCGATAGTCATGCCTTGATGGCCGCCCTCCGGCTGTGCGGTGTAGGTGCGGAACAGCCGGTCCCAGACCGAGAGGTTGAACCCGTAATTCGAATTGTGCTCACGCCCGAGCACCGAGTGATGCACGCGATGCATGTCTGGCGTGACCATCAGCAGACGTAACGGCCGGTCGAGCCATGAGGGAAGCGCGATGTTGGCATGGTTGAACATCGCGCAGGCGTTCAGGATCACCTCGAACAGGAACACCGCGAGCGGCGAAGCGCCGAGCGCAAACACCACCGCGATCTTCCACAACATCGAAAGCCCGATCTCGATCGGATGAAAGCGCACCGCCGTGGTCACGTCGATATCACGGTCGGCATGATGGACTCGGTGCAGGCGCCAGAAGAGCGGGATCTTATGCGAGGCGAGATGTTGCGCCCAGATGGCGAGATCGAGCACGAGCAGCGCCACGACGATCTTGAGCCAATAAGGCCAGCCGAGCTGGTTGAGCAATCCGATGCGGTGCGCTTCCGCGTAGGCCGCCGCGGCGATGGCCGCGAGCGGCACGGCAAGCATGGCCATGAGCCTGAGCAGCACCGTTCCGGTGACGCTGATGCCGAGATTGGTGAGCCAGCGCCGTCCCTTTGGCGCGATGAGAGTCCGCTTCGGAGCGGCAAGCTCGATCAGCGCCATGACGAGAAACACGGAGGCGAATACCACGAGGCGGATCACGCCATCGCTTTGGCCGATAAGACCGTCCATGGCTGAATGATAGCGCGAGGGCTAAGCGAAGTCAGTTAGTCTGCCGCGCGGCGAGCGACAAGCCGACCACTCCGAGGATCACAAGCGCGAGAGAGGCCAACTTGAACAGGGTCAACGGCTCGCGGAAATAGGCGATGCCGATCATCGCCGCGAGCGCGGTGCCGACGCCGGACCAGATGGCATAGGTGACCGAGAGATCGAGCCGCTTTAGCGCGAGGATCACCGCGGCCGCTGAGCATACATAGAAGATGGGGACGGCTATCGATGGCACGGGCTCGGAGAAGCCGCGCGAGAGCTTCATCGAGGTGATGCCGGCGACTTCGAGCAGGATGGCGGCGAACAGCAGGATCCAGGGCACGAGCTTGTCTGGCATTGCCGACTCGGAAGCGGAAGCAAGCTCTCCATCCAACAGCGAAATTTGATGACGCGGTGATGACAGTGCTCACAAAAGTTCGAGCGGCCTCCGACGGGTCGGGGGAGGAAAGGCGCGGTCGAGCTCGGCGAGATCGGCCTCGGTCAAGGCGATGCCGAGCGCGGCGTGGTTTTCGCGCACATGCCTTTCGTCCGCGGCTTTGGGGATCACCATCATGTCGGTCTGGTGCAGCACGAAGGCGAGCGCGATCTGTGCCGGCGTCGCCTCGTGCCGGGCCGCGATCGCAGAGAGCGCGCGGTTGCGTCCGAGCCGCCCCTGCTCGATGGGTGAATAGGCCATGATCGGCACCCCGTGCGCGCGCGACCAGGGCAGAAGCGCATATTCGATGCCGCGCCGGGTGAGATTGTAGACCACCTGATTGCTGGCGCAGGCGTTCCCGCCCGGAAGCGCGAACAACTCCTCCATGTCGTCGACGTCGAAATTACTGACGCCGAAATAACGGATCGCGCCTTTGGCGAGCAGCGCCTCGAATCCGGCGAGCGTCTCTTCGAGCCGGGGTCGACCGCGCCAATGCAGGAGATAGAGATCGATGCGATCGGTCTTGAGCCGCTTGAGGCTCCGCTCGCAGGCCGCAATTGTGCCGCTCCGTGTCGAATTCTCGGGCTTCACCTTGCTCACGATGAAGCATTCGTCGCGCCGTCCCTTGATCGCCTCGGCGACGACCTCCTCGGCGCCGCCCTCGGCGTAAAGCTCCGCGGTATCGATCAGCGTCATGCCGAGATCGAGCCCGAGGCGGAGCGCCGCGACCTCAGTCTCGAAGCTGCGCCTGCTCTCCCCCATGCGCCAAGTGCCCTGGCCGAGCTGCGGCACTTTCTCGCCGGACGGCAGTGCGATGGTGGGAAGAACCTTAGGCGACATCACAGACCCGGGAAAGCGTGGGGCGCAGCCAATTACCGCGACCGCGCCCCCAAGTTCGAGACCTGGCTCCTCGGTCAGGCCTTCTTCGCGGCCGGCGCCGGGCTCGCAGCGGCGCGCTCCCGCTCCTCTTTGCGCGAATGGAGCTGGAAGGCGAGCACGAGCAGGAAAGCCCCGAACACGACGGCATAGGCGCCGATCCACAAGGTCAGCACTACGGCGCCGATCAGCGGTTCGATGACGAGCAGAATGCCGAAGACGATCGAGGCGATGCCCCCGAGCGCGAGCCACCACCGCCCGTGATCGATATGCAGCCTGAAGGCGGCCGACAACATGAGGATGCCTGTGACCGTAGCCCACACGGCGATGAGCCAGATAAGTGCCACGAGGGTGATGGCGGGCCACAGCCAGGCGACGACGCCCGCGGCGAGGTCGACCACGCCTTCGAGGATCAAAAGGCCCCACCGCTCGCCGCTCCGCGCCGCCTTGATGCCGGATGCGATCGCGAACACGCCGTCCACCAGCATGTAGGCGGCGAACATGATGACGAAGACCTGAACCGCTAGCCCCGGATTGAGCAGGCAGATGAGGCCGAAGATGATGCCGAGAATGCCGCGCAAGCCCACGGCCCACCAATTGTCGGCAAGGACTTCACTCAGCGCGTCGCAGCGTGCGTCTGACACTGTGCGACCCTTCGAAGATGTGTTCGCTGCCATGGGACACTCCTTGTTAGATCAAGCCAATTTGATCCGTGAGAAAATACCGAGGGGGGCGAATCGATTGGCGCCATGATGGAGCCATTCCCGATCGCGGAACCACTCGGATCGAGTTTGTCCACAGTCGCGACCCGCCCTCTCAGAGCGCCAAACCAACCTCCGAGGCTAGTCCTGATACGGTCTGGCGGAGCCAGACATGCCCCGGATCCTGGTCGAAACTCGCATGCCAAAGCAACGAGATGGTGAAGCTCGGCAGCTCGATTGGAGGTTCGCTGGTGACGAGGCCGAAGGCTTCGGCGAAATAGCGCGCGAGCCGCGACGGCATGGTGGTGATCAAAGGCGTTCGGCGCAGCACGAACGGCACGGCGAGGAAGCCGGGCGTCGTCATGGCGATCGAGCGTTTGAGCTTGTGCTTGGCGAGCGCCTCGTCCACCGCTCCGTGAGCGTCGTCGGTGAGACTGGTGAGGATGTGCGGCACGCGCAAGTAGTCGTCGAGTGAGATCGGCGGGGTGAGTTCGAGCTGCTCGGAGCTGAACAGGCAAAGGAAATTCTCGGTATAGAGCGGCCGGCGCTTGTGGTGGACCTGCCCTTGCGTGAAGACGCCGATGGCAAGATCGAGACTGCCCGCGTCGAGCTCCTCGAGCACGGCGATGCGGTTGATCGGGCGGAGCCGCAGAGAAACGCGCGGTGCCGTCGCCCTGAGGCGGGCCATCAGGCCGGGCACCACGGCGACCTCGATCGAGTCGGCGAGCCCGATGCGGAAGATGCGCTCGGCGGTCGCCGGAGTGAAGTCCTCGCGCTTCAGCACCGCCGCTTGAATCTGGGCAAGCGTGACGCGCACCGGATCGGCCAGCGCAAGCGCGCGCGGCGTCGGCCGCATACCTTCTGCGCCTCTGGTGAGGAGTTCGTCGCCAAACAGGGCCCTGAGCCGCGCGAGATTGTGACTCATCGCCGATTGGCCAAGCCCCACGCGCGCAGCCGCGCGGGTGACGCTCCGCTCGGTGAGCAGGGCGTCGAAGGCGACGAGCAGGTTCAGGTCGAGCCTGCTCAAATTGGCATGATCGATAGCTGTCATTAACGTCATCGATTGGAATGATGATACTGAATCGCCCATCTTCTGGGCAACAGCAAAGCGGCCGCTGTTAGCCGCCTGACGGCGGAGAGGGCCATGAGAATCGCCATCGTCGGAGCTGACGACGTCGGAAGGGCTTTAGGCGCGGCGCTCGCCGCGAAGGGGCACGCGATTCATTACGGCATTCCCGAGCCGGAACGCTCGGACGAGCGAAACGCCACCTCGGTTCGCGAGGCGGTTCGGCGCTCGGAGGCGGTGATCCTGGCCACGCCCTGGACGATCACTGAGGCGCAAGTCTGCGAGCACGCCGAGGATTTGGCCGATAAGCTCGTCATCGATGCGACCAATCCGCTCAATCCGGCCGGGACCGGACTTGCTCTTGGCTTCCTAACGTCGGGTGTCGAGCTTCTACAAAGTCAGGCGCGCCGGGCGAAGTTCTTCAAGGCGTTTAACGCGGCTATGCCCCATGTGCTCGTTCGGCCCAATTTTCCGCAAGGCCGAGCCGCGATGTTCGTCGCCGGTCCCGCAGGCGGAGAGAAGACGATCGTCATGCATCTCGCCGCCGACCTCGGCTTTGAGCCGGTCGATGCCGGTGAGCTAAAAGCCGCCCGGCTGCTCGAGCCTCTCGCCGTGCTCACCATGCAGCTTGCGAAAGAGCGCGGCGACATTGCCTTCGTGATGGGTCGCCGCCAGGCAAGCAAGGATCATATCGCCAACGGGCGCGGCGTCGAGGCTCACGAGACCGGCTAGTCGGTTCGGACGGGAGATGCGGGGATCTTCATCGCGCGGCGCTCTAACCCGGCGCCGCGCGATGGTCCGGCGCGCACGACATAAATTAAGAAAAAAACTGCGCGATCTATCCGATCTGCACGACGCAATTGGTTATGCAGCGTCGCGCGCGAAAAGCCGCGGCGGCAATCTGCATGCGGCGCGACAAATTTCTCCCGATCAAGATCGCCGCTCTGTAGCAATACGGCTTCATTGCCGCCCCAATCCTGTGCAACTCCGGAACGCGGGAGATTTCGTTAGCAGGAGAGCAAGAATGCGGGCAGCGCCACTGACCGTTGGCGTGATTGGCGGAGGATTCACCGGGGCCGCGAGTGCGATTGCGTGCCTCGCGCGCTTTCCGCAGCCGTTCCGTCTTGTGATCATCGAGCCTTCGGCCGTGCTTGGGCGCGGCGTTGCCTATGGCAGCCATCACCCCCTGCATTTGCTCAACGTGCGCACCCGCGACCTATCGGTGCGTGCCGATCGTCCTGGCGATTTCCTCAATTGGGCCTTTCGCCAGCTCGATCAGGGCGAGAATCACGACGGTCTGCACGAGGCGCTCGCGCACACGTTTCTGCCGCGCCAGCTCTTCGGTGAATACGTCCGCCAGCGCCTGTTCGAGATGATCGAGCAGCGGCCTGACGTCGAGTTCTCCGTCAAACGAGCCGTCGCCCGCGCGATACATACCGAGCGCGGCGGCTACGTGATCGAGCTTGAACGCGGGAGAACAGTGCCGTGCGATGCAGTGATTGTGGCCACCGCCTATGGCGTGCAAGGCGGCTCGAGCAGCGGCGCGCTTTCTCCTTACGAGGCGCTTCCCCCCGACCTCTTCGCTCGCGCGCAGTCCATCGCTTTGATCGGATCCGGCCTGACCATGGTGGACGTGCTGATAAGCGCGCGGCGCGAGGGCTTCCAGGGCACCGCCACCATTGTCTCGCGGCGCGGGCAGTTGCCGCGCCCGCATGCGCCGAAAGGCGTCGTGCCGCACTTACTTGCGCTGCCGCGCTCGAAGCACGTCTCCATGCTCGAAGCCTCGCTCAGGATCGCCTGCGAGCTGGCCGAGGAGGGCGGGACGCCATGGCAAGCGGTGATCAACGGATTGCGCGCATCGCTCCAGGACATCTGGCAAGAGCTTCCGGTCGCCGAGCAGGCGCGCTTCCTGCGCCATTTGCGGCCCTTCTTCGATGCTCACCGCCACCGCCTGCCGGCCGAGATCCATGCGCGCTTGATGAACGATCTCGACAAGGGCCGCGCGGTTCTGCTGCGGGGATCGGTGATGGGCGTCGAACGCGCCGGAGAGGGCTTCAGGCTCGAAGTCATGAAGCGCGGCGCCGCCACACCCGAAATCATGGAGGTCGATCTCGCCTTCGACTGCTCCGGCTTCAAGCCGGACCTCGATCAGCCTTTGCTCAGGGGAATGATCGAGAAAGGGCTTGCGCGCCCAGACCCCCACCGCCTGGGCCTTGCCGTCGAAGCGAACGGTCAGGTACTGGGCCGTGGCGGCGAAGCCACGAGAGGTGTTTTTGCCGTCGGGCCGCTTTGCCAGGGAACGCTGTGGGAGATCACGGCCGTACCGGAGATCGTCCGCCAGGCCGACGCGGCTGCGCTTAGCCTTGCCGCGCTCCAGGAGCCGGTCCGGAAGAGTGGAACCGTAAGCGCCTGACAATGACTTGGGTTGGGGGAGCCTGCAGGGGCGTTAAACTTTGATTATGGTTAATGGGCCTCAGCCCTCAAAAAGCCACGAAACGCCTGAAAATCAATGTCTTTCCCGCATAGGGCACCTCTGCGGGCGTTAACCATGTCTTGAGTATCGTCAGCACTTCTGGGGCCGGGGGAAGGAAGCTGATGAAATGCGTAGTCTTGCCCTTCTTGCGCTCGCCGTTGGTGTTGCCGCCGGTTTGAGCCCCTGCGCCGCGCAAGACGCGGCAGGCGATCAGCCGCAAACGAGCTCCGTCGCGAAACAGGCGGCGCCCGAGCGCTTGGCGCCTCCGCAGGCCGACGTCATCGCCGCGCAGGAAGCACCTGCAACTCCGGCCGCGATCCAACCTTCGCCCGCGCCATCTGAGGTGCCGGTCCACGTCTATGCCACGATTCCGCAGCCAATGACGGCCGTGCCGACGTCTGCCGCACCGATCGGGCTGCAATCCTCGCCCGACCCTCAAAGTTCGTTTGCCTCTGCCCAGAAGCTGCTCGATTGGGTCACCAACTATCGCAAGCATCCGAACGTCTCGCGCGTGCCGGCCGCGGTTCACGCCATGAACGAGTTCGGCCTATTCGGCGATGAGGACAAAGAGTGGTTCTGTATCGGCTTCATTGCCGGCGTTCTCGGCACCAACCCCAAGGATGGTCCGAGCCTCATCCCGAGGATGTTTCCGCTGCCCGACAAGGAGCAGGCGGTCGTGATCAGGGCAATCGCGTATTCCGGCCGGCCGGACTGGCGCGATTTGCTGGAAAAGAACGCCGCGCGCATGCCGCTCAGGCGCCCCTTGATCGACGACTTCTTGCAGGGGAAGCGCCCCACTCTGATGGAGCTTCCCCTCGACCAGGGCGGATCGTCGGGAATCTACGCGCTATGGGGCTATTACGTCGCGACTGGTCAGCATGAGCCGGTAGTGCGCATCATGCAGGCGCTGCAATGGTCGCGGAACAAGGACGACCATAGCTTCTCCTTCAAGAAGATTTTCTCTGGCTGGGGGAGCGACGCGTCGGCCGTCGACAAGATCACGACCGGCGGCACGGCCAAATGGACGCTCGCCTCCTATGCCGAGCGTGATCGCGAGCTGCTCGATCTTTATCGCGCCGAGGTACCGCGGCAGCCCGAGAACATCGCTGCCCCGCTCAAGGACGTGATCGCGGCCGCCGAGGCGTTCGAATCGGAGACGGTGCGCAAGGATCAATTCGGCGCGATCGAGGACGCGCAGAAGGCGCAGATGAGCAACGAGGCGGGCATGAGCAAGGGCGCGACCGCCGGATCGATCGCCATCGCCACGGGCTGTGTCGCCGCCACGGCTCTTGGCCAGCCCGAGATCGCCATTCCGTGCGTGATCGGCGGCGCCCTCTACACCGGCGCCGTCAAGCTTTCCCACTGAGACCGAACGTGGCTACTCGGTGCCGCGGCGGATGAAGTAGCCAACGACGAGACCGAGCCCGAGCGCAAGCACGAGCGAAGCGGCAAGATTGTCCTTCACCGCCGCTTCGGCCTCATGGGCGGCCTCGGTCGCGAAATGTCGCGCGCGCCCGAGCCCCCGGTCCGCCCTATGGCCGACGTTCTCCGAGAGGTCGTGGATATAGGTGCGCAGAGTGTCGAGCTGATCGTGCAGATTTTCGAGATCGACGTTGGTAACGAGCCGTGACGCTCTTCGCTCGGCCTTGGGCCAACCCAACATGGTGCATCTCCTCCTTTGAATCGAAGCGCCGCCCCGGCCTCAGGCGCGATGATAGCAGAAACGGCAAAACGTTATGCCGCGTTCCACGGCACCAGGTTGACCCGCGTCAAACCACCGAGGTCGGCGTCCAGACTAGACTGCGTCATGCCTGACGATCGCTTCTCGGGTGATACGAGCAAGCTCAAGCGCAACTCGCCCGCGGGGACGAATAACTCACAGCACGACGTTGCGGGCCCTGATGCCCCGCTCGATCGCCGCCGTGGTCAGCTTGTCGAGTTCGAGGCTTTCGCTCAGCATGTCGAGAAAGCGCGCTTCCTCCGGCTTGACGTCGAGGTCCGCCGCGGCGACTTCCAGCGCGACGGCATAGGCCGTCTCGCGCAATTTCTTGGGTAGTCCGCGCTTGATCAGCGACAGCACGTGGTCGAGACCGCCGTCGGCGCTCAGAGCTTCGCCACAGGCCTCGGCCGTCCTGACCAG
>NZ_DASRGO010000175.1:0-6154 GCF_035650995.1 Methyloceanibacter sp. | reverse complement strand
ATCCTCGCCGAGACCGATCGAGTCGTGCGTCATGACGTAGATCACGCGCTGGCCCATCATCGCCGAGAGCCTGATCGACGGCCGGCAGTAGTCGGAAAAGACGAGGAACGTGCCGCCGTAAGGAACGATGCCGCCATGGAGGGCCATGCCGTTCATGGCGGCCGCCATCTCGTGCTCGCGCACGCCGTAATGGATGTAGTTGCCGCCGAACTCCCCCGGCTTGACGATGCCGTGCAGCTTGGTGAGCGTGCCGTTCGAGCCGGTGAGATCGGCGGAGCCGCCGACGAGGCCGGGAACGACGGGGACGAGCTTCTCAAGCACCTTCTGCGAGGATTGCCGCGTGGCAAGCTTGGCGCCTTCTTGCGAGAAGGCCGATTTGGCGGCGGCGATCGCGCCCTCGATCTTGCTCGTCACCGCAGCGTCGATCGGGTCGGTGAGACCGGATCGCGCCGAGGCGTCGAGCCTGCTCGCGGCCCTGCTCCAGCTGTCATAGGCCGCGCGGTGGCGCGCTCCCGCCTCGCGCCAGCTCGCAAGAATATGCTCTGGGACCTCGAAGGGCGGGCAATGCCAGTTGAGCCGTTCGCGGGCACCCTTGACCTCGTCCGCTCCGAGCGGCGCGCCGTGGGTCGCAGCGGTTCCCGCCTTGGTCGGCGCGCCATAACCAATCTTTGTCCGGCAGGCGATCATGGATGGGCGGTCGGTGACCGATCTCGCGTTCTCGATGGCGAGCGCGACCGCCTCCACGTCATGGCCATCGACCCGGGCGACATGCCAGTTCGACGCCCTGAAGCGCTCGAGCTGATCGTCCGACACCGCGAGGCTGGTCGGTCCGTCGATCGAGATTTGATTGTCGTCGAACAGGACGATGAGACGCCCGAGCTTGAGATGGCCGGCGAGCGAGATCGCCTCCTGGCTGATGCCCTCCATCAAGCAGCCGTCGCCGGCGAGACAATAGGTGTAGTGGTCTACAAGCTCATCGCCGTAGCGGTGATTGAGCAGACGCTCGGCGAGCGCCATGCCGACCGCGTTGCCGAGACCCTGGCCGAGCGGCCCGGTTGTCGTTTCGATGCCCGGCGCATGGCCGTATTCGGGGTGGCCAGGGGTGCGCGAGCCGAGCTGGCGAAAGGCTTTGAGCTGCTCAATGTCCATGCCGGGATAGCCGGTGAGATAGAGCAGCGCATAAAGCAGCATCGAGCCATGCCCGGCCGACAGCACGAAGCGGTCACGATCCGGCCAGTCTGGATGGCGCGGGTCGAACTTGAGAAACCGGTTGAACAGCACGGTCGCGACGTCGGCCATGCCCATGGGCATTCCGGGGTGTCCGGAATCGGCCTTCTGCACGGCATCCATGGCGAGTGCGCGGATCGCATTCGCCATCTCGGCGAAGGATGCCCCAATCAAAGGCTGATCCTTTCTCGGCGCGGGTCTGGTCGAAGACATCCTGCAAATTCAATTGGTTAGGCTTTGGCCTAGCGCTTGTCAGGCAGAGCGAGGCGGCGGGGACTTTGGATAACGCGCCCGTCTCTAACACACAAACACGCCGCATGGAGGAATCCATGCCGGGATGGGAAACTCCAGGACCGAGTCGGGCCCCTCGCCCCTGAAGGCCGCGGACGTCAAACAGCATGGAGAGGGTCGGAGCGCAAGCGCCTCAAGACAGGATTTTGCCTGCCGTCCTTGCGCTCGTCGTCGCGGGCTGCACCATCACCCCGCGGACCGCCCCGCCAGCAGCGGTCTACACCACGAAGGACGGGATCGAGCAGGCCGTCACGTGCGCTCTGACTGCGCTTAACACGGCGATGGGCAACGGCCCCGCTCCCAACTTCACCCACTCGGTCAGCGTGGTCACCCCGGGCAAGGTCGAGGAAATCATCCCGCAGCAGATCCCGCCCGCGAGCGGCGAGCTTTATGTGGTCCGCTTCACGGCCGAGGATTCAGGAGGCACGCAGGTCATGCTGTTCAGCACCCTCGGTGGCCTAGACAAACGCGTGGAAAAGGCTCTCAAGCCTTGCGGAGAACCGCGCAGTGCCAGCAAGAGCTCCCACCATAAGGCCGCGCCTCAATAGGCGCGCGCGGCCATTGCCGCCTTGACCGCATGGTAGCCGACGAGAAGCTGGCTGAGCGTCAGAGGATGGCTCCTGCGGGCGCCGTTCGCCGCGTCGATCTGCCCGACCTGATCGCGCAGATGCCCTGCCTCCGGAATGAGGTTCCACAACAGGTCCTCGATCCGCTCCGCCCGTTGATCGGAGATATTGCCGTTGATCTCGAGCACGTCGACGGGCTTGCCGTCCTTGTCGCGCGCAAGTTCGAGATGAAGTCCGGCATTGCTCGACCCGTCCAAGAGCGGGGTGAAGTCAGGATGCGGCAAAGTCGGACGCAGGATGTGGCGCACGTCGAGATGAGCGTTGTCGGAACCGTTGAGGCCCTTCGGCTTCTGGAAGCGAATGACGATGTCGGCGAAGGTGCGTTGCGGATGAATGAAGGCCTGGCTCGGCGACTCGCGCCGCTGCAACTGCTCCATCACCTCTTCCAGGGTGTAGCCGCGCTTGGTCGTGTCGCGGTGGATCTTCCACTTCACCCTGAGCTCTTCCTCGGGGTCGAGAAAGATCTTCACGTCATAGCAATCACGCATGGCGCGCGTGGCGTAACCGAGCAGACCCTCGGCGATGACGAACTCCTTGGGTTTGACATATTCGGGCGCCTCGAACGTGCCGTCGCGATGGTCGTAGACGGGCTTCAGGATCGGCTCGCCGTTCCTGAGCAGACGCAAGTGCTGCTCGAGAATGTCGATATAGTTGGCGCGCGGGTCGAGCGCCGACAGCCCGGCTGCAGCGCGCTCGGCGCGGGTGTAACGATGGTAGTCGTCGGTGCAGATCACCGTGCAATGCTCGGCGCCGAGAATCTGAGCGACGCCGGCCGAAAGCGTCGTCTTGCCCGACGCGGAATCGCCGACGATGCCGAGGACGATCGGATGATCAACCCGTTTCGGCATGAATGACTCCAGACACCGTTTCCTCTCCTTTCGCCGGCCTTACGCCACGTCGCGCGCCGCGATCGCAGCAAGCCGGTCATTCGGGATGTAGCTCGTCAGGATCTGACGTTCGCCGGTCATCCCCGTTATCATCATCGTCTGCACTTTATAATGGGTCTTCGACCGCTCGATACCTTCGAGCATGAGGCCGGTGGTGATCCCTGTCGCGCAGAAAAATACATTATCCGAGGCGACGATCTCGTCGCGGTCGTACCATCTCGCAGTGTCGATGCCGGCCTCCTTGACCGCCCTCGCCTCGGTCTGAAGCTGCGGATCGAGGCGACCAAGGAACTCGCCGCCGATCGCCCTGATAGCACACGCCGACATAACGCCCTCCGGCGTGCCGCCTGTTCCCATCAGGGCATCGATGCCAGAGTCGGGGATCGCCGCCATCAAGGCACCGGCAACATCGCCGGCAGGGTAAAGTGCGACGCGAGCCCCGGCCTCGATGATGGCACGCACAAGCTCGCGGTGGCGCGGCTTTTCGAGGACGAACACGGTGAGGTCGGAGACATCCTTGCCGAGCGTGCGGGCGAGAACTTCCAGCTTCTTGGCCGGCGGCCAATGCGGATCGATCCGCCCGCGCGCCGGCGGGCTCGCCACGAATTTCTCCATGTAGAAGGCCGGCCCCGGATCCATCATGGCGCCGCGCGGGGCCACGGCGAGTACGGCGAGCGCGTTGGTCAATCCGCGCACGAGATAGCTCGTGCCCTCGACCGGATCGAGAGCGATGTCGGCCTTGAAGGAGGAGGCGGGACGGCCGAGCCGCTCGCCCCGCTGCGGCTGCGAGCCGTCTCCCTTGGTGGTCTCGCCGATCACCACAATGGCGTCGATGTCAATCAGGGAAAGGGCGTCGCGCATGGCATCGAGCCCGTCGCGGGCGCCCTCGGCGCCCTCGCCTTTTCCGATCCAGTTGAAGGCGGCGCAGGCGGCCCGCTCGGTGACGAGGCGGAGGGAAAAGACGAGCGCCGGATTGACCGGACCCGAGGACTCCATGCCAGCTCCTTGAGGCCTTCCGCTTGAGCGACGGCCAAGTACGCGCCTCGCCTCAAGGGACAAGGCCAACCTTGCCGCACTCTAGCGTATGGGCGTCGCGCAATCCAACCGGCAAGAGGCCGCGCGGGGTGCTAGCGCCGCCTGGCGCGCGGATTGAGCGCGTCGCGCAAGGCATCGCCGAGCACATTAACCGAGACGAGCAGCGCAACGAGGACAAGCCCCGGGATCACCGTCACCCACCAGGCGCCGGCAAAGATGAGATCGTAGCCCGAGCGGATCAGCGTGCCGAGAGAGGGCTTGGTGACCGGCATGCCGAGACCGAGAAAGGAAAGCGCCGCCTCGTTCATGATGGCGCCCGCAACTTGCGTGGTGGCAACCACGATCAGCGGCGAGAGGACGTTGGGAAGGATGTGGCGCCGGACGACGCCGAAGCCGGTGAGACCGAGCGCACGGGCCGCTCTTACATGGTCCTTGGCGGCTTCGACCTGAGTCGCAGCGCGCGCGGTCCTCGCGAAATAAGGCCATTCGGCAAGGCCGATGACGACGACGAGAAGCGGCACGGCGTAGCGGCTCAGGGCATCGCCGCCGAGCCCGGCGCGAAACAGAGCGAGCGCGATGATCGCCATCATCAAGGTCGAGAGCGAGAGCTGGATATCGGCCGCGCGGCTGACGAGGCTGTCGATCGCTCCGCCGCGATAGCCGGCAAACAGGCCAAGCGAGACGCCGATCACGGCCTGGATCAGAACTGCGAGCACGCCGACGGTGAGCGAGATGCGCGTGCCGTACAGGATGGCGCTCAACAGATCGCGGCCTTGCGCGTCGGTGCCGAGCAGAAAGCGCGGGTCGCTGCCCGAGCGCCACCAGGGCGGAAGCTCGGCGTCGAGCACGTCGAGGCTGGAAAGGTCGAACGGATCATATGGCGCGATGACGGGTGCGAGCGCCGATGCGACGACGATGCAAACGAGGAGGATCGCGGCAAGGACAGCACCGGGATGCTCGAAGGCGAAGCTGCGCGCATTTCTTGCCGCGCTTGGAACCCTCGCTCCTCTCATGGCGCGCCCTCGAGGCTGATCCTGGGATCGAGCGCGAGGCTCGCGATATCGACGAGCGTGTTGACGACGACGAACAGGAAACCGACGGCGACGAGATAGGTGGTGATGAGCGGGATGTCAGAGCGGGTGACGGCTTCGAGGAAGAGGAAGCCCATGCCCGGCCATTGGAACACCGTCTCGGTGAGGAGTGTGTAGGCGATGAGCGTGCCGACCTGGAGGCCGCCCACCGCGACAAGAGGGATAAGCGCATTGCGGAGCGCGTGAGTGAACCAGACCCGCGGCGGAGAGGCGCCCTTGGCGCGGGCGGTTCGCACGTAATCGTGGTCTAGCTCATCGAGCATGGCACCGCGCACCAGCCTGATGAACAGCGGCAGCAGGATCGATGACAACGTGAGGGCGGGCAGAATGAGGTGCTTCAGCCCGTCCGGCGTCAGGAGCCCGGTCTCCCAAAATCCGATCCTTATCGTCTCGCCGCGGCCGAAGGCAGGGAGCCAGCCGAGCCAGACCGAGAAGATGGTGATGAGAAAAATGCCGGTGAGAAACACCGGCACCGAGATGCCGAGCACGCTCAGCCCCAAGATCAATCTCGCGGGAAGCGCGCGCGGGCGCACCGCGCAATAGATCCCCGCGGGTACGGATAGGAGCAGCACGATGAGGCTCGCGCCGAGCACAAGCTCGAAGCTCGCCGGGAACTTGGCGAGCACGACGTCGAGCGTCGGCCGCTTGTAGATCAGCGAGGTGCCGAGATCGCCGTGAGCGGCACCGGCAAGATAGTGCGCGAGCTGCACTGACCACGGCGCATCGAGCCCGAGCTGATGGCGAAGCGCCTCGCGTTCGGCCTCGGGCACCGCTTCGCCAGTGATCTCGCGCAAGGGATCACCGAGCGCGGAGCGCACGGCAAAGGCGATGACGAGGATCGCCAGCATGACGAGAAGCGCCTGGGCGAGACGGCGCGCGATGAAGGCAAGCGCTGCGGCAGCCGCCTTCATGGCCCGGATACTCGTCTCCCCTCTTCCCTCCAGGGAGAGGGCTGGGGTGAAAGGGATAAGGATTCAATGGATGCCCCCTCACCCGC
>NZ_DASRGO010000174.1:0-2621 GCF_035650995.1 Methyloceanibacter sp. | reverse complement strand
GGAGGGATGAAAGATGGCAGTAGCGAAGAAGAAGCCTGCGAAGAAGAAGCCCGCGCGCAAGACCGCCGCGGCGAAGAAGTCGACGGCCAAGAAGACGGGCACCGCCCGTCGCAAGACGGCCAAGAAGAGATAAATTGCAAGGGCGCGGGGCTCGTCCCCGCGCCTTCTTTATTCCTTTTCAGAACAATAACTTAATGAAAGCGCGGGATCCCATCGGGTCCCGCGCTTTTGCGTTCCGGTGCAGTGGCGGCCGACCGCTTTCCCGCACACACGCAATCAGCGATAGCCTCCGCGCGACGCGGATCCCAGATCTCGATCCTCGCGACGTTGGACGCCGCTCAGCGCGTCTTCGATCGTATCGCGGGCGTCTCTCGCTTCGCGGCGCGAGCGCGCATTGCATGCGCGACCGAACTTCTCGCACGCGTGGCGAGGCGCTCGACGGCGTCCCGCGCGGGTTTCTCTTCCGCCCAGGTGATTCGCATTTTTGGACGGAATCGGCGTTCATCCCTCGCCGGGGGCGGCCGGAAAGCCCGCTGCGACGATAAATTTCCACAACGCATTTTCGGCCGCAGCGAGCGCGGCTTCATCAGTGCAGCGGAGCACGACATAGGTGCCGAGCCGCCTGTTGTGGAAGAACGGATAGCTCCCGATCTGCACCTCAGGGTGCTCTGCCTGGAGCGCAGCGAGGCCGTCGGCCGCGTCACCCTCGGGCACGTCGAGGCGAACGGAGCGCGAGAGCATCGGCCGGCCCTTCTCGAGGCGCGGGCTCACGGCATCGAGCATGACCTGCATGATATTGGGCACTCCGGCCATGACGATCACGTTGCCGATCATGAAGCCTGGAGCCCGCGAGATGGCGTTGTCGATCAGGGAGGCGCCTTCCGGCACCCGAGCCATACGGAGCCGCGCCGGCGTGAGCTCGGTCTCGGTGAAGCGTTTGCGCATGGCGGCGACGGCTTGCGGGTCCACCATGACGGGGACGCCGAACGCCTTGGCGATGGCGTCGGTGGTGACGTCGTCGTGGGTTGGGCCGATGCCGCCCGTGGCGAAGACATAGGTGTAGCGGGGGCGGAGCTCGTTCACCGCCGCGACAATCGCGCTCTCAAGATCGGCGATGATCCTCACCTCGCGCAGTTGGATGCCGATGCGGGTGAGGTAGGCGGCGATATAGGCGATATTGGCGTCCTTGGTGCGTCCCGAGAGGATCTCCTCGCCGATCACCACGAGCGCAGCGGTGACGGTCCCTCCCCTCCGATCGGCTTGTTCCATGCTCATGCCGGCATTATTGACCGGAGGACGCGCAGTTGTCGCGCTGACTTGTATCAGGTGCGTCGCCGCGGCCGGGCGAGGCGATGAGGCGTTTGCTACCGTTGCACATCGGCAGATTTCACCTTAAGTGTGCGGAAATTGCTTTATGATTTAGGCCGATGTCCAATCTCGAATTCGCCCGCGCCCAGGCGCGCGACACCAAGATCAAGCTGCACGGACCGGAAGCCTTCGCCGGCATGGCGAAGGCGGGCCGGCTCGTGGCCGAGGTCCTCGACCTCCTCGTCGAGGAGGTGAAGCCGGGCGTGACCACCGAGGCGCTCGACGCCTTCGTGTTCGACTTCGCCATGGCGCACGGCGCCATCCCCGCGCCGCTCAATTACCGCGGCTTCCCGAAATCGATCTGCACCTCGCTCAACCATGTGGTCTGCCACGGCATCCCCGGCCCTCGCGCCCTCAAAGAGGGCGACATTCTCAATATCGACGTGACGCTGATCGTCGACGGTTGGCATGGCGATTCCAGCCGCATGTACGCCGTGGGCAAGATCTCCCGCGCCGCCGAACGGCTGCTCGAGGTCACCTATAATTCGCTGATGAAGGGCGTGGCGGCCGTGAAGCCCGGCGCCACCACCGGCGACATCGGCGCTGCGATTCAGACCTACGCCGAGGGCGAGCGCTGCAGCGTGGTGCGCGACTTCTGCGGCCACGGGCTCGGGCGCGTGTTCCACGACCGTCCCAACATCCTGCATTACGGCGAGCCCGGCGAAGGCTTGCCGCTCAAGCCCGGCATGCTGTTCACCATCGAGCCCATGATCAATCTCGGCAAACCGCACGTGAAGATCCTGTCCGACGGCTGGACGGCGGTCACGCGCGACCGCTCGCTATCGGCCCAGTTCGAACACACGGTCGGCGTCACCGAGACGGGATGCGAGGTGTTCACGCTCTCGCCGCGCGGGCTCGACCGGCCGCCGTCACTGACCCAATAGAGCGAAGGCTGTGGGCTTCAAGGATGCGGGCAAGCCACATTATCTCGGCCATCGCGAGAGGCTGAGGCGCCGCTTCCGCGATGCCGGCGCCGACGCCATCCCCGATTACGAGCTGCTCGAGCTGATCCTGTTCCGGGCCGCGCCAAGGCGTGACACCAAGCCGCTCGCCAAGGCGCTTATCGCCCGCTTCGGCACCTTTGCCGAGGTCCTGAACGCGCCGGAGGAGCTCTTGGCCGAAGTGCCGGGCATCGGCGAGGCAGCCATTACCGAACTGAAGCTGGTGCGGGCCGCGGCGGTCAGGCTGATGCGGGGCGAGGTGCTCGAGCGCCCGGTGCTCTCCTCCTGGACCCAGGTGCTCGACTATTGCCG
>NZ_DASRGO010000173.1:0-3778 GCF_035650995.1 Methyloceanibacter sp. | reverse complement strand
GAGAAGATGGTGTGGGCGATCCGCTGGGGCGCCGACACCGTCATGGACCTCTCCACCGGCAAGAACATCCACGAGACGCGAGAGTGGATCGTCAGGAATGCGCCGGTGCCGATCGGCACCGTGCCGATCTACCAGGCGCTCGAGAAGGTGCACGGCGATCCCGTGAAGCTCGATTGGGAGGTCTACAAGGACACGTTGATCGAGCAGGCCGAGCAGGGCGTCGACTATTTCACCATCCATGCCGGCGTGCGCCTCGGCTACATCCATCTCACCGCAAACCGCGTGACCGGCATCGTCTCCAGAGGCGGCTCGATCATGGCCAAGTGGTGCCTTGCCCATCACAAGGAGAGCTTCCTCTACGAGCGGTTCCCCGAGATCTGCGACATCATGCGCCGCTACGACGTGTCGTTCTCGCTCGGCGACGGCCTCAGGCCGGGCTCGATCGCCGATGCGAACGATCGCGCGCAGTTCGCCGAGCTCGAGACGCTCGGCGAGCTCACCAGGATCGCCTGGGACAAAGGCTGTCAGGTGATGATCGAGGGGCCGGGCCACATCCCCATGCACAAGATCAAGGTCAACGTCGAGAAGCAGCTCGCTCTCTGCGGCGAGGCGCCGTTCTACACGTTGGGGCCGCTCGTCACCGACATCGCGCCGGCCTACGACCACATCACGAGCGCGATCGGCGCCGCCATGATCGGCTGGTTCGGCACGGCCATGCTCTGCTACGTGACGCCGAAGGAGCATCTCGGTCTTCCCAATCGCGACGACGTTAAGGCGGGCGTGATCGCCTACAGGATCGCAGCGCACGCCGCCGACCTCGCCAAGGGCCACCCGGCGGCGGTCGCGCGCGACAACGCGCTGTCGAAGGCGCGCTTCGAGTTCCGCTGGGAGGATCAGTTCAACCTCTCGCTCGATCCCGACACCGCGCGCTCATTCCACGACGAGACCTTGCCCAAGGAGGCGATGAAGCTCGCCCATTTCTGCTCGATGTGCGGGCCGAAATTCTGCTCGATGGAGATCACGCAACAGGTGCGCGACTACGCCGCCAAGCTCGCCGGCCCCGCCTCCGGCCCTCATCCTGAGGAGCCCGGCGCAGCTTCAGCGAAGCCGGGCGTCTCGAAGGAGGAGATCGAGCGGGGCATGGCCGAGATGAGCGCGAAGTTCCGCGCGCTCGGCGGCGAGGTTTATGTGGAGGAGGAGTAGGCCGGGACCGGTGGTCGAGGAGGATAACATCCGTGGTAACTTCATCGGCCTCCTGGAGCGCCACGACTATGGATGGCGCGCGTCGTTCCGCACGCAGCAGCCCGGGGCGGTGTTTTCGCAAGCAGGCGACAGCCAAGTTTTCGCCAAAGAGGCCGATGCCATGAAGTGGCTGCACACGCAGGCCGGCACTCTCGGCTACGCGTCAATCGACATCAGGCGCAAATAGAAGCGGGCAGACTGGCGCATTTCTGCTCGATGTGCGGACGGTTAAGCACGCGGAACAACTCCCGAACAGGCGAGAACATTCATAGCGCAGTTTCCTTAGTGCCAGTCTGGCAACGTATGCCCGCTCTAATGCGAATAGGATCGGCCATGCTGCAAGCTTACGTGACGCCGCTGCCGCTTGTGCTGGTCGGCACGCTGCATATTGCCTGCTTAGTTGCCTTGGCCGGTTTGCTCCTCGCGCCGCCGCCTCGGTATCCGGGCTGGCGCGTCGTGGGACCTGGCGGGACGCACTGGTTCTGGTTCCTCGGCAGCTGGGGGTTCGCGACGCTGCTAAGCTGGGTTTGGCTTTTCGTCGGCTCAGCCCGTCGTGATGCCGAGGTTCAGATGGGCTATCTGCTCATATTGATCTTCGCCTTCGGCATCGGCTCGGCAATATGCGGGTTCTACATGATCCGGCTGCGGCGCATGGCCTTGCGCTGGCGCGGAACGTCAGTCCGATGGCGCCAACGAGGACGCGAACTCGTCGAAGACATGGGCGATTTCGAATCTTGGCGGCAACCCCTGAGCGGATTGTTTCACCTGCGCTTTCGTGATGGGGCGATCCTAAAGCTGGACCTTTATGCACGGAATGGCGAGGAGCTCGCCGTCGCGATATCCGAACGAGCTGCCGGCAAATTCGAGTTCATATGAACGGTTAGGCGGCGTCTGAACCGCCTTCGACCCCCTCCTGCCATTTAACGTCGATCCACGCCCTTCACCAGCGGAGCGGCGAGAACGAACAGATCGAGCAGCATCGCCCAGCGGGGCGACCACAGGCTCGCGATCATGGACAGCAGGGCAGCCACAATCAAAACGCCGAGTTTCACGCGCTCGGCGGCGAGGTTTATGTGGAGGAGGAGTGAGTTCCTTCTATGCCCTTGTCATGCCCGGCCGAAGTGCCGGGCATCCACGAATTCCATCTGCCTCACAAATAATTCGTGGATGGCCGGGACAAGCCCGGCCATGACGAAGAGGCATGGCGGAGATGAGCGAGAAGTTCCGCGCTGCCGGCGCCGAGGTGTATGTGAAGGACTGAGAGGTCGGTTTAAGACTGAAGAGCCGACAAGGTTGCTGCAGCCCATAAGTGAAAGCGGGCGGCCATCGGGCCGCCCACTCACGCGCAAGACTAAGGTGTGTCGAAGCCAGCCCGATCGCGGAAGCCATCGTCCCGGACCGGTTTGGCGCAGCTATCAAAACGACTATTTCGGAACCCCCACAAACAGGGCGCCGGTCAATTTGCCATCTGCACCGATGAGCGGCGCGTAGTTGGCCTCGTAGTTTTGACCGAACACGGTTGCCGGCCCGGTGTAGGAGTGTTTTTCGGACAAGGCTTTGTAGGCGGGGCTGTCATGCTCTAGTTTTGTACCGACCGCCGATTGCCCGCCTTGCATCAAGGTCGTTTCGGTGCGGACGAAGTCTTTGCCGTCATAAGAGAAGATACTCGCTGCGAGTTTGGTTTCCGCCGATGAAGCACTGCCGACAAGCAATGTAACGGGCAACAACAGGCCCAGGATCAAAAACAGTCTCCTCATAGCAGCCTCCCTGAGGTGGGTTCGCAGACGAGCGGTTTCGTCCCCGCGCTCAAACGCGGGACGAAAGCTCGCGGCGAAGGTCGGGAAACGAAACTTCGATACGTCTCTTGCGGGAGACACACCATAGCCCTGACCTCCATTAAGGCCAGACGCATCGACAAAATATCATCGCGATCAGGGTGTGTCAGCAATGCTCCTTGGGCGGAACAAATGGGCAATTGCTCGCCTAGAGGCTCATAACGCAATTCCTCGCTCAGCGCGTGTGGGCTCCTTAGACCGGCCTACCCCACTCCACGGTCCGGCTCACGAGCGGGGAGGCGAGAACGAGCAGATAGAACAGCATGGCGTAGTCGGGCGAATAGAGGCTCGCCAACATGGAGAGGATCGCTGACAGGATCACCATGCCGAGCTTGATGCGCCCGTCCGGCCGCGCCTTGCCATCCGGTTCGTGCGTGCCGCCGCGCGCTTCGCCGGCGCGTTGGCCGTCGCGCTCGGCGGCGCGCGAGACCAAAAGCGCGGTGACGGCGAGAAGGATCATGTTGGCGCCGTAGAGCCACACCGCCCCCGCGAGGTCGTAGCGGTTGACCGCCAGCATCGAGAAGGGAAGAAAGGTCACGCCGAGAAGATTGAACAGCGTCGCCCGCGTGTAGGCAGGGCTCGCCGCCTCGGGTTCCCCGGTCACTTGCGCGCGCCCCGACCAGAAGCCGACCAGGACGAAGAAGGTGATGAGATAGGCGGTGAAGGTGTCGGAGACGCCGGTCAGCCCGTCGAGGAACTCC
>NZ_DASRGO010000172.1:0-2599 GCF_035650995.1 Methyloceanibacter sp. | reverse complement strand
ATCCTCGCGCTCGCTGTCGCCATCGTGCAGACGGTGCTGCCCTTGATCGGCACGCGGACCGGGGACCGCCAGCTCATGCGCGTGGCGACGCCCGCGGCGCAAGCCGAGTTCGTGCTCGTCGCCATCGCCTTCCTGGCGCTGATGACGGCCTACGTGACCTCGGACTTCTCGGTCGAGAACGTGTGGCGCAACTCGCATTCGGCCAAGCCGCTGCTCTACAAGATCTCGGGCGTGTGGGGGAACCACGAAGGGTCGATGGTGCTCTGGGTCTTGATCCTCGCTCTGTTCGGCGCGGCGGTGGCGACCTTCGGCAGCAATCTGCCGCGCGAGCTCAAAGCAAACGTGCTCGCCGTGCAGGGCTCGATCGCGGCAGCCTTCCTGCTCTTCATCGTCACCACGTCAAATCCCTTCGTCAGGCTCGACCCCGCGCCGTTCGACGGGCAGGGGCTCAACCCCGTGCTCCAGGACCCGGCGCTCGCCTTCCACCCGCCGTTCCTCTACACGGGCTATGTCGGGTTCTCGATGGCGTTCTCCTTCGCCGTCGCCGCGCTCATCGACGGGCGCATCGACGCCGCCTGGGCGCGCTGGGTGAGGCCGTGGACGCTCGCCGCCTGGATGTGCCTCACGCTCGGCATCGCCATGGGCTCGTGGTGGGCCTATTACGAGCTCGGCTGGGGCGGGTTCTGGTTCTGGGACCCGGTCGAGAACGCCTCGTTCATGCCGTGGCTCTCGGGCACGGCGCTGCTCCATTCGGCGCTGGTGATGGAAAAGCGCGACGCGCTCAAGGTATGGACCATCCTGCTCGCCATCATCACCTTCTCGCTGTCGCTGATGGGCACCTTCCTCGTCCGCTCGGGCGTGCTGACGAGCGTGCACGCTTTCGCCGTCGATCCTGCGCGCGGCATCTTCATCCTCGCCATCATGGGGCTCTTCATCGGCGGCGCGCTCACGCTGTTCGCCTGGCGCGCGCCGCTGCTCGCGCAAGGCGGACTGTTCGCCCCGATCAGCCGCGAGGGAAGTCTTGTCCTCAACAATCTGCTCCTCACCACGGCGTGCGCCGCCGTGTTCGTCGGCACGCTCTATCCGCTCGCGCTCGATGCCATCACCGGCGACAAGATCTCGGTCGGCGCACCTTTCTTCAATCTCACCTTCGCCCCGCTCATCGTCCCGCTCTTGATCGCCATGCCATTCGGTCCGTTGCTCGCCTGGAAGCGAGGAGATCTGCTTGCGGCCGCGCAGCGGCTGATCGCGGCGGCGTGCGTGGCGCTCGCAGTCATCGTCCTCGTCGCCGCCTTTGAGCATAAGGGTCCATGGCTCGCGCCGTTCGGCATCGGGCTCGGTATGTGGCTCATCATGGGCGCTCTCACCGATATCGCCTACCGGGTGAAGCTCGCCGAGGCGAGCCGGGCGGAGGCGTGGCGGCGTCTGCGCAATCTGCCGCGCTCGGCCTACGGTACCGCGCTCGCGCATGCCGGGCTTGGGCTTGCGGTGATCGGCATCGTCGCTACGACCGCTTGGCGCTCCGAGGCGATCCTCGCGATGAAGCCGGGCGACGCGGCCGAGATCGCCGGCTACACCCTTGCCTTCAAGGGTGTCGAAGATCGGCTCGGCCCGAATTACCGCGAGCGGGCCGCGCTGCTCGAGGTCAGCCGCAACGGCGTCGCGGTGACCGAGCTCACGCCGTCAAAACGCGCCTTCTCCGTAGAGAAGAGCGCAACCACCGAAGCCGGCATCCACGTGAGCTGGCGCGGCGATCTCTATGCCGTGCTCGGCGATCAGCTCAAGGACGGCGCCTATTCGGTCCGTCTCTATTTCAATCCGCTGGTGAGGTTCATCTGGCTCGGGGCGCTCGTCATGTTCTTGGGCGGCGCGGTATCGCTCTCGGATCGCCGCTTGCGGGTCGGCGCGCCCCGGCGCGCTCAGGTGAAGACTGCGGCAGTCGCGGCCGGAGAATAGAGATGCGACCCGCCCAGGCGCTCGCGGCGCTCCTCTTTGCCCTTACCCTCGCCTTCCAGCTCGCGGGCTCAGCCCGGGCGGTCGAGCCCGACGAGATCCTGCAAGATCCCGCGCTCGAGGCGCGGGCGCGGGCCATCTCCGAGGGTCTGCGCTGCCTCGTCTGCCAGAATCAGTCGATCGATGATTCGGAAGCGCCTCTCGCCAAGGACTTGCGGATACTCGTGCGCGAACGGCTGAAGACCGGCGATAGCGATCAACAAGTGGTCGATTTCATCGTGTCCCGGTATGGCGAGTTCGTGCTGCTCAAGCCTCGTTTCGAGCCGCATACGCTTCTGCTTTGGTTCGCCACACCTGCGGTATTTCTCCTGGCGATCCTGCTGATCGCTTTGGCCTATCGGCGCCGGATGTCGGCCCAAGAACGAATCGCTCCCCTGTCCGTTAAAGAGGAGCGGCGGCTGAAGCAGTTGCTTGACGAAAATTGATGCCGTAAGCGGCCGAAATCGCGTAAAATCTCCCATTCCGCAGCCACAACCTTACCTAAATTTAATGCCGCCGAAACGGCTGCGTAATCGGCGACCCCTTATATCCTTGGCAATGGATGCCTCGCTCCACAGCGACGCTAGGCACTATCGACCGGGACATT
>NZ_DASRGO010000171.1:0-2442 GCF_035650995.1 Methyloceanibacter sp. | reverse complement strand
GTGCGTCGTCGAGGCGATGAAGATGGAAAACGTGCTCAAGGCCGAGCGCGACGCCAAGGTGGCAAAGATCCTGGCCAAGCCCGGCGACAGCCTCAATGTCGACGCCGTGATCCTCGAATTTGCTTAAGATAGCGTCATTCTATTTCTAATTTTCGTCATGGCCGAGCTTGTCCCGGCCATCCACGTCTTTCATCCTTAGTTAGATCGTGGATGCCCGGCACAAGGCCGGGCATGACGTCCTTGGGTTTATGATGGCGGAGAAAGCAGTAGAAACCCGCACCGTGACGGTGAGAATCGAGGGCCGGGTGCAGGGGGTCTATTACCGCGCCTGGACCTACGAGACCGCGCAATCGCTCGGGCTCGACGGCACGGTGCAGAACACGGCGGACGGCGCGGTCGAGGCGGTGTTTTCGGGTCCCGCCGATGCGGTCGCCAAGATGCTCAAGCTGTGCGAGAGGGGACCAGAAGCCGCCCGCGTGACCAAGGTCACGGTCGTGCACGAGGGCGGCTCGGTCGCGCCGGGCTTCAAGGTGATTGCGAGCGATCGCTGGCGCTAAGCCTCGCCCGCTTCAGCCGAAGACCTCGTCGAAGGCGGCCCGGAGAGCCGCGTCGACAGCATCCATGTCGGTCTTAACGCCGAGCGCCGCAAGGCTCGTCACCGGCACGCCTTGGAGCCCGCAGGGCACGATGCTTGAGAAATGCTCGAGCTCCGGATCGACGTTGAGACTCACGCCGTGAAAGCTCACCCAGCGGCGGACGCGCACGCCGATGCTCGCGATCTTGGCGCCGCGCACGAAGATGCCGACCGTGCCTTCGCGCCGCTCGCCTTCGACGCCGAGGGTGGCGAGCGCAGCGATCAGCCAATCCTCGAGCCCGGTGACGAAGGCGCGGACGTCGCGGCCGCGGGTTGCGAGATCGAGCATCACATAGACCACGCGCTGGCCCGGCCCATGATAGGTGAAACGGCCGCCGCGCCCGGAGCGGTAAACGGGAAAGCGCGTGGGCTCGAGGAGCTCGGTCTCCTTGGCGCTGGTGCCCGCGGTATAGATGGCAGGGTGCTCCAGCAGCCAGACGCACTCGCTCGCGGAGCCCTTGGCGATCGCATCCACCCTCTCATCCATGGCAGCAAGTGCCTCAGGGTAGGGCACCGGCGAACGGCTCTTGAGCCACTCGATCCCGACCTGGGCGGAGCCGCCGCCAAGCGTCCATTTGGCAAGGGTTTCGGCCATGCGCTCCAATCGTTCCGCAGGGTTTGAACCGGTCGCCAAGCCATCCTTGCACGCCTCAGGCAGGTTTGCTAAGGCAGCGGGCTCGGTTTCTTGCCGATCGGGCAGGCTATAGCCATATGTTCGGCGGAAAGCCCCAAGAATTCGCGGTCGTGGCGGAAATGGTAGACGCGCAGCGTTGAGGTCGCTGTGAGCTTCGCTCGTGGAGGTTCGATTCCTCTCGACCGCACCACTCCTAAATTGCCCGTCGTTCCAGACCAAGCGCCCGGCCTAAGCCCTTGCCGGCTCTGCGGCACTTTTGGGCTGGAAATTGGCACCCAATAAGGGTCTAGTGCCGCTCGGGCCGCGCCTGCCGAGGCAGGCCGGGAGTGGCATTGGCCGACGCCCTTTAAGGGCGCGCCCGTTGCGCTCCCGCGACGCCGGCCCTCCCGCTTGAACGCAACGCAAATTTGGCGATCGGACAGGCCATGCAGGACGCCGCAGGCGAGATCGAGCTGCGCGACGAGGAGGGCGGGATTCGCTCCGGCTTCCTGCATGCGGTGGAAGCCGCGCTCGAAGCCCACGACGCGGCCAAGGTGCGCGAGCTCACTCTTCCACTGCACGCGGCCGATCTCGCCGACCTGATGCGGCTGCTCAGGCCCGAGCAGCGCACGGAACTCGTCGGGACGCTCGGCGAAGATTTCGACGCGGCGGCTCTGCCCGAGCTCGACGAGCCGGTCCGCGACCAAGTGCTCGAAGTCATGCCGCCCGAGCAGGTGGCGGAGGCGCTCCAGGAGCTCGATTCGGACGAGGCCGTCTATGTCATCGAGGACCTCGGCAAGCAAGAACAGTCGGACATCCTTGCCAAGCTGCCGTCCTTCGAGCGGGCCGCGCTGCTGCGCAGCCTCGAATATCCCGAGGACTCGGCCGGCCGCATCATGCAGACCGACCTCATCGCCGTGCCGCCGTTCTGGTCGGTCGGCCAGACGATCGACTACATGCGCGACGCCGAGGACCTGCCCGACCGCTTCTATGAGATCTTCGTCGTCGATCCCGGCTATCACCTGATCGGGTCGGTTGCGCTCGATCGGCTGCTGCGGGCCAAACGCCCGACCAGCATCGAGTCGCTGACTAGCACCGACATCCATCCGATCGAGGTCGAAGCCGATCAGGAGGCGGTGGCGCGCGAGTTCGAGCGCTACAACCTGACCTCGGCCCCGGTGGTCGATGCCAACAA
>NZ_DASRGO010000170.1:0-3794 GCF_035650995.1 Methyloceanibacter sp. | reverse complement strand
GGCCAACAAGCGGAGGCGCCCCAGCTCACTGCGAGGCGATGTCCGAAGCGGGGCCGGCCTTCGCCTCGCCCATCTGCTTCCGCTCGCGCGCGAACAGATAGAGTCCGGAGAGAATCACCACGGCGGCGCCCGACAGCGTCCACAGCGTCGGCACGTCGCCGAACACGAGGAAGCCGATCGCCGACATCCAGATGAGCCCGAGATAGATGTAGGGCGCGAGAACCGAGGCGGGCGCGATGCGGTGGCCAAGGATGAGCAGCCAGTGCCCGAGCCCGCCCCAGAAGCCGAGCGAAGCGAGCAGCAGCGAGGTCTTGGCGTCGTGCGGCCATTGCCAGGCGGTGAGCGCGAACGGCGCGAGCGCGACGAAGCCCACGAGCGGGGTGAAGGTCTGCGTCACCTCGGGCGGATCGAAGGCGGCGAGGTAGCGCGTGGCGAGGTTGTAGAGAGCGTAGCCGAACGTCGCCACCAGAACGAGCAGCATGGCCCAATGCACCGTGCCGAATCCGGGATGCATCACGAGCAGCACGCCGAAAAAGCCCGCGACGATGGCCAGCATGCGGTGCCAGCCGACCCATTCGCCGAGCAGGGGTCCCGCGAGTGCTGCGACCAGAAGCGGCGTCAGGAAGAAGATGGTGACGGTCTGGTCGAGCTGGAGATAGCGCAAGGCCACGAAATTGAATCCGGTGGTCACCACCATCAGCGCCGAGCGCAGGATCTGCACCAAGGGCTTCTTCGAGCGGAGCGATGGCTTGAAGGCGAGCGGCCACAGCACGAGCGCAGTGAACACGACGTGTCCGGCGAAGCGGAACCAGGTGACCTCGGCGACGGGAACGCTCTTGATGCCGACGAGATATTTCGCCGTCGAATCGAGCGCGGCGAAGCAAATCGTGGCAAGAATCATCAACCCGATGGCCTCGAGCCGCCGGTGCGGATGAGCGTCGCGATGGATGAGGTGGCGGGAAGTCATGGGAAGCGTCTTGTGCACCACTCTTTGCCAAAAGGCCAACGGCCGATAAGGTCGGCGCGGGCGCTTCTCGCGCGCGCTCGAGCACGGAGGTTGGAGTGGCTGACATTCGCGCCATGTGCGCCATTGGCCTAAGCGGTCAACTCGGCTTGAACGGCAAGCTCCCCTGGGAGGGCAACAAGGGGCGCGAATATGTTGCCGATGTGGCGCGCTTCTTCGAAATGACGCGCGGCCACGTAATCATCGCGGGTCCTGCAACCATCGCCTCCATCCCGGATTTCGCTTACGAGGACCGCACCATCTGCGAGATCCGCTCGGGTCATCATCCGGAGGAGGTGCTCGCCTGGTTTCCCGACCGGGTGATCTATGTCGGGGGCGGGCCGCCCGTGTGGAACGCTTACGCGCCCTACATCCGGCACTGGGATATCACGCGCCTCCCGTATGACGGGGAGGCGGACCGCTGGTTCAACCCAGCCTGGCTTACGGCCTCGCAGAGAGTGGCAAATCCCTAGGCCGCGCGCGGGCCTTGGCAAATGCGAAAGCATGCCGTGAAGAGGGGGTAGGGGCCGGAGGCGAAGTTCTCTAGTGTCGGGCCGACAAGCGCCGCTCGATGTCGTTGGGCACTGCCCTGGAGACAGCCATGAGTAAGGGTGCGAAGAAGTCGGCCGTCACCGCCGTGATCTTGCTCGTCGCCATCGTCTTTGGAGCGACGGCGATCGCTGCGACGGGCGCGACCAAGAACGAAGCGATGGCAATGGTCCAGAAGGCCGTCGCCGCCATCAAGTCCGAAGGACCGGACAAGGCCTACCGCGAGATCAGCGATCCGAAAGGGCCTTTCGTAGACCGCGACCTCTATATCGTCGTCTACGCTCTCGACGGAATGGTGCTTGCGCATGGCGCCGACAAGAAGCGCATCGGCACCAATCAGATCAACGACAAGGACCTCGACGGCAAGGAGTTCGTGAGGGAGCGGATGGATCTCGCCAAGACTCACGACAGCTTTTGGCAGAGCTACAAATTCCTGAACCCGGTCACCAAGAAGATCGAGCCGAAGCAGATGTATTGCGAACGGCTCGAACAAACCGTTGTCTGCGGCGGAATCTATCAGTCCTGATGGCCGGGCGGGGGGCGGGACGTTTCCCCATCGCACCACTTGCGAATGTGAGAATCGCTCTGCGAAGAGGGACATCAGGCTCGCTTGCCTGCAATGAATTAACTGTTTCGCTTTAGAACAGTGAAGGGTAGCATCCTCGTTTGGGCGGGCTCTGGCCGGGCACTCCATCCTGCCTCCGGGAAACCCCAATTCCGCGTTATCCGTCGTGTACATGCGCCCAGTGACGACTTTGAAGGAGGTCGCCATAAAGAACGTCGGAGAAGAAGCATTCGCCCCCGAACAGATCGGCTGGCGGTTTGCTTTGGGGACGGTGCTGATCATCGGGGGCTACGGCGCCTGGTCGCTCATTCCTGTGGTCATCGAGGCCGACCTCGAACCGAGCGTGAAGGCGGCCCTGTCCGGCCTGATCGGTGCCACGCCGTTCCTCACCAAGGTCGTCGCCGTCGCACTCATGGGGCGGCCGGCCTATAATTTTCTCAAGCGCACCGCCTTCCAGTATCTGCGCAGAGCGAGCGGCCGCGCCCAGGACTAGGCGCAAATTTAACCAAATCCAGTGAAGAGCAGACCCGTGCGCTCCGCGGTTGGCCGCATGGACTCTTGGCCTCGAGCCGGGTTAAATCCGCCGGGGATCAGCAAGGGAGGTTGAGACGTGATCAAGACGGTCGTTGCGGGAATGCTTGGAGCCGCCGCGCTCCTTTTCGTCGGTCAGCCGGCCAAGGCCGACTGGCTGTGCGGACCTGATCAATGCGTGTGGGTAACGTACAATGTCGTCAGCGTACCGGCCTATGCCGTGACATGGGGCCCGCCCACCAATCCGTCGTGCTACTGGAAACAGGGCATCTTCGGGCGCTGGAAGTATATCTGCCCGTAACGCGAGCGGACGTTTCGTCGCCGATGGCATGAGCTTGCCGCCCGGTCATGTTCCCGGCGGCAGTCGGCATGCCTCAGGCTCGTCACCACAATCAGGGAATGAGGTTCGTCATGACGTGCAAAGTCCCCATGGCTGCGGCGGCGTGTGCCGCGCTTGCCATCGCCTTTAGTGTTGCTTCGCCGGTTCAAGCCGGAACCTGTCAATCGGTGAGAGCCAAGGGCTTCGCCGGCAGTCTCGCCAAGGCCACTCTCTATGCGCAAGCCGATCTCAAGCAGACCGCCAAGGCGATGAAGGGCAAGGTCAAGTCGGCGACCACGAACTGCCAGAAGGTCATGGGCGGAAACTATTACTGCAAGATCGACGCGGTGGTTTGCCCGAAGTAGCGACGCTCCGATGACGAGCGAGCGGACGTCTCGATGAGTGAAGGCGCCGGGGAGTTCCGGCGCCTTCGCTTTTTCCACCGGCGCATGACGCTGGGGCGCCCGGCGAGGCTCAGGATTTGCCGGGGGCCGTCATCTCCCCGATTTGCGTGTCGATCTCGACAATGGCCGCGCGCAGGTGTTCCAACTGCTGATCGGCGTCGGCGGCCGGGATGCCCTCCTGCGGTACGATGGTGATGCCGGGCATGTAGAGCGCCGTCTGCAGGGATTCGAGCTCGGCGATCTGACGCTCGAGCTCCGCGCGCCGTGCCTTCAAGGCTTCAAGTTCGTCCATCATCGATCGGCTCCCGATCTGACGTGAGCGGTGTCTGACGCGAATGGTGAGCCCGATGGGATTCGAACCCATGACCCCTTGATTAAAAGTCAAGTGCTCTACCGGCTGAGCTACGGGCTCCTCGCCGCGAC
>NZ_DASRGO010000169.1:0-3905 GCF_035650995.1 Methyloceanibacter sp. | reverse complement strand
ATTCCGACAGCCTGACCGACGGGAAGGCCATGGCCGCGATCGACGAGCTCACGCGCGGTTACGGCCGCAAGCCCGATTATTTCGTCGACCGCCTTTCCTTGGGGCTCGCGCGCATCGCCGCCGCGTTCCACCCGAAGCCGGTCATCATCAGGATGAGCGACTTCAAGACCAACGAATATGCGGGCCTGATTGGCGGCGCAGAGTTCGAGCCGAAAGAGGAAAATCCGATGCTCGGCTTCCGCGGCGCCTCGCGTTACTACTCGCCGCGCTATCGCGAAGGCTTCGCCCTCGAGTGCCGTGCCATCCGCCGCCTGCGCGAGGAGATGGGTTTCACCAATGTCGTGGTGATGATCCCGTTCTGCCGCTCGCCGGAGGAAGCTGATCGCGTGCTCGAGGTCATGGCCGAGAACGGTCTGGTCCGCGGCGAGAACGGGCTCGAGGTCTATGTGATGTGCGAAATCCCGTCGAACGTCGTTCTTGCCGATGAATTCGCCCGGCGCTTCGACGGCTTCTCGATCGGCTCGAACGACCTGACGCAGCTCACCCTCGGCGTCGATCGCGACTCCGAGCTGCTTGCCGAGCTGTTCGACGAGGACAACGAGGCGGTCAAGTGGATGATCCGCACGGTCATCGAGCGGGCGCATCAGGCGGGCGCCAAGGTCGGGCTATGCGGGCAGGCGCCGAGCAATCGGCCGGATTTTGCCGAGTTCCTGGTCGCGTGCGGCATCGACTCGATTTCGGTCACGCCCGACAGCTTCGTTGCCGTGAAGCGGCACGTGGCCGATGCCGAAGCGCGCAGAGCCGGTGCTCCCGCTTACGGGAAGCAGTAGGAGTCCGAGGAGGAATCGCCGCCTTCGAGCCTGATCTGGTGCGGCCGGTGCGTCTTCGGCCATGCGATGAAGAAGTCGGGATCGAAGGAGATGCCGCCGGCCGGATCCGCGTCGAGCTTCACCATCCAGCCGTCGATACCTTCGGGGTAGAACTGCGGATCGACCGCGCCGTAGAGCGAGTTGGTGAAATAGACGCGCTTGCCGTCGCGGCTGATCTCGACCATTTGCGGGCCGCCGTTGAGCGGTCCCTTGGCCTTGGGATGGCTGGCCCGCGACACGATCCCGCCGATGCGGACCCTGCCGGCGAGCTTCGGGGCGAAGGGATCGCTCACGTCATATTGAAGTAGGTCGCCCGTCCCCCAGCAGGACACGTAGAGATATTTGTCGTCGACTGAGAGGTCGATGTCGGTGACGAGCGGGGGCACCGCCTTGAACCCCTTGAGCAGGGGCGGAAGCAGATCGGGATCGGCCGGCTCGGCCGGAATCTCGATCACCTTCTTCGCCGCCCATTTGTCGCCGTCGCGGTACCAAGTCCAGATCGAGGCCGAGAGGTCCTTGAGGCTGATCACGGCATTGACGAAGCCGTAAGCCTTGGTCGGATCGTGCGCCGGCCGGAGCTCGAACACGAGCTGCTGCTCGGGTCCGAAATCGATCTCTTGAACGTGCTTCCGCTTGTGCAGGTCCCAGAAATGCAGCCGGCGCCCATATTGCGCACCGAGCAGGATCTCCGGCACGAGCCCGTTCTCCACCATGTTCGGCGTGCCCCATTCGCTCGTCACCAGCGTGTCGTAGCCGAGATGCCACCACATGTCGTAGGCGAGCCGTTGCGGGCCGCGCTCGACTTCCCAGCGGCCGAGCACCTCGAAGGTCTCGTGGTCGATCAGGAACACGCCGCCCGGCGCGCCGCCGTCGGCGTTGCCGAGCGCCGACACGTAGATGCCGTCGGGCCCGCAATGCACCGTGTGCGGCCGACTATAACCCGTCTTCTCCATGATCTCTTGCGGCTCGATGATCCGGAAAAAGGTCGGGCTCTTGGGATCGGGTTTGGTGTCGATGACGTAGATGCGAGAGGAGCGAAGTCCCGGCACGATGAGATAGCGCCGCTCGATGTGCGGATGCGGCGCATTGGGACAGAGATTGGAGCTGCAGGCGTTCCAGCCGAAATGGTGCAGCTCATCGCCGGCATAGGGCAGATCAAGATGTCCCACGACCTTGGAATAGGACGCCGACTTTGGATCGACGTCGACTACGGCGAGAGCGTCGGGCGCCGTCCGCTCCGGACAGAACGTTGCGACATAGGCGAGCGTCTCGGCGGGCGCCTTGGCGGCGAGCCGCGGCGAGGGATAGAAGGTCGGATCGGGTACCCACTGGACCATGACAGCGCTCCACCTGAAGAAGCCTCCCCAAAGCTTGACGCCCGACGGCATGGCATCGCCGCCCGAGGCACTGTTTTAGCATCGCTCGTCATCGCGGCGCGAGCATGACGCTCGAAGCCTTTGCGATCCCAGGTGAACCGTTAGGGTTTCATCCCAGCCGTGATAGAATTGCAAGTCTTCGGCCGGCCCTAGCCCACTGCGGCCGAGGCGGGCAAACCATAAACCGGGGTGCGGCATGCAGCCTCCTTCGACCGACAGGACCATGCAAAAACCCATACGTGCGAGACGGACGAAATCCGACCGGCAAGCGCAGATCCTCGCCGAGCTGAACCGGACGCCGAGCCTGCGCGTCGCCGACCTCGCGGCCCGTCTCGAAGTCTCCACCGAGACCATCCGCCGCGACCTCGACGAGCTGACCGAGCAGGGTCTGCTCAACCGCACGTATGGCGGCGCGGTGCGGCCGCTCAGCAGCGAGCCCGCGCTTTCGGAGCGTTACGGCTACTTCATCGCCGAGCGCGAGCGCATCGCCCGCGCCACCCTGCCCCTGATCAAGGGGGGACGCATCTTCATCATGGGCTCGGGCGCCACCACCGTGCACGTCGCGCGGCGCATGTCGGTCGAGCTCGCCAACATCACCGTGATCACCCATTCCTTCGGCGTCGCCACCGTTCTCTCGCTCAATACCAGCATCACGGTCATTATGCTCCCGGGCGATTATCTCGCCTCGGAGGGTGCGACGGTCGGCGTCCAGACCGTGTCCTTCCTCAATAATTTCTATGCCGATTTTACCCTCCTCGGCGCGAGCGGCTTGACGGTGGAGGGCCCGACCGACGCGCTGATCGAGTGCGGCACGGTCTATGGCGCGATGGGAAAGCGTGCGGCCAAGACGGTGGTGGTCGCCGATCACTCGAAATTCGACCGCATCTTTCCCTCGCGCTACCTCGCCTGGCGCGACGTCGCCCATCTCGTCACCGACGCCGAGCCCGAAGGCAGTCTGATGACCAGCCTGGAGCGCAACGACGTAGCGGTAACCGTCGGCTAGGGCAGGTAGCCCATCAATTCCTCGGTGCTCACGACGCTCGCATAGATCATATTCATGATCTCGATCTCGCGGTCGTGCAGTTCCTGCGTTCCGGCGGCGCAGGCATCCTCGACCACGATCACGTCGAAGCTCTCGTCCGCCAGGCTGCGCACCGTTGATGACACGCATTGATCGGTGAAGATCCCGGCGCAGACCACATGCGTGATGCCGAGATTGGTGAGGATCAAGCGGAGATTGGTGCCGGTCAGCGCGCTGTCAGTGGTCTTCGTCACCACGATCTCGTCGCCAATCGGCGCGATCGCATGCGGGATCTGGGACGCGTGCTCATCCTTGGGCAGCAACAAGTCGTTCCAGCCCGGCTTTCGCTGGCTGAGCGAGCGGTCGCGCCCGTCCTTGCGCAGGCAAGCGATGCGCGCGAACAGAACATCGAGACCGCCGTCGCGGAAGCGGGCGAGCAACCGCTGCACGTTCGGCAAAACGGTCGCGTGCATGCGCTCGTGAAACGGCGTCCAGGCATGATAGCGCTTGAGCGCGTCGCCCTTGAGCGTGGCGGGATCGGGCCGGTCGAGATAGGTGTTCTGCACGTCGATCACGAGCAGAGCCACCTTGCCCTTTTGCAGAACGGGATCGGCGGGCTCCGGCGCGCCGTCGTAATAG
>NZ_DASRGO010000168.1:0-9267 GCF_035650995.1 Methyloceanibacter sp. | reverse complement strand
CCGGTCTGGAGCCAGGTCAGGCGCGAGGCGGAGGAGATCAGCAGGGCAGAGCCCGCGCTCGGCGGCTTCATCTACGCCACGGTGCTCGACCATAAGCGTCTCGAGGATGCCGTGTGCCACCGGTTGGCGCGCCGTCTCCAGCACGCTGCGCTCGATTCAGGGTTGATGCACAAGACTTTCCACGAGGTTCTGGAACAGGAGCCTTCGCTCGGCGACGCCTTCCGCGCCGACCTTGTCGCGGTCACCAAGCGTGACCCGGCGAGCGCCCGGCTGATCGAGCCCTTGCTCTATTTCAAGGGCTTCCATGCGCTCGAGACCTATCGCATCGCGCACGCGCTGTGGAAGGCGGGCCGCAAGGACTTCGCGCTCTACCTGCAAAGTCTCACGTCGCGCTTCCTTCAGGTCGACATCCACCCCGCCGCGGTGATCGGCAAGGGCATTATGTTCGATCACGCGACGGGCATCGTCATCGGCGAGACGGCGGTCATCGGCGACAACTGCTCGATGCTGCACGGCGTCACTCTCGGCGGCACGGGCAACGAGCGGGGCGACCGCCACCCCAAGATCGGGCGCGGCGTCATGATCGGGGCAGGGGCCAAGATCCTCGGCAACATCAAAGTGGGCGATTGCGCGCGCGTGGCGGCGGGGAGTGTCGTGCTGCATGACGTGCCGCCGCGGCGCACCGTCGCCGGCGTGCCTGCGCGCGACATCGGGCCGTCGGGCTGCGAGGAGCCGGCCCTTTCCATGGATCAGATGATCGCCGACGATGATTGCGGTTGCCAGTAGGCGAGGAACTCTTGGGGCGCCCGTGTCGAGCGGGCTCCGATTGGAGGGGCTGTGACACGGGACGAGATCATCAAGTTAGAGCGTTATCTGAGGAAGATCTTCCGGCTGCCTGTGCTCGAGGTGAAGCAGCGGCCGCGCAAGGAAGATTCGGCTGAGGTGTTCGTCGGCGACGAGTTCATCGGCGTCATCTTTCGCGACGAGGAGGAGGGCGAGACCGCCTACCAGTTCCAGATGGCCATCCTCGATTACGACCTGAAGGAGTAGGGCGCGTTCCGTGCCAGCGCGGCACGAGAGTTAACTAGTCCTTAAGAATTCGGTCCAAGGGAGGGCCCCCAGCCGCTAAAGTGCGTTTCCGCGGGACAGGCGGAAAAGCGGCGAGGTGGGGCAATGCAATTCCTGGCGCTTTACGTTTACGTGACGGCCGTCGGCTTCGTCTTCGCCGGCGTGCTCGCGAGCTTCGTTCAACTCGTTTCGGGCGAGCCTTTGCGCTTTTCGATCGAACCCAAATCCATTCTCGACTCGCTCGCCGGCGTGCTCCTTCGCGTAGCGGCAGGGCCGGCCATTCTGATGCGCAATGCCTGGCGCGGGCAGATCATCCAGGGGCGGCCGAAGATCTGGTTCGGGGTCTCGGCGCTGATTGCAGCGGCGTGGAGCCTGTGCTCGGGCGCGCTCCTGCTCGACCTGATCGTCAAGCTCTAATCGTCACCCGAAAAAAAGAGCCGGTCTCTTTGCAGAGACCGGCTCGAGGAAAGGCCCGGCTGGGTCGGGGATGGGTGGGGGATGATCACCGGGCCTTGTTCTGGTTGGGGGTCGAAAAGCTCCTTCAGTGGCTGTTGGAGGCCGACACCTGAGTCTGCGGCGCCGTCTCCGGCGGCAGGAGAGAGATCCACACGAGCGGATTACGCTCTGACTGCCGCTTGATGTAGGTGTAGGGCGTATCGGCGAAGCGCAGGATCTCGTTCCGCTTGTTGTCGAGAACGAAATCGCCCTTGTCGGTGCGCACGGTGAGGACCGCGTGGCCCTCCTTGTTCTCGTCGCGCACGACGGTGATGAGCAACGTGCTCTCGGGCCAGCCGCGCTCGATCAGGAGACGCTGCTTGAGCAGCACGTAGTCCTCGCAGTCGCCCTTGTGCTTGGTCGGATAGGTCCAATACTCGACCTTGTGGTAGAGCTCCATGTCGGTCATGGGCTGGACCGAGGTATTGACTTGCATGTTGACCTGCTCGAGCTCGCGAAACTTCGCGCCCGTGAGCTGAACCCGATCGGCGAATTTCGGCTGCGGCTGGCAATCGGCCTGATGTTCGCGGCAGAAATTCACGTAGCCGATGGGCGGCAAGGTATCGCCGAACGACTGCAAGAACGCCACCTTCTGGGCCTCGATCTTCGGCGGCGTGACGCTGATCGAGTGATCGTTGGTCACGTCACCCGGCAAAGATGAGATGAACATCAAGAAGGCTGAACCTAGAACAAACTGTTTCATTGCACCCCCCGTTTTATTGGGGTGCACTATGTCAGAAAGCTTTTGAGAACCTGATAAAAGAAGCCAGCATTTTAAAGCAGTATTGGTAGGGGTTTTTTAGTTAGAACTACTCAAACCTGAACGGGGTAAGGTTAGCGTGATGTTCCCCCGATCCCTAAAATTTTAGGGAACTTGAGAACAAATCGCGTTTTTCGGCGGAAATCCAGCGATTCTTGGAGGCGGGAAAGAGGCTCGAAAACCGCCCGTTCGCGCCCCGCTATGCGGTCTTTTGCGGCTCAACCGAAGGCCCGCGCAATATTGTCGGGATCTTGCAGCTCGGCGAATTTTATTGCCACGCCCTGATCGTGATGGCGGACCACGCGGCCGCGCATGCGCCCGAGGAGGACGACGGTGTCGATCGGCGGCTTGACCTCGCAGGCGATCGAGGCGCCGCTCAAGGACACATCGAGCACGCGGCAATTGTGCACGTCGCCATTTGACAGGATGAGCTTGGAGGCGCTGATGCGCGGTACGGTGCGCTCGTATTTACGCTCTTCACTGAGGCCGAGCGCCCTTTGATTGATAAGCCAGGTCAGGAGATTGACGATGCGCTCGCGCTTTGAGGCGCTCGCCAGAATGCGGGCGGCAAAGCCGCCTTCGACAGGCCTGACCACGACACCCTCGACGCGGCCCACGTGGTCGAGATAGGCGACGATCCGCTCGCCCACCGCGCACGACACGGGAGAGCGCAGCGACATGCCGCCGGCCGACATCTGAAACACCTCGCAAGGGTACTCCTCCCGGTTCTCGCGCATGAAGCGCCCTTGGAGATTCACGTCGACGCGCCGGAAGCGGCGGCGGTCGCGAACGATTTTGGTGAGATGCTGGGTCGAGGATTCGAACGTCCGCTTAACGCGCAAATGCGGCGTTGCAGGCGGGGGCTCCTCAACAGGTGCGGCACTCATGAGTTCTGCCTACGCGGGGGTTTCGTCGGCAGATAAACCCTAAAAGATGCGCGTTAAGGACCGAATAAATTGCCGCTCAAAAATGGAATTGTCAGTATACGTTGGTTTTTAACCATGATGGTCGGTCGGCCGGCCGGCCAGCCCGCCGTCAAGCACTCTGAATCGGCGTGGCGACAGGCGCACGACTTCCCCCGCTTGACCCGCCGCGTGCGCGGGGGGTCCGTCGGGCCAATGCAGGTGCAACTCGACGATCTCGTGACGCGTGAGCGGCTCGCCGCCGAGCCAGAACGGCGGTTCCACGGCAGTCATGCCGCCAAGCAGACGGTTGATAGACTCTCCGGTATGGATGAGGGGCAACAGGAGGAGCTCGAAGGCAGCCTCGCGGTTGGTGGCGGAGAAGGAGCGAAACAGCCCATGACCCACCGCGCCGTCGGACAGGATGGGTTGAAGTATGGCGATCAGCTGCTCGCGGTCGGCCTCGGCGAACAAGCTCAAAAGATCGATACCTCTCAACTCCTTGCCGAAATATTCGCAGATTTTCGTGCCAGCGAGCCGGAAGCGGAACCCGAGCAAGCCCGCGCCTTCGGCGATGAACGTCTCGGGCAACAGCGCGGGGATCCTGGCCGGCTCGATCTCGAACCGGCGCGGCGCAACGCGGCCATTGCGTACGCGATCCCAATACGCGTAAAGCTGCCTGCTCGTCGGCTGCTGCATAACCCACCCGTCGCAAAACGCTACACCGTGGTACTGCGCACGCCCATTCTTCGGCCGAGGGAGGGTAAATATCCCCAATTGGCACAGAGACTGAGCTTGCGATGCTCGTGGACTGACTAAGCAGGGAGTGTGCCACGGCCGGAACATTGGGGATCGGGCGCCCCTTTCCCCGCAATTATGGTTGCCGCCGGCGCCATTTCGCGCCGTTTGCTTGGAGCGCCTGTGCCATGGCTGCGAGTGAGCCCATCCTTAACGTGCCGCGCGGGGTCAGCGCGGCAGCAGGCCTGATGATCGCGATCCAGCTTGTGAGGGGCCTTCTCCCCGACGACATCGACCTAACTGTGCTGCTCGCGCTCGCCTTCATTCCGGCGCGCTATAGCGGCGCCGCGCCTGAGCTCCCCGGCGGGTATCTCACCGCCGTCACGTCCTTCTTCACCTACATGGTGGTGCACGCCGGCTGGGTGCATCTCCTCGTCAACGTGATGTGGATGCTCGCCTTCGGCACGGCGGTGGCGCGCCGCGTCGGCAACGCCAAGTTCGCGGTGTTCTCCGTCCTATGCGGATTGGCAGGCGCCGTCACCCACCTTGCCTTCCATTTCGGCGAGATGGCACCCGTGGTCGGAGCCTCGGCGGCCATCTCGGGACAGATGGCAGGCGCGCTCAGGTTCATCTTCAAGGCGAAGCCGGCAGCCTATCATGGCGCCGACAACATCCTCGCCGCGCCGCTGATGCCCCTCGGCGAAACCATGCGCGACCTCCGCATCCTCGGTTTTCTCGCCCTGTGGGTGGCGATCAACGCCTATTTCGGTCTGACCGCGGTCAGGATCGCGGGTCAGGAGGGCGGGATCGCGTGGGAGGCGCATATCGGCGGCTTCCTGTTCGGCCTTCTGGCCTTCGGCTTTTTCGACACCGCGCCTCGCCTTTCCGAGGAGGAGCGCCGGATCGTTTGAGCCGCCTCGGGCGTTCCGAATCGGCTGTCCCTTGCGTCTCAGCCGAGGAGGGGACAGAATGTCGCAGTACCGGGACGGAAGCTCCCGGACTGGAGGAAACGAGGATGAACGTCGCTGCAATTCTCAAAGAGAAGGGCAGGGAGGTCTTCACCACCACGCCCGATACCACGCTGCTCGACATCACCAAGCTGCTCGGGTTGCACGGCATCGGCTGCATCGTTATCACCGGGATCGAAGGCAAGGTCGTCGGCATCGTCACCGAGCGGGATATCGTTCGCGAGATCGCAAGGGCCGGCCCCACGGTGCTTAACGAGCCGGTCGAGACCTGCATGACCAAGACGGTGGTGACCTGCCGCGAGTCGGACACTATCGAACGCATCATGGCCGAGATGACGGCTCACCGCTTCCGCCACATGCCGGTGGTGGAGCGCGGGCGGCTCGCCGGAATCGTGTCGATCGGCGATGTGGTCAGGATGCGCATCGCGGAAGCCGAGATGGAAGCCGCGGCGATGCGCGAATATATCGCCACCGGCTGACGGGCCAGGTCCCCTAGGCGCGAAACCGGAAAGTCTTTGGCTTTTCGGAAGGTCAGGCTGCGAGCACGCGGAGCGCGTGCCTGATGTCGTCCATCGCCCGCTCGGTGGCCTTGGCGCCCTGGGCGATGGCTTCGCTCGCCCGGTGGAAGTCGAACAAGCCGATATCGCCGAGTTTCGGCCCGATGGCGATGTCGGGCGGATCGCCTGCGAGTCTTGAACGGGCGATACGGTCCTGGGTGATGTTGATGGCATCCATCATCACCGCCGAGATGCCGGGCGCGCCGTCGCTCTTGCCGAAGATCTGCCGATGAAGGAGATGCATGGCGGCGCGGCCGTTCGAGCCCGGCAGAGGATCGCTGTCCTCGGACGAGGCAGGGTCCGCGAAGGCCTCGTGGTCGTGGATCACGGCGCCCTTGTTGAAGATGTCGGTGGAGAGATTGACGGCGATCACGACGCGGGCGCCGAGCGCGCGGCAGACTGAGACGGGGATGGGATTGACGAGCGCCCCGTCGATCAGCCAGCGGCCGTTGATCTGAACGGGCTTGAAGATGCCGGGGAGCGCGTAGGACGCTTTCAGCGCCGTCACCAGGCTGCCCTTTCTCAGCCAGATCTCGTGCCCGGTGCCGAGCTCGGTGGCGACGGCGACGAACTTGCGGTCGAGTTGCTCGATCTGAAAGCCCTCGAGGTGATGATCGAGCCGCGCATTCAGCCGCTGCCCGGTAATGAGGCCCGAGCCCGCGAAATTGAAGTCGAGAAAGCCGAAGATGCGGCGGCGGGTCAAAGCGAGCGCGAAATTCTCAAGCGCGTCGAGGCGACCCGTCACATAGCAGGCCCCGGCCACCGCGCCGATCGAGGTGCCGGCCACGATGTCAGGCTCGAGCCCGGCCGCCACCAGCGTGCGCAGGACCCCGATATGGGCCCAGCCGCGCGCGGCTCCTCCGCCGAGTGCAATGCCGAGTTTAGGTCTTCCAACGCTGCCCATGCCGAAAGCTCCGTCCGGAAAAGGGTCCGGCAGCTTGGCCGAGATGGCCTTGCTCGAGCTTCGATCGGCGTCTCGATCGGCTTAGCCGATGCGACTCATCTAGCCGCCGGGAACCTTACTCCGATTTCTTTAAGGTTCTCTTTGCGGCACCAGAATGACGGTAAACGCTTTCTGGATCGAAGTGCCGCTCGGTGTCGATCATGCGCAACCTAACGCCCCGCTTGCCGATTGGTTCGCCAACCGCAACAGCGCGATAGAAGCAGGACCGCCGCCCCGTGTGGCAACAGGCCTCCGATCCCGTCATCTCGACCTTGAGCAGGAGGGTGTCCTGGTCGCAGTCGGTGCAAAGCTCGACCACGCGCTGGGCATTGCCGCTCGTCTCGCCCTTGCGCCACAGCTTGCCGCGCGAGCGCGACCAGTAGTGCGCTTCGCCGGTCTCGATGGTGAGCGCGAGCGCCTCGGCGTTCATGTAGGCAAGCATCAGGACTTCGCCGGTCGCGGCCGAAGCCGCGATCACGGGGATGAGCCCGTCCTTGTCGAAGCGGGGAGCGAACACGCTCCCTTCCTCGATTTCGGCCTTGTCGCCTCCTTGAGGGGGAAAGAACGGGTCCTTTTTCACCGCGTTGCGTCCCGCGGGGCGAAGCCCATCAACGGCGTCCGCGTTCGGCAAGCGCCATGAAGCGGGCCTGCTGCGCCGGATCCTCCTTGAAGATGCCGGTAAACTGGGTGGTGATGGTGGCGACGTCCGGCTTCTTCACGCCGCGGATCGACATGCACTGGTGCACGGCCTCGATCATCACCGCGACGCCCTTGGGCTTGAGCGCCTTGTCGATGGTCTCGGCGATCTGCGCGGTCATGGTCTCCTGGGTCTGGAGCCGGTGGGCGAACACGTCGACCACGCGGGCGAGCTTGGAGATGCCGACGACGCGATCGGTCGGGAAATAGGCGACATGCGCCTTGCCGACGAACGGAATCATGTGGTGCTCGCAATGCGAGTTGAGCTCGATGTCGCGCAGCATCACGATGTCGTCATAGCCTGCGACCTCGTCAAAGGTGCGTGACAGCACCTCGAGCGGGTCCTCGCGATAGCCGGAGAAGAACTCGTCATAGGCGGAGGTGACGCGGCGCGGCGTCTCGCGCAAGCCCTCGCGGTCGGGATCGTCGCCCGCATAGGCGATGAGCGTGCGCACCGCCTCCTCGGCCTCCTCGCGCGTCGGCCGCACGATGGCAGGGCCGCGGCCGATCTCGATTTGCGGCCGGGTCTTGGGCTTTTTTACCGGGGCGTCCATGGCGGTCACAGCGGTCCTCGTCGATTACAACGCATGAGGGCGGAGAGCCGCCGTCTCAAGATTAATATAACAGCCTCGTCAATCCGATTTTTGGCCGGGGCGCCGCGTCGCGCCCTGTCATTTCGCGCGCCCGGTTGCATATATAATGCGTGATTTCGGCTCGCAAGGCGAGCGTAAGGGTTCTTGCAACCAGGATGACACTGCCGGAAGACATCTATACCCAGCGTATCCTCGAGCTTGCCGCGGCGATACCGCGCACCAAGAGGCTTGAGGCGCCGGAGGCCTCGGCGACCGCGCATTCGAAGCTGTGCGGCAGCACGGTCAGCGTCGACCTTTCGATGGAGGGGGACGTGGTGACGGACTACGGCCAGAGCGTTAAGGCCTGCCTGCTTGGGCAGTCGGCGGCCTCGGTCATGGGGCGGGAGATCGTGGGTTCGAGCGCGGACGAGCTCAAAGCGGTCGGCGCCCAGATGCGCAAGATGCTGAAGCAGGGCGGGCCGCCGCCGTCGGGCAGATGGGCCGACCTCGCCATGCTCGAGCCGGTGCGCGACTATCGGGCGCGGCACGCTTCGACGCTGCTCGTGTTCGACGCCGTCGAGGAGGCCATCCGCGAAATCGAGGCGAAACGCGCGCGGCAGGGCGGCGAGACCCATACGGATCAGGTGAGCCCGGCGTAATTGGCCGTGCTCTGGATGAGCGAAGAGGGGGTGAAATTGCAGAAGGCTAAGACCAAGGGCAGCTGGCTCGATCCTGCAAGCGTGACGCCGCGGACCGGAAGCATCTATCCGAAGCCGTTCGACGCGCCGCTTGAGGGCCGCGCCAAGCGCGCGCTCGGCGATCCGCTCGGGTTGACCCAGTTCGGCGTCAATCTGACGACGCTCGCTCCGGGCGCCTGGTCCTCGCAGCGGCATTGGCACGAGAACGAGGACGAGTTCGTCTATGTGCTCGAGGGCGAGATCACCCTCGTGAGCGACGACGGCGAGACGGTGCTGCGCCCCGGAATGGCTGCGGGCTTCCCCGCCGGCGAGCCGAACGGGCATCATCTCATCAATCGCGGCGATAAGCCTGCGGTCTATCTCGAAGTCGGCACGCGCATGCCGGTTGAAGTCGCCCATTACAGCGACATCGATCTCGGCGGGCGCAAAGAGGGGGGCCGCTTCACCTTCACGCACAAGAACGGAGAGCCTTACCCGTGAGCCTTCTGTCGCGCGCGGTGAAGGCGCCGTTGCTCGGAGCGATCGCGCTTTATCGCCTGACCCTCTCGCCGCTCGTGGGTGCGCATTGCCGGCATCTGCCGACCTGTTCCGACTATGCGCGCGAGGCGATCGAGAAGAACGGCGCGTGGAAAGGCGGCTGGCTCACGCTCGCGCGGCTTTGCCGTTGTCATCCTTGGGGCAGCATGGGCTTCGACCCGGTCCCCGATCTCCGGAATGTGCATCATCCGCTCGCGCCCTGGCGCTACGGGCGGTGGCGCGTTCCTCGACAGAGGTGCTCCTAGGCGGCGCGCATGGGTGGGATGTCGGATACGTCGATGCGGCGCTCGGCGTGCCATAGGTCATAGGCAGACTGCATATTGAGCCACGATT
>NZ_DASRGO010000167.1:0-4479 GCF_035650995.1 Methyloceanibacter sp. | reverse complement strand
GATGGCCGAGCACAATGCCGGCATCGTCTACGGCGCGCTCGCCTCCGGCACCGACATCATCCTCGCCGAGATCGCGCTCGCCTCGGGCGCCGAGCTCGACGTCGTGCTGCCCTTCCCGACCGAGCGCTTCATCGAGACTTCGGTCAAGATCGGCGATCCCGCCGACCGGCCTGGCAAGTGGGAGAAGCGTTTCCGCGCCATCCTCGAATCGCAGGGCGTGCGCTCGTTGACCATCATGGATCCGAGCGAGCCGGCCGAACGCGATCTCGATGCCTGTTTCTTCTATGCCTTCCGCTACGCCGCGGGCTGCGCCCTACAGCGGGCGGCGACGCTGCAGACGAGCTGCCGGCTGCTCGTCGTCGCCGATGGGACCGTTCCTGACACGCTCGGCGGTGCAAATCGCGTGCTTGACGACTGGCGCGCGCACGGCCGCGCCTTCGATTTGATCGTCTATCCGCATCCTCGCGCAACCCGCGAGCAACGCGAGGGCGAACTCGCCGCTTTCGGGCCCGTCGTGTTCCTGTGGGATGCCGCGTCCGCCCTCAAGAACGGAAACGGCGCGCTCGACCGGTTGTTCAAGGCAGTGAGCAAGGGCCGCGATGCGATCGAGCGCACCCATCGCGACGGACGGCGCGGCCTTTGTCTCATCGCCCGATCGACCGAGGAGGCGCTCGACTTAGGCCGCGACGCCGTCAAGGCCGCGCGCGAGGCCAAGCGGGCGCTGAGAGTCATTTGCGACTTTGGCCTCGTGCGGAGCGCGAAGCTCAAGCCCGACAAGAAGCTGATTGCGCACCTGCAATCCGCCGACGACTTCCCGGGCCTTCCCACCGACTGCGTGCTTGCGACCGAGGCTTTCGCCGCGCAAGCCAAGTTCGACCTCGGCGAGGATATCCTGTTGATCCCGGTCGGCCGCGCCGAGGTTCAGCCGGCCTCGGAAGAGAGCGAGAAACAGGCGATCAGAAGCCGCCCCACGCTTCCCGTGTTCACGGCCGAATGGACCTCGCGCGGACGCGTGCCTCCGCTCGACGGACCCAAGTCGCCGTAATTCGATCCGAGATTGTCCTCAGCGCGTCAACGAGACCCTGCCATGTCCATCACCATCAAACACCTCGAAGGGCCGCTGAAGGGTCAGGAGCAGCGTTTCGACGATCGCGTCGACACGATCCTTTTCGGACGCGACCGCGAAGCGGCGCAAGTGATCTATCCGCCCGAGTTCACTGTAATCGGCCGTAAGCATTTCCAGCTCAGACGCATGGCGTCTGGCGACTATCACACTGAATTGTTCGGCAAAGGCTACGTCGCGATCAACGGCGTGCCCGCCGAGAACGACATGCTGGTGAAATCGGAAAGTGAGTTCAGGCTCGGCAACAAAGACGGTCCTGCTTTCAAGGTCGAGATTGAAAGACCTAAGGCGACCGAGGAGTTGCCGGAGACGGGTCTACAGGACACGATGTCCACCGCGACCAGCAGACTTACCTCGCGCGTCGCCATTGGTTTTGGGGCGCTGGTGACAGTTCTCGTGGCTCTCTTTGCGTTCAACTACTACACGAGCACCACTCTCGAAGAGCAAATCGCTGCCGCCAACGCCGCCGCGGCCGCGCGCGCCGAGAAGGAATTTTCCGAAGCTACGCTCGCCCGGCTCGAGGCCGCGGTCTATCTCGTCGCCAAGGACGAAGACGGCAAGCCTCTGCCCGAGGCGACCGCCTGGGCCTTCGCGCCGAACCTGCTCGCCACCAACGCCCACGTCACGCAAGCGATCATGGGCCACGAGGATGAGTTCTTCCTCGTCGCGCCCGACGGCACGCACATCAAGATCAAGGGGGTCGTCTCGCATCCCGGTTACCTCGATTTCGGCAACTTCAAACAAACGCTCGGGACGAGCCGCTACGGCAAGTTCACCCCGCTCGACCTCATCAACGAGTACGACGTGGGCATCATCGAGATCGATCCTTCGACCCCCCTTCCCGTCGATGCCAAGACCGGTCAGCCCGTGACGCTCGAGCTTGCCTCACAAGACGAGCTCGAAGCGCTTGCCCCCGGCATGGCGGTCGCTTCCGCCGGCTTCCCTTACGAGAACATCAAGGGATCGGCGACCGCGACCAAGGCGCCGCCCGTGCTCCATTTCGGCTTCATCAGCTCCTTGACCGATGTGTTCATGAGCCGCGCCGATCCCGCCAATGCGCTCCTGATCCAGCACAGCGTGCCGGTGACCGGCGGCGCGAGCGGCTCGCCCCTCATCGACGCGCGCGGCAAGGTCATCGGCATCGTCAACGGCGGCAACACCAACGTCATCGACAGCGCCGGAGACGGCGGGAAGGTGCGCATGTCCAACGCGGTACAGATCAACTACGCCCAGCGCGTCGATCTCCTCAGAGAGCTCGAGGCGGGCGGCGCGCGCAAAGTGGCCGACACCGACCGCGCCTATTGGGACAAGATGAAGGCCCAGTTCGACAATCTGTTCGACATCGCGCTTGCGGCCTTCAAGGACCTCGCCGCGTCCCGCTACAAGGTGGGCGAGGGCGAGGAAAAGACGCTGATCGACGATGGCGAGCTCAACCCCGGCGACGGCAAGGCCATCAAGCTCGTGCAACAGACTTTCACCGTCGACGCCGTGCCCAGCCAGATCTACGGCTTCATCGCCGATGCCGAGAGCGGCGTGCCGATCGCCATCAACGTCAAGAAATCGGGGACCGGCGAGTTCCTGGGCGACGCCAAGGACGACCGGCAATCGCACGAGCCGTCTCAGGCCCCGACCGCCTGGGTGACGGTAACCGAGCCGACCAAGCTCGACGTCACGGTCTGGAGCCTCACGCGCCTGCCGGCCAAGTTCTCTCTTCACCAATTCATCTGGGCCGAGCCTAAGACGTCTGAGACGCCTCAGGCAGACTCGCGCCCCGCAGCGTCTCAGCAATGACCTTGAGATCGGCAAACCTTCGCTCGGGATCCTCCTTGAGCATCAGACGCACAAGCTTGCCGAGCGCGGGCGGCATGTCTTGCGGCCTTTGCCCGAATGAACCGAACGAGAGCTTGGGGGGAAGCTTGCCGCCGAAAATCTCGGCGATCATCTGCCCGAGGGCGTAAATGTCCGCTCGCCCATCGACCGCTCCTTCGCCCTTCTGTTCCGGCGCCATGTAAGGCGGCGTCCCCATCCGCGCGAGGCCATCTTGCGAACCAGCAACCAGAGCAATGCCGAGATCGATCAGCACGGCCGAGCTTCCCTCGCGCAGCACCACGTTCTCCGGCTTCACGTCGCGATGCACGATGCCCTTGGCGTGAAGCGCCGCGAGCGCATCGGCGACGCCGGCGAGATAGCCGAGCAGCTGCTCGTGCGGAGTCTCTTGGACGAGGGCCTTGCGCAGGGTCGGGCCGTCGATGAATTCCTGCACGATGTAGATCGCCCCTTTGGGATCGATGAGAAGATCGCGCACGCGGGCCACGCCGGGATGGGTGAGCGAAAGCGCGCAGGCATATTCGGCCCTGACCGAGTCGATCGCTCGCCTTCGCTGCTCGGCGCTATAGGCGGCGAGATCGACTTTCTTCAGAGCGACCTGCTCTCCGTCATTGAGGTCGAGCGCGCGGTCGACCTGCCCGCCGCCTCCCCCTCCAAGATGGCCGAGCATGATAAAGCGCCGCGCAACGCCGGCGCCTCCGCCGATCGACTCTATGTCCTCGGCAAGCTCCTTGAGATGCTTGCCGCCGTCGCTTTTCATCATGTCGGAGCGGATGCGATCGGCAAGCTCGCCGAGGTCGGCGGCGATCGCGCTGCGGAGCGCGAGCGCGAGTGCCTCGCGCGCCTCTTCGTCCCTGCCCGCTTTGAACAGCGCGTTCGCGAGCTTAACCCGCACAATGGCGGCGCGCGCGATCAAATCCTGCTCGGCGAACTCGCTCGCCACCTGCGCAAGCATTTCGGCAGCTTCGCTATCGCCCTTGAGCAGGGCGAGCTCGCCCTTGGCCTCGAGATATTCGAGGCGCCTGAAATTGTCGCTCGCATCGGCGAGAGAGGTTTCGGCCTCGACGAGACTCGTCTCGGCCTCCGCGAATTGCCCGCGCGCCGCAAAGCCGCGCGCCTCCTCGATGCGGACGAGAAAGGAGAGACGCGTTTCCTCGGCGGGAAGCTCCGACTTCAGTTGGCGGGCGATTGCCAGAGCCTGATCGGCATTTCCGGTCCGGTTCAGCGCCTGGCAGAAGTTCACCTTGAGCCTCTGCGCTTGACGCATCGGGAGATCCTTGGCGGCACTCTTGGCAATCTCGCGAAACAGCATCGCCGCGCGCTCATAGCGTCCGCCCTCGAGCTCGATGCGTCCGGTCTCGGCGAGCGCGCGGGACAGTGCGGCCCGGTTGTCCTGGATCGAGGCGAAGGCAAGCGATTGCAGCAGCTCGAGCGCGGCGGAGCGGTCGTTGCCGCGCCAGGCGTAAACCACGCTCGCCTCGCGTGCGATATGGGACAGCTCGCCATAATCCTTGGCGGCGATGGCCGCG
>NZ_DASRGO010000166.1:0-3521 GCF_035650995.1 Methyloceanibacter sp. | reverse complement strand
AGCTTCAGCACCGGACCGTCGGGAATGAAGTCGGCCGGCCTCTCGGCGGCAACGCGCACGGTCTTGCCGCGCCGGAGCGCGATCAGCTTCTGCCTCAGCGCCTCGAATTGGGGCTGATCGGGCTGGAAGCTCCTGAGATAGGCGGCGGGATCGGAGCGGATGGCAATCGATTCGATTACCTCCGAGGGGTTGGGCAGCATGAGAGTGGGATCGAGGTTCTCGCTCAAGCGCTGCGGCTTGATGCGGCCGCCGCGGGCGTCGTTGGCATAGTCGAGCACGGCGTAGCTCACCGTGATCTCGGCATCGGCGAGCCAGTCGATCTTGCCCGGGTCCGAGGCGTTGAAGCCGTCCGGGTTGGGCAGGGCGTAATCCGAAGCGCGCAAGCCGTAATCGTCGGCGTTCTTGATCTCGGCGATGACGGCCTTGCCGCGCTCGGTCAGGCCGTTCTGATCGACCCAAAGCGGCGTCCGGTCAGGCACGGAATAGAACTCGACGAGCGCACCCTGCTCGGACTTCTTCTTGTCGGTGGTGGTTGTGAATTTCTCCGAGAGGCGATTTTGAACGGCGATGCGGATCGCCTCGCTCGCCGTGATCAGTGTCTCGGGCTGCTCGGGCTCGGCCGCAAAACCCGCGGTACCCAACGGCGCGGTGAGCGCCAAGACCAACGCCAACAGACAGACTCGCCTCATCCCTCGCTCCCCCTTAAGGGCCTTTTCGGCCTTGCGATTATCAGGCGCAGAACATCGACGCTCCGGGCCCCCGCCCGTTGCCTACGACGCCGCCAACCAATGTTTCCCTAACAAGTATCGTTACTTAAGTGTGGCCATAAAACTTACGGCCTTACCTCGAGCCCGATCTCGCGCATCTTGCGGTAGAGCGTTGAGCGGCCGATGCCGAGCCGCTTTGCGATCTCCGTCATGCGTCCGCGGTAGCGCCCGAAGGCGAGCCTGATCATGTCGGCCTCGACGGCTTCGAGCGGGCGAATCTCGCCTGAGTCGCTCAAGGCCGGAATGCCGATCGCATCCTTGCCGTTGCCGGACGGCACGTGGATGGTCATGGGGGCCGCGGCCGATTCGCCGAGCATGACCGGACCCTCGATATGCGGCACCGGGTCCTTGGGCGCAGGCGCGGGCGGCACGGTCACCTTGTAGCCCTCGACGTGGGCTGCGATCTGCGGGAACTCGTCCACCGTCAGCATCGGCGTGTCGGCGAGCACGACCGCGCGGAATACCGCATTCTCGAGCTGGCGGATGTTGCCCGGCCAGGTGTAGCTCTGGAGCATGGCGCTCGCCTCGGCGTCGATGCCGTCGATGCGCTTGCCTTCCTCGGCGGCGAAGCGGGCGATGAAGTGGCGGACGAGCTCCGGCACGTCCTCAAGCCGCTCGCGCAACGGCGGGACCCAGATCGGGAACACGTTCAGACGATAATAGAGGTCCTCGCGGAAGCGGCCCTCGTTGACGAGGTTGATGAGATTTTGATTGGTCGCCGAGATCAGGCGGAAATCGACCTTGACCGGCTGCTTTCCCCCCACGGGATCGATCTCGCCCTCCTGAAGGGCGCGCAACAGCTTGACCTGCGCGTCGAGCGGAAGCTCGCCGATCTCGTCAAGAAAAAGCGTGCCTTGATCCGCTTCGACGAACTTGCCGGCGCGCTTCTCGGTCGCTCCGGTGAAGGAGCCCTTCTCGTGCCCGAACAGGATGCTCTCGACGAGATTCTCAGGAATGGCGCCGCAATTGACGGTGACGAAGGGCTTGCCGGCACGGGCGCTTTCGCCCTGGATCGCGCGTGCGATTAGCTCCTTGCCGACGCCCGATTCGCCTTCGATCAGGACGGGGATGGTCGAGCGTGAGGCCCTCTTGCCGAGCTCTATGACGCGGCGCATGGCCTCGCTGCCGGCGATCAGGTCGGAGAAGCCGAGCGCGCCCTTGGCTTGGGCCTTGATGCGGTTGAGCTCGCCGGCAAGCGCCTCGATCTTCAGCGCGTTTTTGATGGAGACTTCGAGCCGCTCGGGGCTCACCGGCTTGACCACGAAATCGACCGCGCCCGCCCGCATCGCGGCGATGGCGGCGTCGATCGAGCCGTGGGCGGTCTGCACGATGGCCGGGGGCTTCCTCGGCAGCGAGCGCATCGCGGTCAACACCGCCATGCCGTCGGTTCCGGGCATGACGAGGTCGAGCAGGATAAGAGAGATGTCGCCGGCCGTGTCGGCCTTAAGCGCGGCGAGCGCCTTTTCGCCGCTTTCGGCCGTGGCAACGTTATGGCCAAAGCGCTTGATGGTCTCTTCAAGAATACGACGCTGGGCGGGGTCGTCGTCGACGACCAGGACGCGTTTGGGCATGACGCAACACTCACGAAAACTGGTTACGCTACTCGGCAGCGCCGCTTCGTAGAGCCCAACACAGGGGGCCTGGGCGCCGCTGCTGTGCCAAAATAGTGCGCTCGAAGGGTAAATATCCCCTTTATCGCGGTTCGATTTTGGTCATGCTGTCGCGCGACCGGTGCGCGGGGGCTGGAAAGCGCCGTGTTTCTTGCCGCAGGGACGTCGCATTCCCACTCTAGGCGCTTGTCGCCCCACACAAGGAGGATATGGCCTGCCGATGCTGCCCAAACTAACCCTCTGGCCGACCCACCCAGCCTTTGCCGCGAGTGCCGCCAAAGCCAAAGCCAAGCGCGCGAGCGCTGCTGAGAAGCCGGCTAAGCGCAAGCTCGGGAGCCTGCCGGAGTGGAACCTGGCCGACCTCTATAGCGGCCCTCACTCGCCCGAGCTCAAGAACGATCTCACCACCGCGGAACGCGCGGCCGACGCCATGCAGGAGCGCTACGCCGGCAAGCTCGCGAGCCTGCTCGACGGCGGCAAGGGCGGCTATACGCTTGCCCAGGCCGTGCGCGAGTTCGAGCAGCTCAACGACCTCCTCGGCCGCATCGTCTCTTACGCGAGCCTGCTCTATGCCGCCGACACTTCGGATCCCAAGCGGCAGAAATTCTTCGGCGACATCCAGGAGAAGATCACCGCCATCTCCTCGAAGCTCCTGTTCTTTCCGCTCGAGCTCAATCGTCTCGACGACAAGGCGCTCGACAAGGCGATGGAGCATTCCGAGCTGTCGCATTACCGCCCGTGGATCGAGGACCTGCGCAAGGAGAAGCCCTATCAGCTCGAAGACAAGCTCGAGCAGCTCTTCCACGAGAAGGCCGTCACCGCGCGCGGCGCTTGGGACCGGCTGTTCAGCGAGACGATGACCTCGCTCAGATTCGACGTGGGCGGCGAGAAGCTCAGCCTCGAGCCCACGCTCAACCGCCTGCTCGACCCCGACGAGAAGAAGCGGCGCAAGGCGGCCGAGGCACTCGCCAAGACGTTCAAGGATAATCTCCGGCTCTTCACGCTGATCACCAACACGCTCGCCAAGGACAAGGAGATTTCCGACCGCTGGCGCGGCTTCGCCGACGTGGCCGACTCGCGCCACCTCAACAATCGTGTCGAGAGAGAGGTGGTCGATGCGCTCGTCGCGGCCGTGCGCGAGGCG